>NZ_DASVTX010000317.1:0-39790 GCF_036387355.1 Longimicrobium sp.
CGGCCGGGCGCCGATCCCCGTTCCGGTTCCCAGCGGCGAGGCGATGCTGCTGGCCGTCACCCCGCCCACGGTGAAGCCCGGGGCGCGCGACCCCACGTCCGCCGCCGCCATCACCCGCGCCGCGAGCGCGTGGCGCGAAAAGCCGCCGCCGCGAAGGGGGCGGTAGCCCTGCGTGCGCCCCGCCAGCCGCAGGTAGCCGCGCGGGTCACCCGGCGCACCCTCCGCCGTGTAGCGGCGCCCCTCCACCGTGGCCGCGGCCAGCCACCCTTGCTCCTGGCTGATGCTGTACGCAAAGCCGCGCGCCGTCGTGCGCCCCAGAGTGAGCACCGCGCCCACGTCCGCCCCGCGGTCCGCGTCCAGGTCCGGGCCGGAGCCGCGGTACTCGAAATGGCGGTCGCGCACGTTCAGCCCCGCGCTCGCCCACGTGTACGAGCGAAAGCGCGGCAGCGGCACCGTGGCCACCAGCGACGCGGAACGCTCCCGCTCCAGCAGCGCCCTCCCGCCCGGCGCCTCTGCGGAAAGCACGTCCCACTCCTGAAACGCCGACGCGCCGATCACCGGCACGCCCAGCCCGCGGAACAGATATCCCGCGGAGGCCGACGTCCGCCCATCCGCATAGACCAGCGCGTTCAGGGCATAGGCGTGGCGTTCGATGATGTCCGATCCCGCGATCCCGAAGCCGATCCCCGCATCCAGCACTTCATCCGAAACCAGCGTGGGCGTCCACGACGTCGGCGCGAGGGTGCGCCAGGGCGAGTAGGGGCGCGACGGGCCGCCCGCCGTGCGCGTGAACTCCGCGGCATCGCGCGGGGGCGAGCCGAAGTCGCCCGTGGCGGGAGGCGCGGGTCGCCACCCGGAAGGATCGAACGGCATCCGCGCCACGTGATACCCGTCCGCGCGGTACAGGCTGAACGCGATCCATCGCCCGTCCGGCGACACGTCCGGCTGAAACGCGCCGGAGGTCACGTTGCTCACCTGCATCAGCCGCCCATCCCGCAGGTCGTACGCGTACAGATTGGGGATGCCGGTGCGGTCGGATGAAAACAGGACGTAGCGGCCGTCCGGCGACCACGCGGGGTTCATGTCCAGCGCGCGGTCCTGCGTGAGTTCGCGCACCACGCGGCCGTCCGTGTCCATCACCACCACGTCGTACAGTCCGCCCGTGCGCACGCGCGCCACGGCGATGCGCGACCCGTCCGGCGACCAGCGCGGCGCGGTCCACCGCTCGTCCGGATTGCCCCGCGTAATGGCGCGGCGGTTCTCCCCCCGCGCGCCGGCGATGACGATCACCGTCGTGTCGCCGCCGCCCTGGATGGCGACGATGCGCCCGTCCGCCGCCACGTCCGGCTCCGAGAGCCGTGCGCCGCGGGTCAGCCGGTCCGCGTCGCCGGCGCGCACGTCGTACAGGTCGCCGTACATGCGGTACGGATCCACCAGGTCCAGCTGCGAGGTGACCAGCGACCGTCCGTCCCGCCGCCAGCTCAGCGGCCCCACCGTGGTCCGCGCGGCCAGGATCTCCTCGCGGCCCTGCAGGTCCACCGTGCGCGTAGACGGCTCGTCGCGCCCGGTGCTGGCGGCAAATGCAATGCGGGACCCATCTGGCGACCAGCGCGGGAACTGCGTGGCACGCCCGTACGGCGTCAGCACCTCCGCCTGGGTGATCCCCTCCCGGCGCAGCGAGTCCGCCAGGCCGCGGTAGCGCGCGTCCAGCTCCGCATTCCATTCAGTGTAGGCATCGCTGAACGACTGGCCGTACGCAGTGCGGGCGGCGTCGTCGACTCGATATGGAATCAGCCGCCGGCCCACCACGCGCACGAACTCGCCCGCCCGCTCCTGGCCGTAGCGGCGCGCCAGCCAGTCCTCGAACTCCGATCCGTACACGTACGCCGCGTTGCCGCCGGGCCAGCTGACCGGATCGCCGGTGACGCGGTCGATGGAAAAGAAGCGGTCCTCCAGGATGGCCGTCCGCAGCACCATGTCGTGAAAGCTGCCGCGCACGCGTCCCGCGCCGGTCAGGCGCGATTCCAGGTAGGTGGCCATCCCCTCCGTGGTCCACCGCGAAAGGAACAGGTTGGGAAAGAGCAGCGGATTGCGGCCCAGCACGGAGCGCAGCCCCCGCAGCGGCCCCGACGCGTAGTCCAGGTGGTAGATGTGCACCAACTCGTGCGTGACCACCAGGTCCACCCAGTCGTATGAAAAGGCCAGCGACGGCTCTTCCAGCGGCGGGTGGGCGTAGATGACGATGCGATTGCGCGGCAGCGGGGTGGCGTTGCCGTTGGCCGCGTCCATGTTGTCGGCCACCACCAGGTGCACGCGGCCGGACGGCGGGCCCACGAACGCCTCCGCCAGGCGCACGTGCGCCGCCTCCGCGCGGGCTGCGGCGCGCCGGGCGAGCGTCTCCAGCCCGGGGCTGTAGTGCACCTGAAAGTGTTCCGTATCGAACGTGAACCATCGCGCGTCCGGCGCCACCTGCGCGGCGGATGGGCGAGGAACCGCCGCCGCGAGCACCAGGGCCGCGAAAAGGGCGCGGGGGATGGATGGAAGCTTCATCGAGCGAGATTGCGGGGGCGGAAGTGCGAAAGTACGAAAGTACGAAAGTACGAGAGTGCGTGCGCGGCTGACGGTGAGTCTTGGCGCATGCTGAGGCACCCCTCTCCCCCCAACCCCCTCTCCCGCAAGCGGGCGAGGGGGAGCCGTTCGGCGCGGGGGACAGGTCGGCGCGCGCCCGCCGGCCGCGGCGCGTCGGGTCAAGCCGCGATCGTGGACGCGACAGCGGCCACGAGTCGGGGCTTACCGCTGTTCGAGCGGCGGATTCATCCGCTCAGGAGAGCCTGCGGCGGCGAAACGGTCGCGCTGCACGCTTACCTCTTCCCCGCTGTCGCGGGAAAAAGCGAGACCTCAGTGCGAGGGCAGAATTCGCACCGACCTGATCTCCAGGGCCGGAGCAGCCTCACGGCAGTATCGTGAGGCTTCCAGCAGTTGTTGCGGCGAGTTCACTCGCTCACCCCACCGGCACTCGAACCATCGTGCAGGTGAAGTCCCCCCGTCCGTTTGGGGGGACTTTCCGCCGTTGTTGCGGCGAATTCATTCGCTCAGCGGGCTCAACAGGCTAATCAGGCTCAGCAGGCTAATCAGGCTCAGCGGGCTCAGCGGGCTCAGCGGGCTCAGCGGCTCAGCGGCTCAGCGGCTCAGCGGGCTCGGTGGGCTCGGTGGGCTCAGCCGGCTCGGTGGGCTCAGCCGGCTCGGTGAGCTCAGCCGGCTCGGTAGGCTCAGCCGCCTCAGTGGGCTCAGCCGGCTCGGTCGGCTCGACCGGCTCGGTGGGCTCAGCCGGCTCGGTGAGCTCAGTCGGCTCGACCGGCTCGGTGGGCTCGATCGGCTTGGTGGACTCGATCGGCTCGGTGGGCTCGGTGGGCTCGGTGGGCTCGGTGGGCTCGGTGGGCTCGGTGACCAGCCCGCTCAAGCCAAATCCATCCCCAAACGCTGCGGCCCCAACCCGCCTACCGCCCCGCGCGTGCCCGCAGGTAACCCTCGATGGCGCGAAAGTGCGCGCGGGCGATGCGCTCGTGCACCGCGGGATCGCGCAGGGCCGCCTCCTGCTGCGGCACCATCAGGAACATGGTTTCCGTCAGCACCGACGGCATCCACGTGGGCCGCACCAGCGCCAGGTCCGCGCGCGCCACCCCCAGGTCGCGCAATCCCAGTTCCGCCACCAGTTCCGCCTGCATCCGCCGCGCGAGGTCCAGCGACGGCGCGTGGTTGTAGAACACCGTCGTCCCGTTGTTCTCCATCGGGTTCACGCCGTCGGGAAAGGCGTTGTTGTGGATGGAGACCAGCAGGTGCGCGTTCTGCTGCGCCGCCTGCAGCGGCCGCGCGCCCAGGTCCACCGGCGACGGGTCCGGCCGCGTCTCGATCACCTCGGCGCCGGCCGTCCGCAGCATCGTCACCAGACGCTTGGTGATGGCCAGGTTGGCCTCCGCTTCCGTGAGCCCCGTCGGCCCGATGGCGCCGCCCGGCGGATGGCCCGCGTCCAGCGCGATCCGCAGCCCGCGCATGGGCGCGCCCGCATCGATCGGGGGCGCGCGCCGCACGCGCACGACCAGCGCGCCCGACGCGTCCCAGAACGAGCGCCATCCCCACACCGGCTGGTTCAGCTCCAGCCGCACCACGTACCGGTCGTCCGCCTCCTGCCGCCACTCCGCCCGCCGCACCATGGGGTCCGTCGCCCCGTACTGCAGCCAGTTGGTGCGCGTCTCGGCGCCGTAGACGCGGATTTCCAGCGCGCGCTCTTCCGCGTGCACCTCGAACGGAAGCCGGTCGCTGGTCACCACGCGCACGTCCGTCCACTCGGCGGCGGGCTCGAGCCGCACCGTCCCTACTGTTCCCGCCACCGGCGGCGCGCCGGCGGGCTCCAGCCGCACGTCCGCCGCGGGCACCCACACCGACTGGTCGCGCGAGAGGCGCACGCGGTACGCGCCTTCCCGCTCGCCGTCGATGGTGAAGCGCGTGCCGTTGGGAAAGAACCACTCGTACGGCGTCCCCGAGCCCGGAATCGCCGTCCCGATCACGTTCCCCTCCGCGCGCCCGCTGGCCGCCACGCCCGTGCGCGTTTCCCCCGCGCGCAGCACACCGGAGGCCAGCGCGAGCGGCTGCTGGGTCGTCCGCCCGCTGTGGGTGAACTCGATCACCGCCGAGCGCGCGCCCGGATCCGCGCCCACCAGCGTCGGGGCGCGCGCGGCGGTGTCGCGAAAGGCGATGGGCTGCGTGAGCGCGAACGATCCGGCGTACTCCGTCACCTCGCGCGCGGCCACGGCGCGCTCCTGCATGAAGGCTTCCGCGCGCTCCACCACGCGGCGCTCCACCAGGGGAACCGCGCGCCCGTCCGGGAGCAGCAGCACCGCCCGCCCGCCCGCGGCGCCGCGAAAGCGCACCGTAATCCGCTCGCCCTCCACCCCCGTCAGCGTCCCGGCGGGCGTGACCGATCCCGCGACGATCCCCGTTTCCCCCGGCCCCGTCCCCAGCGCGGGCACCCGGACGCGGCGCTGCAGGCCGGCGCGCTCGCTCCCGCGCACCGCCTCCAGCCGGTACAGCCCGTCGCGCGGCACGGGGAGAAATGCGAGAAAGGCACCGTTGGGCGCCACCTGCACCGGGGCGCCGTTGATGGTGAGCGTGGCGCCACCGGTGCCCACGCTGCCGAAGATGAAGTTGCTGTCCGCGACGGAAACGGCGTAGCCCTCGCCGGGATACGGCAGGTCGATGCGGAGCGGGCCGGTGCGCGCGGGGATGGCGGGAAGCGCGTTGCGGATGACGGGCTGCGTCCACGTTCGCCCATCCCCCGCGACGCTGTCACTCATGGCGCGCGGGGCGGCGGCGGGCCGGGGCTCCGGCGCGGTGCGCGGGGCCGCGGTGCAGCCCGCCGCGGCAACGACAAGAACTCCGGAAACCAGCGACGATCGCCACATCCCGTACGCGCTCCAGGTTGGGGGTGCACCGCCGCACGGGCGGTCGCGGGGATCGTTGCAAGAAAAGGGCTGGCCTCAAAAGACCAACCGGGCCGGAAGACCGCAACGGTCTTCCGGCCCGGTGTGGCGCCGTACGGCTCACAAAAGGGTGCGGAATCGGGGAACACCGTCCTGAAGCCAACGGCGGGACCCGGACCCTGCCCACCGCGAGCGTGTGCCGCCTGGCGCGAGGAGAAGCGACGAAAGGGAACGCGGGCGGGGGTCCGCCGGTTCTCAGTCGCTGACGCCGGGGAGCATGGGCGTGAGCAGGCTGCTGCTGGTGATGGTGAGGATGACGATGGAATCGCTGTGCGCGGCCACGGTGCCCTGCGCGTCCGCGTCCGGCGTCTGCGTCGCGAACGAGGCAACCTGCAGCGCGTCCAGATCCAGCTTGAGCTTGTTCGTCACGAGAAGTCCTTTGAAGGAGTCCGGAGGACAAGAATGGGGGGCATCTGCCCCAAAAACGGTGACGGGAACCACGGCGACCCCGCGGTTCCCGCCATCGGCCTTACTCGGTCGTGGTGCAGAGCAGGCGGGTAATCAGCGTTCCGATGGTGAGCGTGATGCTCACGGGATCGCTGTTGGCGTTCACGGTGCCCTTCGCGTCGGCGGCGGAGGCCTGCGTGGCGAACGAGGCGATCTGCAGCGCGTCGAGGTCCAGCTTCAGCTTGGTGCTCTTCATGGGGAACCTGCCAGAAAGGGAGGAGGAGGGGTGCGGGAGCCACGCCCGCGGAGACAAACATATGATTAGGAGTTAATCGTCGCAATCCGTACTACACCGGGCGCCTGCATTCCGCCATTCAGGGGCGTGGGCCCGCAGGTCAAACGGGGCGCCGCGGCACCGCTCCGGCGGAATGCGCGGACCTGGGGACACGGGCGAAGCGAAGGCAGAACGACAAGATGCAAAGGCACAATCCGTCGCGATCCGTTGCCCGCGCTGCCCGCGCCCCGCCCCCGTGCGCCGGACAGCAGACAGCCGGCCCGCGGCATGCGCGGGCCGGCTGAACGGTGCGGTGGATGGCGAAGAAGGCGCGGCGGCCGTCAGCCGCGCGCGAGGTCGGGATCGTCAGTCACCTCGCCCGTGTGCTCCGCCGCGCCGCGCGGGTTCTCGCGCGTGAGCGGGGCGATGATGGGGAGCAGCAGCAGCGCGGGAATCCCCGCCGCGATGGAGATCAGAAAGAAGCCCGGCCACCCCGACCTCTGTGCCACGTCACCCGCGTACCCGCCGATGAAGTCTCGCCCGAACGCCATCAGGCTGCTGAGCAGCGCATACTGCGTCGCGCTGAACTGGCGGCTGCTGAGCGACATCAGAAAGGCGACAAACCCGGCCGTCACCAGCCCCCCGCTGAAATTTTCCACCAGAATGGCGCCGGTAAGCAGGCCGGTGCTCTTGGGGCGGACGGCGAGCATGTAGTACGCCAGGTTGCTCCCCATCTGAATGAACGCGAGCACCCAGAGCGAGCGGTTGATGCCCAGCTTGGCGACGAACACGCCGCCCACCACCACGCCCACGATCGTGGCCGCGAGCCCCAACGCCTGGGTGATCGTGCCGATCTCCACCAGCGTGTACCCCTTCGCCAGCAGAAACGGGTTGGCCATGTTCTGCACCAGCCGGTCAGACAGCGAGTACAGCACGGTAAAGAGGAGAATGACCGGCGCCAGCACCGGCCCGGCGCGGCGAAAGAACTCCATGAACGGGTGCACCACGGCGCTGGCCAGCGTGGCGGGCGGGCCTTCGCGCAGCACCGGCTCCGGCGCCATGAGCGTGCCCAGCACGCCCACGAGCATGAAGGCGCCCATGATGACGTACACCGTGGCCCACGGGAGCGAGTTGGCCATTACCAGGGCGAGGCCGCCGGTAAGGATCATGGCGATGCGGTAGCCCATCACCTTGAGCGACGCGCCCGCGCCCATCTCGCGCTCCTCCAGCACGTCCACGCCGTACGCATCCACCGCGATGTCCTGCGTGGCGCTGAAAAAGGCGATCAGCACCGTGTTGATGAACATCAGGAACAGCGCGTCCCTGGGATCGTGCAGCGCCATGCCGGCGATCAGCAGCCCCAGCATCACCTGGGTGATGAGCAGCCAGCCGCGGCGGCGCCCCAGGAAAGGCGGCACGTAGCGGTCCAGGATGGGCGCCCACAGGAACTTGAGCGAGTACGGCAGGGCCAGCCAACTCACCTTGCCCACGGTGGAAAGGTCCACGCCTTCCACCGTCATCCACGCCTGCAGCGTCTTGCTGGTAAGGTACAGCGGCATCCCGGACGAAAAGCCCAGGAGCAGCAGAGCCGCCATCTTGCGCTGGCCGAACAGGTCGAAGATGGACGGCGCGCGGCGAGGCTGGTTCACGGTGGTCCCGGAGTGTGTAGGGTGTGAAGAAGCTGCCACTCCGAGCGCAATATCGGAACCAAGGGCGGGGAGGGAGGGGAAAGAAGTGCGGAGCGCGGAGTGCGGAGTGCGGAGTGCGGGAGGGAGGTACGAAAGTACGAAAGTACGAAAGTACGAAAGTACGAAAGTACTTCCGCTGCCTGAGGGCGGCGCTCCGGCACAGAAACCAATCCGCCGCGGAGGAGGAGCCCGGACAGCCGGGGTGCACGACGCCAAAGAGGGCGGCCAGACGCGCCGACCGTGCTCCGGCGCCGAACGGCTCCCCCTCACCCGCTCGCGGGACAGGGAACTGGGCGGGAGAGGGCCGCCTCAGCATGCGCCCCCGCCCGACGCCCCGATCCCACCCCGTCGTGCCCTATTCCCTATTCCCTATTTCCTATTCCCTATTCCCTATTCCCTATTCCCTTTCCCCTGCCCTTCCTACCGGTCCAGCCCGCCCCCCAGCCCCACCATCCCCTCCGCCGTCCCCGTGAGCCACGCAACCGCGGCCTCCTGCATGATCCCCTCGCCGCCCCAGCAGGCCAGCAGGTGCCGCGCGTCCGGCAGCTCGCCCGCCAGGCGCGGATGGCTGAACAGGACCACGGTGGCATCCGGGTGCGCGGCCAGCAGTTCCGCCACGCGCGCGCGGGCCGCCGCGCTGATGCCGGGGCGCCCCTTCCACGCGCGGATGTCGGAGTAGACCGCGATCAGCGGCGCGCCGTCCTCCGCCAGCTCGATCCCGGCGGCCTGCAGCGCGGCGGGAAAGGCGACGCGGGGATACGGAGGCCACGGACCGCCCAGGTCGTCCTCCACCTCTTCCAGCTTCACCCGCCCCGCGGGGATGGCCGGCGTGCCGCGGCACACGCGCAGCGAGCGCACGGCGATGTCCAGCGCCCACCGCCGGTCCTCGTCGCGCCCCACGGTGGCGTCCGGGATCGCGCCGGCCACCCGCTCCGCCGCCTCGGCCGTGCGCCGCAGCGCGTCCTCCACCCGCTCGCGGGGAAGGCGGCCGTCTTCCATCGCCGCCCGCACCTCGCGAATCACCGCGTCCGCGTCCTGCGGGTACAGGAGCACGTCGCAGCCGGCGGCCAGCGCCTGCACCGACGCCTCGGCCTCGCTGCCCCCCTCCGTCAACCCCTCCATGATGATGGCGTCCGTCACCACCAGCCCGCGGAACTGCATCTCGTCGCGCAGCAGCGTGCGCAGGATGCTGGGCGACAGGGTGGCGGGGCGGCCCTCCGGGTCCAGCGCGGGATACGCCACGTGCGCCGTCATGAGCGAATCGGCGCCGGCCTGCACCGCGGCGCGGAACGGGGCCAGGTCCTGCTCCAGCAGCTCGCGCGAGGCGCGCACCGTCGGCTTCTCCACGTGCGAGTCGCCCACGGTGCGGCCGTGTCCGGGAAAGTGCTTGGCGCACGACAGCGCGCCGCCCCGCGCGCACCCGCGCACCCAGGCCGCCACCTGCCGCCCCACCGCGTCCGGCTCCGCCCCGAACGCCCGCACCCCGATGATGGGGTTCTCCGGCTCCAGGTCCACGTCCGCCACGGGCGCGTACACCCAGTTGACGCCCAGCGCGCGCGCCTCGCGGGCCGTCAATTCGCCGGCGCGCTCCGCGATGGCCTCGTCGTTCAGCCAGCCGATGGCCGCGGCGGGGGGGAGCGGGGTGGCGCCGCGGAACTGCTGCCCCGCGCCGCGCTCCAGGTCGCTGGCGATCAGCAGGGGATGGCGCGAGCGGCGGTGCAGCTCGTCCGTGAGCGCCCGCACCTGCTCCGCGCCGCCGCCAAAGAGGATGAATCCGCCGATCCCGGTCTCCAGCCCGTGCTCGATGGACGCGCGGAACCCCTCCCACCCCGTTTCATCGCTCCAGCGCACCACCGTCAGCAGCAGCCGCGCAACGTTCAGCCCATCGCTCTGCATCATCTCGTCGATTCAGGTTGCAATCCCGCGTCCGTCCCCCCGGCCCCGCAAACACGCCGCCGGGACACGGGCCTCCCCGCGCCCCGGCGCCGCCGACGCAACCCCCGGTCCATCCTCCTCAGGGCCGCGGCGCCCCCTGCTCAAACGGGCCCGCCAGGGGGAATGGGGTGATGCCCGGCCCGCGCAGCACAAAGCCCTCGCGCCCCTCGCCCACCACCATCCACCGCACCGGCGAGGCGCCGCCGCGCGTCTCCGTGCGCGACGTGGCCGTCAGGCGCCCGATCACCCGCGGCGCCTCGTCGCCAAAGGACGAGCGCAGCACTTCGTACTCCATCAGCACGCCCCCGTCCGCCGCCACCGTGCGCGCGCCGGGCACCTCGCGCACAAAGACGAACTCCTCGGTAAACGGCACCACCCGCGGCGCCACGCCCCGCCCCACTGTGCGCGTGGTTCCCGAGCGCAGGTCGCGCATGCGGATTTCGCGGTCCGCCTCGTACACCACCACCGTGCGCGTGGGGTCAAAAAAGCCGGGAACCACGTCCGCCACCACCTCCACCTCCTGCCCCAGCGGCACCAGCCGCGAATCCGGCATCTGCACCCAGAGCGCCCCCGCCTGCAGCTGCGCCACGGAATCCGTCCACGTGGCGTGGAACACGATGCGGGGCCCGTCCGCGGGGCCGGTGGTGCGCAGGTCGCCGCGCTCGTCGCGGGCCAGCGGCGCGCCCCGCGCCTCCAGCAGCGTCAGCAGCTGCTGGGCGATGGTGCGCACCTGACCGTTCTCCTCGCCCGGAAGGATGGCACGGACCAGCGGCGCGTCCTCCACGTCCAGCCGCTGCAGCACCGTAAGCCGCACGGCGGAGGAGGGGTCGCCCGCGGCGGCGCGCAGCGCGTTGCGCGCGGGGGCGGAGTCCGGGAGAAAGTTCTGCAGCCCGCGCGCGGCGGCGGCCCGCACCTCGTCGGACCCGCTGCTGCTGAGCTGGCGGCGCAGCAGGTCCAGCGACCCCGGCGCGCGGCGGTCCGCCAGCAGCACCACCGCGTTGGCGCGCACCGCGGCGTCCACGCCGGGGTCTTCAATGAGCCGGATGAGCACCGCGTCCAGCTCCGGCCCCAGCACCTCCAGCCGGGCGCGGTCGCGGTAGTACGCCGGCGACGGCTCCGACACGTCCAGCAGCTGCACCACGTCGTTCACCAGCGGCCGCGGGCCGTAGGCCGAGGCGGACCCGGCACCCGCGCATGCGCCCAGCGCCGCCGTCCCGGCCACCGCAAAGGCGGCCCGGGCGGCGTGAAGGAGCGGGCGGGAACGATGGGTCTGCGGCATGGCTCGGGAAAAGCGGGTGTTCTCAGGCGCCCGGCGTGTACGACCCCAGCACCCGCGGGCCGGCGGCGCCGGTGGCGGCGGGCACGTTGGCGGGGATGCGGTTCAGGTGCGCCCACGCCAGGACGGCGAAGGCCACCGCCTCCTTGGCATCCGGATCAACGCCCAGGGCCGCCCCATCCGTGACAGGGAGAGGCGCCAGCAGCGTGCGGATCCGCCCCGCCAGCGTGGGATTCCGCGCGCCGCCGCCCGTGAGCACCACCTCGTCCACCCCGCGGGGAATGATCCACCGCGTGTAGGCGTCGGCCACGGTGCGCGCCGTCAGCTCCGTCAGCGTGGCGACCAGGTCCATCCAGTCCTTGTCCCCCTCCGGGCGAAGCACCTCCACCAGTCGCTCCACGAAGGGGCGGCCGAACTCCTCGCGCCCGGTGCTCTTGGGCGGCTCCGCGGCGAAGTACGGGTGGCGCAGCAGGTCCGCCAGCAGCGCCTCGTCCACCGTGCCTTGCGCCGCGAGCCGCCCGTCGCGGTCAAACCGGTGCCTGCCGTCCGTGGCGATCTCCACCGCCGCGTCGATGAGCGCGTTGGCCGGCCCCGTGTCAAAGGCAAAGACCGGCTCCGGGCTCCCCCGCCGGGGCACGCGGGTCACGTTGCCGATGCCGCCCAGGTTCTGCAGCGCGCGCGCCCGGTCCGGGAGCGAGAACAGGAGCTGGTCCACCCAGGGCACCAGCGGCGCGCCCTGCCCGCCCGCCGCCACGTCGCGCGGGCGAAAGTCGTGCACCACGGGCCGCCCCGTCCGCTCCGCGATGGTCGCCGCGTCCCCCAGCTGCAGCGTGGCCCCGCGCCGCCCGTCCGCCGCGGGGCGGTGCCACACCGTCTGCCCGTGCGATCCGATGGCATCGACGGATTCCACCGGAACCCCGGACTCCGTGCAGACGCGCAGCGCGGCGTCCGCCAGCCACTCGCCCAGGTCCGCGTGCAGCCCGCACAGCGCCTCCGCCGTCCCCGCCACGATGGCGTCGTGGCTGGCCGCCCGCTGCGCGTCGGTAAAGGGGACGGACACGAAGCCCGTCATGCGCACGGCCACGTCGTCCGTGGTGGTGCCGTCGATCTCCACCAGGGCGGCGTCGATGCCGTCCAGCGAGGTGCCGGACATCAACCCGATCACCCGCAGCGTCACGGCGTCCCCGTCATGGAGCGGATGGCCTTGAGCCAGGCGCCGTCCGCCGCGGCGGTGGCCTGCAGCAGCTGGTACGAGGTCGCGCCGTCAAACGCGCCGCCGCGCACCCGCCACTCCCACACGTTCAGCCCGCGCCGCTGCACCATGGCGAAGGTGCGCGAACGGAGCCGCACGAAGTCGTCCGCCAGCGTGGCGGGGTCGGTGCCGATCCCCTCGATGCCGGCGATCTCCGGGCTGTCCTCGCCCGCGGCCAGCGCCTCGAACTGCAGGTGAAGGATGCGCTCGCTCAGCACCGCCGTCTGCAGCACCGGCGACAGCCCCGGGTGCCCCGGCGCCACGTCGTCGATGGCCACGCGCAGGGCGCGCGGCGCGATCTCCACCCGCAGCAGAATGTCTTCCCACTCCACCTCGCTTGGCGGGCGCTCGGGAAAGGTGCGCGGATCAAACAGAATGCTCACCGCGAATCCCCCTTGAGCACGTCGCCGATGCGGCCGCCGGTGCGGGCCAGCTGCGCGGCGGCGGTGTCGCGGTCCGCGCCGGTCCAGTGCATCACCATCCCCAGCTTTACGCTGCCCCCGGACGCCTCCAGCAGGGCGCGGGCCTCGTCGCGCTCCAGGTCCAGCGTTTCCATCAGGATGCGCTCGCTGCGGTCCTGCAGCTTCAGGTTGGTGGCGCGCAGGTCCACCATCAGGTTGCCGTACACCTTGCCCATGCGGATCATGGCGCCGGTGGTGATGGTGTTCAGCACCATCTTGGTGGCCGTCCCCGCCTTCATCCGCGTGCTGCCGGTGACCACTTCCGGGCCCACCAGCGGGGCGATCACGACGTCGTACACGGCCAGCATCCACTCTTCCGGATGCGTGCAGAGCAGGAACCCCGTCCGCGCCCCGCGCTGCTTGGCGCGGGTCAGGGCGCCGTGCACGTAGGGCGTGCTGCCGCTGGCCGCGATGCCGAACACGAAGTCGTCGGGGCCGATGCCGTGCTCGTCCATCGCCTTGCCGCCCTCTTCGCGGCTGTCCTCGGCGCCCTCCACCGCGTTGAGCAGCGCCGTGTAGCCGCCGGCGATGATCCCCTGGATCATGCGCGGCTCGGTGCCGTAGGTGGGGGGCATCTCCGACGCGTCAAGCACGCCCAGCCGGCCGCTGGTGCCGGCGCCCACGTAGAACATGCGCCCGCCGCGCCGGAACGCGGTTTCGGCCATCTCGATGGCGCGGGCCAGCGCGTCCAGCTGCGAGCCCACGGCGGGGGCGACCTTCTGGTCCTCGTCGTTGATGATACGGGCGATTTCCAGCGCGGAAAGGCGGTCGATCTCCGCGGTGGCGGGGTTGCGCTGCTCAGTGAGCCGGGGGTCCAGCGGCGGCCTGGGAGTCATCCGTTGCGCACAGCTCGGAAAGGGCAGATAAAAGGGCGCGGAGCCAACGTGCGCCGGGCCGTGGGGCCACGCAAGAGTGCGTCCGCCCCGCCCCGCCGCTTGCCTGGGTGCCCCGCTTCCGTACTTTGGACCCAACGTACCGCGCCGCCACCTTCGCGACCAGACCCCTTTTGCGAGCCATGATCCGTCCGCGCGCCCTGCTTCTGCTCCCTGCCCTGCTGGCGCTGCCCCGCTGCGGCCCCGCCGGCCCCGTGCGCGCCGAGGCCGCCGCGGACGACACCATCACCTTTGCGCCGGGGTGGGACTTTCCCCGCGGCCGCATTGCGCCGGTGCTGGCGTCGCGGGGGATGGTGGTGAGCACCGACCGTGTGGCCAGCGAGGTGGGCGCCGAGATCCTGCGCCGCAACGGCAACGCGGTGGACGCCGCGGTGGCGACCCACTTTGCCCTCGCCGTCGTGAATCCCGAGGCCGGCAACATCGGCGGCGGGGGGTTTCTGGTGGTGCGGATGAAGGACGGCACCACGGCCTCGCTGGACTTTCGCGAGATGGCGCCCATGGCCGCCACCGCCGACATGTTCCTGGATTCGCTGGGCAACGTGTCCGACAGCCTGTCTCTGATCGGCCACCAGGCGGCGGGGGTCCCCGGCTCCGTGGCGGGGATGTGGGAGGCGCACCGCCGCTTCGGGTCGCTCCCTTGGGCCACGCTGCTGGAGCCGGCCATCAACCTGGCAGACGGGCTCGTCGTCCATGAGCGGCTCGCCTACTCGCTGCGGACGATGGAAGACCGGCTCAAGCTGTTTCCGGCCACCTCCGCCATCTTTCTCCCCAACGGCACGCCGCCGCGGGTGGGCGACCGGCTGGTGCAGGCGGACCTGGCGGCTACGCTGCGGCGCATTGCGGCGGAGGGCGCGGACGGCTTCTACCGGGGCCGCACGGCGGAACTGGTAGAGGCGGAGATGCGGCGCGGCGGCGGCATAATGACGGCGGCGGACCTGGGGCGGTACCGCGCCGTCTGGCGCGATCCCATCCAGTTCGGCTACCGCGGGCACCAGGTCATCAGCATGCCGCCGCCCAGCAGCGGCGGGGCGACCATGGCGGAGCTGCTGAACATCCTGGAGGGCTACGACCTGCGCCGGATGGGCTACCTGTCCGCGGAGCACGCGCACCTGTTCACCGAGGCGGCGCGGCGGGCGTACGCGGACCGCAACACGTATCTTGGCGACCCGGACTTCGTGCAGATGCCGCTGGCGCGGATGACCAGCGACGCGTACGCGGCGGAGCGGCGCCGCACCATCCGCCGCGACCGCGCCACGCCCTCCGCCGAGGTCACGCCCGGGCTGGGCGCCGCGGACGAGGGCGAGCACACCACGCACTACTCCATCGTGGACGGGACGGGCAACGCGGTGGCGGTCACCACCACGCTCAACTCGCTGTACGGCAACCTGGTGACGGTGGCGGGCGCGGGCTTTCTGCTGAACAACGAGATGGACGACTTCACCAGCAAGCCGGGCGTTCCCAACCAGTTCGGGCTGGTGCAGGGGCGCGCCAACGCCATTGCGCCGGGCAAGCGGATGCTCTCCGCCATGACCCCCACCATCGTGCTGGACCCCACGGGCCGCGTGCTGCTGGTAACGGGGACGCCGGGCGGGTCCACGATCATCACTTCCGTGGCGCAGGTGGTGAGCAACGTGGTGGACTTCAGGATGGACGTGGCGACGGCCACGCTCGCCCCGCGCCTGCACCACCAGCACCTCCCCGACACCCTGCGCTACGAGCGCGGCGGGCTGACGGCGGCCACGGCGCAGCGGCTGCGCGGGATGGGGCACAACGTGGCGGAGCGGCAGGGGTTCCAGGGGGATGAAAACTCCATCGTGATCCTGCCGAGCGGGTACCAGAGCGGGGTAGCGGACCCGCGGCGGGGCGGCGCGGCGGTGGGCGTGGGCGAGGTGCGGCGCGTGGTGCAGTAAGCCCGCGCGCGGCGTGTAAGGATTGGATCGGCCGGGGTGTGCGGGGACGGGCGGAAAGCGCAGTTTGGGCCAGCCTCCGGACCCGTTTCCCGCCACACCTTCCGGACGAGATGGACGGGGTGTAGACTTGGGTGTCGGCTGCGAGAATTCGGGTGGCCGCGGGCTGTGGCCCTCACCCGGCTCGCTTAGGCTCGCCACCCTCTCCCACGAACGGATGTGGGAGAGGGGGCACACCCCAGCCCGAGGCGGAATCCATGCGCCAGCGCAGGGACAGCTCACCCGAGGTTCGCGCGCAGGCCAAACACCTGCGCAACTCCGCCACCCCCGCCGAACAGCGGCTCTGGCGCCTGCTGCGCGGCCGCGCCGTCAACGGCCTCAAGTTCCGCCGCCAGCACCCCCTGCACGGTTTCGTGCTGGACTTCTACTGCGCCGACGCCCGCCTCTGCGTGGAACTGGACGGCGGCGTGCACGAGGGCCAGCGGGAGCGCGACGAGCAGCGCACGGAAGTTCTCCGGACGCACGGGATCCGGGTCATCCGCTTCCCGAACGAGCAGGTCTTCCACGATCTGCCCGGCGTGCTGAACCAGATCACCCGCGCCGTGACGGACGATGCGCTCGACTCCTGACCACGCACCGTTCCTGCCTGACGCGCCGGCCTGGTGTGTGCCCCCTCTCCCACATCTGTTCGTGGGAGAGGGTGGACGCGTCTCAGCGCGGCCGGGTGAGGGCCGCGGACGGGTGAGGGCCACAGCCCGCGGCCGCACCCCAGCCTCAGCCCCAACCAGGAGTTGGCCGATGACTAAGCGACTGGCGGACGAGTTGGCCGATGGGCTCCGTGATGCGGTGGCCCACCTGCGCGGGGAGATCAATCTTCCTCCCGAGCAGATTCACTTTGCCGGGGAGCCGGACCCGCGGGAGGTCAGGGCGCGGGCGAACATGACGCAGGAGCAGTTCGCCGGGGCGCTCGGCATCAGTGTGCATGCGCTTGCCGAGTGGGAGCAGGGCCGGCGTGACCCCGAACATCCCGCGATGCGCCTCCTGGAGGCTGCCGCCAAGAACCCGGACGTCCTGCGAAATGCGGCAGCGTAGCGCACCGCTCCCCGCCTGCCGCGCCGGCCTGGTGTGTGCCCCCTCTCCCACATCTGTTCGTGGGAGAGGGTGGACGCGTCTCAGCGCGGCCGGGTGAGGGCCGGCCGGGTGAGGGCCACGGCCCGCGGGCGTACCCCACCCCTCCATTCCACCGGGAACACGATCTGAACACGCACCCCTCAGCCACCCCCGACTCGTCCCGGCGCCGCGCGTCGCGGGGGCTGCTGGCGGCCATCTTCGTCGTGGCGGGCGTGCTGCACTTCGTCATCCCGGACCAGTACGCCGCCATCATGCCGACGTGGCTGCCGTGGCACCGCGGCCTGGTGCTGGTGAGCGGCGTCGCGGAGATCGCGGGCGGGGTGGGGCTGCTGGTGCCGCGCCTGCGGCGCGCGGCGGGGATCGGGCTCGTCCTGCTGCTGGTGGCCGTGGCGCCCGCGAACTGGCAGATGTACCTGAACGCCCATGCGTCCGGCGCATCTACCCTGGCGCAGACTCTCTTCCTGCTGCGCATGCCGCTGCAGCTTGCGCTCATCGGCTGGGTGTGGGCCGCAGCCGGCCTCCGCCGCCGCTGAACCCGGCTTCTTCCACGCGATCCACGATGATCCGATCGTCCCAGCGCGACCAGCTTCTGCGCCTCATGCGCGACCTCACGCGCACGCTGGCATCCGTGGCCGGCGACCGAAAGGCGGGCCGCACGCAGGCCACGCTGACCGCCATCGCCGGCGCGGAGCGGGCGCTGCTCGGGCCCATGGGCGCCGTGGTGCCGCGCGTGGACGCGGAAACGGCCGCGCAGATGCTGGGCGAGCCGCTGCGCATTGCCGCGTACGCGCGCCTGCTGCACGAGCGCGCGGGCGCCAGCACGGGAGCGGAAGCGGACGCACTCGCCGCGCGCGCCGCGCACATGGCTGCCGCCGCGCGCACCCGCTCCCCCGCGGACGACCCCGGCGTGGAGGAGTTCATCGGCGGCTGGAGTTGACGGCCGTTCGCACGCACAACAGCCGCCAAGAAGCGCAGGGTTGCTGGATCGCGGAGATCTCTCCATCTTGGTGAGAACGTCTGTTTCCCCCCAATCCGCCAACTTCGCGCCTCCCCCTTTCCCATGCAGCACTGCCGCGACTGCGGAAAGCCCACCGCGGCTTCCGCCCGTTCCTGCCCGTCCTGCGGAATTCTGAATCCCGTTCTGCAGTGGGTTGCGCTTCCGGACGGATCGCACGATTCCCATCGCGAGCCGGTGCGCCCCGGCGGCGCGGCCAACGCATTCGCGATCTTCGACAGGAACGCGAGCCCGGCGGCCATCGCTCCGCAGCCCACGCGCACCGTGCAGGCCGTGCAGCACGAGGAAGGGCTGGAGGCCATCACCCTGACGGCGCGGCGCTTCTACATCGTCGCGGTGCTCACCGGCATTCTGGGCTTCATGGTGCGCGGTGACGTGCCCCTGTGGTACCTGGACCCCATTCTGCTGGGCGGTCTGGCCGCGGCGCTTCAGCACCTGCACAGCCGCGTGGCGGCGGGGCTGCTGACCGCGTACGCCGCGTTCACCGTGCTTTCGCAGGTGCTGGCCCTGGCGGCGGGCGAGTTCAACGTCGTTCGCCTGATCATCTGGTGCGCCATCACCGTCATGGCGTTCAAGGCGTTCCAGGCCACGCTGGCCATCCAGAAGCAGCGCGCCGCGGCGGCGGTGGCCTGAGCCGCTCCGCATCCGCATCCGCGGAATAAAAACCGCCCGGCGGCACGCGATCGTGCCGCCGGGCGGTTTCTTTCGTCCATCGTGCCTGCGACTGCGGCGGTCAGCCCGGGCGGCGGAGCGACATGCGCACCTTCTGCTCGGTCAGGGCGATGACCAGCGTGTCGCCCTCGCGCACCGGGTCCAGCTGCGCGGCGTCGATGAACTCGCAGACGGGCTCGCCGCCCACGGCGCCCTCGCTGCGGTAGCCCGCCGCGTACGCCACGCTGTCCGCCGCGCGCTTGCCGGCGTTGCTGCGCAGGTACACGCCGCGGTCGTTCATGAGCCAGAGGCCGGCGGGGGCGCCGGTGCCGGGGTGGTCCACCTCGCCGTCCCACTCCGCGGGGTCGCCGCCCAGGTCCACGCCGGCCGCGATCAGCCGCTGCGCCTCCGTCATCACCCGCTCCTTTGCCGCGCGCGACTCCTCCACCAGCGCGCGCACCTCCGCCCCGTCGAACTCGTACGTCCCCTCCATCTCCACCTCCCGTCCGTTGGCGCGAAAAGATCAGCGGAACAGCGACCCGGAATCACGGCGCACGCCGGCGCAGTCCGTGGCGGCGGTGCGCACCATCACGAAGCCGCTGGTGGCCGCGTCGGCCTGCATGGGGAGCGTGCGGCGAAAGAAGCGGTTGTCCGCCCCCAGCGTGCGCTGCTCCATGGTGCGGATCTCCAGCGAACCCTCAATGCGGTCCGCCGCGGTCTGCCGGCCGTGCAGCACCAGGTGCGAGCGCTGCGCGATGAACAGCCGCACGCGGCCAAAGAGGGGAAAGTGCCCGATGACCGTGGCGCCCGGCCGGCCGTCGCCGTCGTTGTCCACCACGCCGCGGGCCGAGCCGTCCCGCGGAAGCGCGCCGCCGGTGACCGCGGGGTCGTAGCCGATGGCCTCTTCGCCCAGGTCCGCCGTGTAGGTGGCGCGGTCCGCCGGGCCCTGCACCACCCCGGTGTACTCGCGCGGCGGCAGGCCGCGCACAAAGGCGGCGGGCACCGTCATCCGCATCCGCGGGCTTTCGATGCGCACGTCGCACACCGTCTGCCGCTGCATCCACCGCGCCCCGTCGCGCCGCATGTCCACCAGCAGCAGGGTGCGCGTCACGCTGCGCTCCGAGCCCACGACGGGGACGCGCGTCACCGTGCCGATGCGCATCTCCATCGCGTAGCGCCCCTCCCACGACGCCCCCGGCGCCGCCGTCCCCGCCCCGCCGAGCAGGAACGGAAGCGCGCCCATCAGCAGCCCGCGAAACCATCGTCCCGGCGCGCCGGGAATGCCAGTCGTCATCGATCGATCCACTTCCCTCTCCATCACCGGTCAACGGATGCGCCGCGGTCCGCCAGCAGGGCGGCGGCCGCGGCGTGGCCGGAAAGCACGCAGAGCGGAACGCCCCCGCCCGGGTGGGCGCTCCCCGACGCAAGGTACAGCCCCCGCACGCCCGGCACACGGTTGGCGGGGCGGCGGAAGGCGGCCAGCGCGGAATTGCTCGCCGCGCCGTAGATGCTGCCTCGGCTGCCCGGGAACTGCTCCGCGAGCGCGGACGGCGTCCGCTCCCACACGAGCCCGTCCCCGGCGCCCCGCAGCCCCGCCGCGTCCAGCCGGCGCAGCACCGTACCCCGCAGTGCGTCCCAGGTGGCGGGGGACGATCCCCCGGCCGGCTCCGCGGGGGCGTTGGCCATCACGAACACCGGCTCGTCGTCCGCCCATCCCGCGCGGCCGTGGCAGGCTTCCTGGGCGCAGAGGTAGACTGTGGGATCCGCGGGGGGGCGTCCGCGGTCGAACATGTCGGCGAACTCCTGCATGTACTCGCCCGGGAAAAGGACGGTGTGCGCCACCCGCGCGTCCATCGCTTCCCGCCGCCGTGCGCGCAGGATGCCCACCCAGCCGGAGGTGGAGGGGGGCGCCGCGCCCCGCCGCGGACGGGACGCGCGCGGGAGCAGGTCGCCCAGCACGTGCGCCGCGTCCGCGTTGCCGATCACCGCGTCCGCCGCCCACTCGCGCCCGTCCGCCGTCCGCGCGCCGCGGATGCGCCCCTCGCGCACCAGCAGGCCGTCCACCCGCGCATCACAGTCGATGCGCACGCCCAGCCGCTCCGCCGCGCGGGCCAGCGCGCGCACGATCTCATACATCCCGCCCTGCACGCCGAACCCGCCCAGCGTGAGTTCCACGTGGGCGATGCAGTGCAGCGTGGCGGGGGCGCGGCGCACGTCGGAGCCGTTGTACGTGGCGTAGCGCGCCAGCAGCCAGCGCAGGTGCGGATCGCGGACGCGCGCGCGGATGGCGCCCCACATGGTGCGCAGCGGATCGATGCGGGGGAGCAGCGCGAGCGATCCCAGGCCGCCCCGCGCCAGCGACGCCATGGACGGCGCGGGCCCGTGAACAAAGTGCGGCGCCGCCGCGTCCCAGATGCGCCCGGCGTACGCCAGGAAGGCGGCGAGCTCGTCCGCCGCCGCGCGCCCCAGCGTCGCTTGGACGGAGCGCAGCGTGGCCTCGGGCCGGGCGTGCACGTCCAGCGACACGCCGTCCGGATACAGGTAGCGAAAGGCGGGCTCCGGCTCGCGCAGCGTCAGTTCATCCGCCAGCGACGTCCCGGCGAGGCGGAACGTGCGGTCGAGCGTGTCGGGAAGGGTGAGCACGCTGGGCCCCGTGTCCACCTCCACGCCATCGATGACGGCAATCCCCATCTTGCCGCCGGGGCGCGGGCCGGCCTCCAGCACCTGGACGCGGAGGCCGCGGGCGGCAAGGGCGATGGCGGCGGAGAGCCCGCCCACCCCGGCGCCGACGATGAGCGCGTCAGCCACGGGCCGCCTCCCGCCCGCCGAGCAGCCGCGCGCCCAGGCCGCCTTCCGGCGACGCCGTGCGCCCCGCGACCAGGGGGATGAAGCCCGCCTCGCCGCGGTCCACCGCGCCGTCGATGCGCGCCAGGCCCTCCACGATCTCCGCTTCCAGCGCGTTCAGATCCAGCCCGGAAGCCGCCACGGGTGCGCCCAGGCGGGCGTAGGCGGCGGGGCCGGGCTGGTCGCCCCAGGCGTACTGGATGGAGATGGGGACGACGGCAGCGTCCGGCACCCAGCGGGCGAGCAGGCGGATGCCGGGCTCAAAGCCGAGCGGCCGCAGGTGCGCGGGGCGGTGGCGGCCCTGCGGAAACACCCACAGTGCGCGGCCGGGGCGGTCCAGCCGGCCGGCCCCCGCGCGCAGGCCGGCGCGGGAGCGCGCGCCGCCGGAGCGGTCCAGCGGCAGCGCGCCCAGCCGCGCGAAGAAGGGGAGGCGCCGCACGCTTTCCGCGTCCATGAGGGCGTACCCTTCCGTACCGAGCGCTTCGTCCAGCGCAATGACGAGGAACGAGTCCCACCACCCCACGTGGTTGGCGGCCAGGATCACCGGCCCGCGCCGAGCGGCGTCGCGCGCCGCGTCCAGCCCCGCCACGTACAGCCCGTCCAGCCCCCGCGCGATGCGCCGGCGCACGTAGCGCCGCGCGAGCGCGAGGAACCACGCGGAGCGGAGGGAGGACGGGTCGGGAGCGGGGGAGGGCAAGGGAGTGCGTGAGTGCTGGGTGCGTGAGTGCGGAACGGCAGTACGAAAGTACGAGAGTACGAAAGTACGAAAGTACGAAAGTACGAAAGTACGCGGGGCCGGAGTTTGGAGCGTGCCGCGGGCTGTGGCCCTCACCCGTCCGCGCTGAGACGCGTCCACCCTCTCCCACGAACAGATGTGGGAGAGGGGGCACACCCCAGATCGGCGCGTCCCGAACGGAAGTGGCGCGTGCCCCGGCTGTGAGGCCCCCAACCCCCGCCCTTCCCCCCAAAACCCTGGGGGAAGGGAGACCTCAGCGCCAAGGCCGGCATTCTGCGCCGACCTCACCGATCCGCGCAGGTGCAGCCGCACAGCCGTACCGTGAGGCTTTTCGCAGTCGCTGCGGCGACTTCATCAGTCGCTCAGCCCCCAGCGCCAAGCCCACCCGCCCCCGCACCGAGCCATGCGCCGGGTTGGTTGAAGCCCCGATCGTGGACGCGACAGCGCCAGAAGTCGGGGCTTACCGCAATTCGAGCGGCGGATTCATCCGCTCAGCGAAGGCTTTCGGCGCCTCGTGCCCCGCCCGCCCACGCCGAGCTCTCCGCCCCAACAACCCTCCCCCAGTCTTTTTTGGGGGAGGGTGGGTGAGTAATGCGAACCCGGGTGGGGGCCGCCCTGATGCCCGCTACTCACCCCTGCACTCGACCTCGCGTGCAGGTGAAGTCCCCCCGTCTGTTTGGGGGGACTTTCCGCAGTTGTTGCGGCGAATTCATTCGCTCAGCGGCCCCGGATCGATCACCCTGCCCCGCCCCCCCACCCGCCCAGCCGCCGTCAGTCACTCCGCGGCCCCTCCGCCACGCGCGCTGCCCGCCCGGCATACGTCCGTCCGCGCCACCGGATCTCCCCGCGCCCGCTCCACCGCGCCGAGTTCACCGCGATCCCCATCAACCCCAGCACGGCGAGCGGATGTAGAATCACCCCCTCCAGCGGCTGGCGGAAGCGGATCGCGAGCAGCAGCCGCAGCAGCACGTTCGCCGCGATCCCCAGAAGGCCGATGCCGGCGATGTGATCCGCCCATTCAGGCGCCGATATATCTTCGGACAGAACCAGGATGCCGGTCCAGAACAGCGCGTACGGGAGCACGAACATCACCGCGTACACCAGCGCGAACCCCATCAGTGCCAACGGTTTCCCGCCCACGCCCTCGTACAGGTTCTTGCTGAACCCGCGCACCACCTCGCCGCCGCCGCGGTACATGCGGCAGCGCGCCATCCGGTGCCCGTCCGCGAACACCACGCGCCCGCCGGTCTCCTTCACCCGCCGGCAGAACGCCATGTCGTCCACCACCTCGGCGCGCACGGCGGACCATCCGCCCGCGGCGTCGTACGCGGCGCGGCGAACGGCCAGAAGCTGCCCGTTGGCGACAAGGAAGCGCGGATCGCGCGAGCGCCAGACGAGCGGCAGCGGCAGCCACGCCAGGTACGTCAGGTGCAGAAGCGGGATGATCAGCCGCTCGGCGAAGGTCCCCGTCACCTGCCGCGTTCCCGCCGTCACCACGTCCGCCCGCATCCGCGCGAACAGCGAACCCATCCGCGCCAGGCACTCCGGCTCCGCCATCGTGTCCGCATCCATGTACACGAGCACGTCGCCGGCCGCGGCGTTCGCCAGGTGATGGCAGGCGTGCGGCTTGCCCACCCATCCCGCCGGGAGCGGCCCGCCGCGGAGCAGCCGGACGCGCGCGTCCTCCGCCGCGATCCGCGCGACGATCTCCGCCGTCGCGTCCGCCGAGCCGTCGTCGTAGACGATCACCTCGTCCGGGGCGTTGGCCAGGGCGCCGCGCACGCACGCCTCGATGCGCTCCGCCTCGTCCCGCGCGGGGATCAGCACGGAGACGCGCCCCGGCATGCGTCCGTCGCGCCGCCCGCGCGGCCACGCCATCACGTTGAACGCCGTCATCCCCAGCACCAGCCACGGGAGCGCGGCGGCGATCCACACCCACAGCGGGATGGGAACGTAGTCGATGGACATCGTACTCGGGTCCATCAGCCCAGCCCCAGCATGTGGCGGACGAGGCGCGCGGGGCGGCCGGCGCGGGGGCCAGTGAACAGCGGAAGCCAAGGCGAGTTGGTCCCAGACGGCTGGTGCACCCGCATCCGCACGAACGGCCGGTGCCGCGCCAGGTCCACCCGGTCCGGATGCACCAGCTCGCTCCACCCCGCGACCGTCTCGCCCCCCACGGACCCTTCGGATAGCAGACGCAGATAGAACGGCCCCGCGTCGCTCACCACGGTGTGGCGCACGTCCAGCCACACGTCCCCCCCGTGGCGCAGCACGATGCGCTCCGGCCGCCGCAGCCCGCCGAACGTCATCCGCTCGCGCCCCAGTTCCACCCGCAGCGGCACCTGCTCCGTCCGTCCGTCCGCGCCGATGGCCACGCCCGCGGCAATCATCTCCGCGCCCGCCGCCCGGGGCCAGAGAAGGTAGTAGATGCGCTCCTGCCCGGCGAAGGGAAAGCGCCCCCACATCCACCGCCCGATCCCCAGATCGTGCAGCGGCACGCGCCCGCCGTTGCGGTCGTGGTACCCCCGTCCGCGGATCACGCCGAGCGGCCTGCCGCCCACGGACAGGTCCACGACGGCCTCGCACGGACCGGTCAGCGGCGTCCACACGTGCTCGGAAGCCGCCACCCGTGCGCCCGCGTCACGCCGCGCCGCGCCCGTGAGCGTCCAGGTTCCGCACAGCCGGTCCGCCGTGCCGGGGAGTTCGCAATCCAGCACGGCACTGAGCGTGCAGCGCCCGTCCACCACCTGGCGCCGGAACGTGCAGCCGCCAATGCGCTGCACCTCCGTCAGCGCGCCCTCGTCCACCGGCGCGGGGGCGTGCTCCTGCAGCAGGTAGAACGCCGGGACGCCGCGGCGGTACACCACCAGGTTCACGCTGGGGCGCGAGATGGGAAGCTGCGGCCGGCCGCGCCGCGACGCATCCGCGTACCCGGGCAGAAAGGGCAGTCCGTACGACCAGATGAGCACCGCGCCGTCGCCCTGAGGCGTGACCACGTCCGCGTACCACCAGACGAATCCGCCCGGCGCACGCAGCAGCCCGGGGTCCACCGCCTGCGCGGCGCCGCCGATCTCGATCACCCCCGCCTCCCGTTGACGATCTTGCTTCTCCGCTCGCCCGGCATATATACTGCGCGTACAATCTTTGTGCAAAGACGGACGCACCGCTCATGACCCGCGCTCGCCCATGAGGATGCTGGATGCGCTGGTCCTGGGAAAGGGGCCGGCCGCCCTGGCCGCCGCCTCCGCCCTCGCCGCGCGGGGGCTGCAGGTGGGTGTGGCCGGGCCCGCGGGACCCGTGCACTGGCCCGCGCGCTATGCCGCGTGGGTAGACGAGCTTCCCGCGGACCTCCGCACCCTCGTCCACGCGCGCTGGCCCCGGGCCGTCGTCGTGGGGCGGAAGCGGCACGTGATGGACCGGGAGTACGCGCTGCTGGACAACG
The DNA here is from genome assembly GCF_036387355.1 of Longimicrobium sp. Lineage (GTDB taxonomy): Bacteria > Gemmatimonadota > Gemmatimonadetes > Longimicrobiales > Longimicrobiaceae > Longimicrobium. The sequence goes on from NZ_DASVTX010000317.1 coordinate 25,430, forward strand.
CCGCGCTGGCGGACCTGCTGGTGGAGCGGTGCGACGCGCATGGCGTGGAATGGATGGCCGGCACCGCCGCGGACGCGGCGCACGACGCGCACGGAACGCGGGTGCGCTTTCGCGAGGGCGGCGGCGCGGCGGCTCGGGTGGTGATCGACGCGACGGGGTGGGACGCGGCGCTTGTGAGGCGCGACCGGCGGCCGGACGCGGCGTTCCAGACCGCGGTGGGGTGGACGGTGGAGGCCGACGGCGTCCCCCTGCGCCCGGACGAGGCGGTGCTGATGGACTGGGGGCGCGAGTGGAGGGACGCCGACCCCGCGCCCACCTTTCTGTACGCCTTCGGCCTCCCCGGCGGGCGCTGGTTCCTGGAGGAGACGGCGCTGGTCCGCCGCCCCGCGGTGAGCGACGACACCCTGGAGCGCCGCCTGCGCCGCCGGCTGGACGAGATGGGGCTCCGCATCCATCGCGTGGTGCACCACGAGCGCGTGTGGATCCCCATGGGCGGCGCCCTTCCCGCGCCGCAGCGGGTGATCGGCTTCGGCGCGGCGGGGGGAATGATCCACCCGGCCACCGGCTACTCCGTGGCCCGCGCGCTGGGCGCCGCGCCCGTGCTGGCGGAAAGCGTGTCGGGCGGGCTGGGCGCGGGGCGGGCGCCGGAGCAGGTGGCCGCCGATGCGTGGGCGGTGCTCTGGCCCGCGGACGCACGGCTCCGCTGGGGGCTGTACCGCTACGGGATGGAGATGCTGGCGGGGATGGAGGCCGCGGAAACGCGCGCCTTCTTTGACGCGTTCTTCACCCTGCCGCCCGCGGAGTGGTCCGGCTACCTGAGCGACCGCCTGAGCAGCGCGCGGATGATGGCGATGATGGCGCGCCTGTACGCCGCCGCGCCTCCCGAGGTGCGCAACCGGCTGCACGCGGGGTTGATGGGAGGCCCCGGGCGCGCCATGGCCGGCGCACTGCTGGGCCGGCTGGGAATCCGGCGCCAGGGCTGACGGCGTACAAGGGAGCGGGCGCGGTGTTGCGAGTTTCGTGGCTCCGCGCCCGGGAGCGGGACGGGCGGGATCGTGCGAAGGACGGGGCGGCTCGCGGTCGCGGCGCCCGGCGGATTGCTTTTCACGTGGACGATCACAGGACCGGCATGACCCCTTCCGCCCAGGCGGCCACCGAAACCCTCGCGCCCCGGACGCGCCCGCTTCCCACCTGGGTGCGCCGCCCGGAGCCCGCCCCCGCCGCGCTCCCCCTCGCCGGCGCCGGGCTGCGCTCCGACGCCGGGATGGCGGACGTGGAGGCGCTCATGACGCTGCTGGCCGGCGATGGGCTGGCGGGCACCATGGTGCGCGAGCACCTGCAGACCGGGGGCAAGCGGCTGCGCGCCCGCCTGGCCCTGGCCGCGCTGGAGGTGATGGGCGTGCCGCGCGCGGCGGGAATCGGGTGGGCCGCCGCCTGCGAACTGCTGCACAACGCCACCCTCATTCACGACGACCTGCAGGACGGCGACCGCACCCGCCGCGGCCACGACACCACCTGGGTGCGCCACGGCGCCGCGCAGGCCGTCAACGCCGGCGACCTGCTGCTCATGCTTCCGTACCTGGCCATCGACCGCGTCGCCGCCCCGGCCGAGCAGCGGATGGGGATGGTGATGGCGCTCGCCCAGCAGGCCACCGCCACCGTGCGCGGCCAGACGACCGAGCTGGCGATGGCGGCGGAGGAGCGGGTGAGCTGGGCGGACTACCTGCACGCGGTGGAGGGAAAGACCGGCGCGCTCTTTCAGCTCCCCGTAGAAGGCGCCGCCCTGCTCGCGGGGCGCACCCGGGTGCAGGCGCGCGCCATCGCCGACGCGTTCCGCGGCGTGGGCGTCCTGTTTCAGCTGCAGGACGACGTGCTGGACCTGTACGGAGAAAAGGGGCGCGGCCTTCCCGGCAGCGACCTGCGCGAGGGCAAGGTGAGCGCGCTGGTGGTGGAGCACCTGGACCTGCATCCCCAGGACGGCCCCTGGCTGCGCGGCCTGCTGGGCCTGCCGCGCGATGCCACCCCGCAGGACCAGGTGGAGCACGCCATGGACCGCTTTCGCGCCGGGGGCGCGCTGGAGCGCGTGCTGGCCCGCATCAACGGCGAGGCGTGGAGCGTCCTGTCCGCGCCGGCGCTGGCGGACGAGCCGGCGCTGCGCGGCGTGGCGTGGGAGCTGGTGTGCGTGGCGCTGGACCCCATCAGCCACCTGGCCTCGCGCCACGACGCGGTGGAGGCCGGCCGATGAAGACGCAGCACGCCGTCGTGGTCGGCGCGGGGTTCGGGGGGATGGCGGCCGCCATCCGCCTGCGCGCCCGGGGCTACCGCGTCACCATGGTGGAGGGGATGGACCAGCCCGGCGGGCGCGCGGCCGTCTTTCGCCGCGACGGCTTCACCTTTGACGCCGGGCCCACCGTCATCACCGCCCCCTACCTGCTGCAGGAGCTGTTCAGCCTGGTGGGGCGCGACTGGCGCGACTACTTCGACCTCATGCCGGTGGACCCGTTCTACCGCGTGGAGTTCGCGGACGGGTCGCGCTTTGACTACGTGGGGGATGAGAAGCGGCTGCTGGAGCAGATCCACGCCATGTCCCCCGGCGACGTGGAGGGGTACCGCAGGCTGGCGGCGCACGCGGAGCGCATCTTTGACGTGGGATACACCCGGCTGTCGGACGTGCCGTTCAGCCGCGTGTCCGACATGCTGCGCGTGGTGCCGGAGATGCTGCGGCTGGGCAACCACAAGTCCGTGTACGGGCAGGTGGCGGAGTACATCCAGGACGAGCGGCTGCGCCAGGTCTTCTCGTTCGAGCCGCTGCTGGTGGGCGGCAACCCGTTCCGCATCACCAGCATCTACCTGCTGATCCACTGGCTGGAGCGCAAGTGGGGGGTGTGGTTCGGGCGCGGGGGCACCACCAGCATCGTGGCCGGCATGGCGCGGCTGATGGAGGAGATCGGCATCGACGTCCGCCTCAGCACTCCCGCGGAGCAGATCGAGGTGCAGGGCGGGCGCGCGGTGGCCGTGCACGCCGGCGGGCAGCGGATCGCGGCGGACGTCGTGGTGGCCAACGCCGATCCCACGCACGTGTACGGGCAGCTCATCCCCGCGGAGCGGCGCAACCTGCGCACGCGGGCGGCGCTGGCCACGCGGCAGTATTCCATGGGCCTGTTCGTGGGCTACTTCGGCACGCGGCGCACGTATCCGGAGCTGGCGCACCACACCATCCTCATGGGGCCGCGCTACAAGGAGCACCTGCGCGACATCTTTGACCGCAAGGTGCTGGCGGACGACTTTTCCCTGTACCTGCACGCGCCCACGCGGTCGGACCCCTCGCTCGCGCCTCCGGGGCACGAGTGCTTCTACGTCCTTTCCCCCGTTCCCAACCTGCAGGCGGGGATCGACTGGGAGCGTGAGGGCGGGCCGTACTTCGACCGCATCCTGGAAGCCCTGGAGCACCGCTACCTGCCGGGGCTGCGGGAGAACATCGTAACCCAGTTCCACGTCACCCCCACGTACTTTCGCGACACGCTGCGCTCCACGCACGGCGCGGGGTTCGGCATTGAGCCGCGGCTTACGCAGTCCGCGTACTTCCGCTACCACAACCAGTCGCCGCACGTGGGCGGGCTGTTCTTCGTGGGTGCGGGCACGCACCCGGGGGCCGGCGTGCCGGGGGTGCTTTCCACCGCCAAGGTGCTGGACCGCGTGGTCCCCGCCCCGCTGCACGTGCACCCGGTGCCGGCCGCGGCAACGGGCGCCCGTGCCGCGGTGGAGGTGCCCGCGTGACCTCCGCCGCCGTGCTGGGAGACAGCAGGGAGGTTTTCCGGGCAAAAGCGCGCACCTTTTGGTGGGCGGCGCAGCTGCTGCCGCGCGACGCAAGAGACGACGCTGCACTGGTATACGCATTCTGCCGCTTGGTGGACGACACGGCCGACGACGATCGGGATACAGAAAACGCACGCCTTGCGCTTGCGGCGTTGTACAACGAAGTTCAAGGTTGTGTAACAGCGCGTCCGCTGGTGGCGGAGTTCCGCGCCGCGGCCGCCCGGCTGGACCTTCCGCTGGACAGCGCGCTGGAGCTCATCGAGGGCGCGCGTAGCGACCTGAACACGGTCCGTGTGGCGGACGACGCCGAACTGGTGCGCTACTGCTACCGCGTGGCCAGCACGGTGGGGTTGATGATGTGCGCCGTGCTGGGCGTGCGCCGTAGCGAAGCGCTGCCGCACGCGGTGGACCTGGGCATCGCCATGCAGCTCACCAACATCTGCCGCGACGTGGCAGAGGACGCGGCCAACGGGCGGGTGTACCTCCCCGCGGACCGGTTGGCGCGGGTGGGGGTGCACTCCGAAGATCTGGTGCGGGGCCGCGCCTCGGCGGCGGGGGTGGCGGAGGTGGTGCGGGGAACGCTGGAGTTGGCCGACCGCTACTATCGCAGTGCGGACGGGGGAATGCGGGATCTGCCGCCGCGGGTGCGGCCGGCGATCCTCGTGGCCAGCCGGGTGTACCGGGCCATTGGGGTCCGGCTGCGCCGGCGCAGGTGCGATGCGCTGGGGGGGCGGACCGTCGTTCCGTGGCCGGAAAAGCTGTACTGGGGAACGCGCGCCGTCGCCGAGGCGCTGCGGCCCGGAATGCGGGGTGCCACCCCGCGCTGGGCGCACGATGCAACGCTTCACGCCGCACTGCGGGGACTGCCCGGGGCCAACGCCTGACCGGCGGGCCCGGGTGCGGCGAACATCACCCGGGTGTCAGATCAATGAGCTACCGAATCAAGCGAGTCGCGCACCTTACGGGGATCAACCCCGCCACGCTGCGTGCCTGGGAGCGGCGGTACGGGCTCGTGGCCCCGGACCGCACCGACTCCGGCTACCGCCTGTACACGGACGAGGACGTGGCCATGCTGTCGCGGATCAAGGCCCTGGTGGATGAGGGGCTGACAATCGGCGAGGCCATTACCCGGGTGCGCCGCGGGAGCGAGCCGCTCCCCCGCGACGTGGACGGGCCGTCCGTGCGCGAGGCCCGCGCGCGCATGCTGGAGTGCCTGCTGGCGTACGATCGCCGCGGCGCGCTCATGGCGTACGAGACCGTCTCGCTGCTGCCGCCGGACCGCCGGGTAGAAGAGGTTCTGCTGCCGCTGGCCGAAGAGGTGGGCGACCTGTGGGGCAACTGCGAAATCGGCATCGCCGAGGAGCACTTCGCCTCCGCGTTCATCCGCGAAAAGCTGGTGGGGCTCATTGAGGACCTGGACACCGGCGCGGCGCGGGGCCCGGAGTGCGTGTGCGCCACCATGGAGTCGGAGCGGCACGAGTTCGGGCTGCTGGCCACCACCATCTACCTGGCCACGCGCGGGTGGAGGGTGCTGTACCTGGGTTCGGGGCTGCCGGTTTCCGAGGTGTCGCGCGTGCTGCACCGCCGCAAGCCGGCGCTGCTGTGCACGTCGCTGGTGAACCGCATGAGCACGGCGGAGTTCCGCAAGTTCGCGCGCGAGCTTCGCGACGCCACGCCGCCCGAGACGGAGATCGTGATCGGGGGCGCGGGGCTGCCGGCCAGCACCGAGGTGCCGGGCATCGAAGGCATCCACATCGCCCGCGAGTTCACCGACCTCACCCGCGCGATGTAGCACGAGGCTGGTTGTTGGAGATGAAGACGCCCCTGCGAACCGCGGGGGCGTCTTTGTTTGCTGACCATCCTTGCGGCTAGCATAATATGCCTGCAGCATGCCACATTTCCCCAGCTCCTGAAACCGCGCAGCCCAGGACCGTCAATGCCAGAGACTCCGTCGGGGAGCATTCGGCTGGAGGCTCCTGATCGAAACTTTCGCCTTACGCAGCGAGAACGGGAGAGAATCGTCCCAGGCTATGACGCCGATGCACTCGAGCGGCTGCTGGCCGCAGTAGAGGCTGCCGTACGACCGTTCCTGCTCAGCAGGTTCATTGTCCCCGAAGACGGGAGCGGGCGCATGCCTGGAGTCATGGTACTAATGGGTGACCCGAAGCTCCAGCCGTTGCTGGACGAGGTGTGGGCCCCGATGTGGGAACTCTACCCGGACATGCTCGACACGGAGACCAAAGACTATCCGGGACGCGAAATCGCCCGCGAACGACGTGCGCGAAGGCTCCAACAGGAGTAGACGAGCACCGCCCGTCGTGCCCGCAACGTGTGTTCGTGGCTCGGGGACCGCGGCGACCGGGCCTTGCTCCTCGCGTTGATCCGGGGCGTTGCAGCACACGTACTGATGTCTTCCGGATTCCAGCGTGTCACTTTCCGCGACCCATCCAACCTCACCCGCTGTCGATGTCTGAACATACGAGCATCACCACGATCCGCTTGCAAACGCCCGATCCGAGTTTCCGGCTTACCGCGCAGGACAGGGCGCGCATTCGGCCGGGGTACGATGTCGATGCTTTGGAACGTCTGCTCGCCGCCGTGATTCCCCCGGTACGCGCCGGGCTCCTGAGCAGCTTTACAATGCCGGAGCATCCGGCGCAGCGGGTTGGAGTCACGGTGCAGATGGGCGATCCCGCTCTGCAGCCTTTGCTGGACGAGGTGTGGGCGCCCATGTGGGAACTCTACCCGGACATGCTCGACACCGAGACGAAAGACTATCCCGGCCGCGAGATCGCGCGACAGCGGCGCGCGCGAAAGCAGGAATCCGAGCGCCCTCTTTAGATGAAGATGAAGCCCCGAACCTGGACGCGCCAGCGGCCAGGTTCGGGGCTTACCGCTGTTCGAGCGGCGGATTCATCCGCTCAGCGACGGCTTCAGTCGCTCGCTTCTTGCGCCCTGCCCCGCGGACCATCAATCCGCCGCCGCACCTCATCCATCGCATGACCAGACACCTGCTCGCCACCCGCGGCTTTCGCGCGGCCGCCGCACTCGCCGCGGCGGCCGGAGCATTTGTGCTCACCGTTCCCGCCGCGGACGGGCATCCGGGGAACGGAGCACCAGCGGTCGCGGCGCAGGACACGGGCGCGTGGCGGGCGGAGCGCATCCGCTTTCGCGGACAGGAGTTCCACGTTGTCACGGTGGATGTGCGGCGCGCGGACCTCACGCTGGAACTGCGCGGCGCGGATGGGCGGCGGTACGGGCGGCTGGGCGCGGTGGTGGACGCGATGTCCGCGCGCGGGCGGGACGTGCTGTTCGCCATGAACGCCGGGATGTTCCACCCGGATTACGCGCCGGTCGGGCTTCTGGTGCAGGAAGGAGTGCAGCGCGCGCCGCTGAACGCGCGCGACTCCACGGGCGGCAACTTCTACATCAAGCCCAACGGCGTCTTCTGGATCGCGGGCGACTCCGCGGGGGTGCGCGAGACGGACGCGTACCGGGCGCGCACGCCGCGCGGGGTGCGCATCGCCACGCAGTCCGGGCCGCTGCTGGTGCGCCGCGGCGTCATCCACCGCGCCTTCCGCAACCCGTCGCGGCGCGTCAACGTGCGCAACGGCGTGGGCGTGCGCGGCGGGCGGACGGCCGTCTTCGTCATCTCCGCCGGCCCGGTGGACATGAACACCCTGGCCACGCTGTACCGCGACGTGCTGCGCTGCCCGGACGCGCTCTACCTGGACGGCGGCATCTCACGCATGTACGCGCCCTCCATCGACCGCCGCGACCGGGACGGCGACTTCGCGGGGATTCTGGTGCTCAGCCGCGCCCGCGCACCGCGCTGAGCACCGTCCACTAGGGCCGCACCGGCGTTACCGCCGTGGTGCTGTCGATGTGGATCACGGCGTCGAACCGCTGCGGCAGACGCGCCGGAAAGTAGTGGCTCTGCAGCTCCGTCGCGGGCGCGTACACCACGCCCACGGCGCGCTCCAGCCGCGGCCCCGCAAGCGCGGCCGACAGCTCCGCATTGCCGCGGAAGGGGAGAAAAAAGGCGGGGATCCCCGTCTGGTGAAAGAGCCCCGCGTAGCTCTCCGGCCACCCCGGGTTCAGCCGGCGCACCCGGCCGGGGGCGTCCCACTCCTCCGCCGCCATCACCGTTCCGCCGTACGTCGTGAAGCCGATGAGCACGGTGTGGCCGTCGTGCCGCTCGCGCATCACCTGCCCCACGGAAAGCTCACCGCGCTCGCCCATGTCGGAGTGCCGTGCGTCGCCACTGTGCGTGTTGTGCGCCCACACCACCACCCTGGGCGTCCTTCCCTGCTCCGCCAGGTGCGCCAGGATGGCGTCCAGCGTTTCCGCCATGTGCTGGTCGCGCCGGTTCCACGTGGACTCGCCGCCCTGGTACAGGAGGCGGAAGTATTCCTCCGCGTTCTGCACCACCCGCGCGTGCTGCAGCGCCGCGAACGACGCCTCGCGGTCCATCCCGGGCGCGCGGGCCGCGTGGCGCGCCGCCATCCGCGCCGCGACCTGCTCCGCCTGCGCCTGGCAGCTTCCCGCGCCGGAAGCCGCCGCCAGCCCGTACCGCTGCGGATCAGGGCGATGACGGCGAAAGCAGCCGTAGCCGCGCTCCGCCTCCGCCGCGGCGGTGGGGTCCGCGATCCGCAGGTAGGCCAGCACGGAATCCGCGGACTCGAACAGGCTGTACACGTCCAGGCCGTAGAACGAAACGCCCTCGCCCGGCGGGCGACCGCGGTTCATCGCGCGCAGGCGCACGATCAGGTCGCGAATATCGGTGTTGGCCCACATCCACTGCGGAAAGCCCTCCGCGAAGCCGGCCAGCGCCCGCTCCGGCGCGTCCGGCCCCTCGCCGTGGATGAAGCGGTCCACGCGCCGCCCGTCCGGCCAGTCGCCCTCCACCGCGATGGCGGAAAAGCCCAGGTCGCGGATGAGCCGTTCCGTGATGCGGGCGCGCTCGCGGTAGAACTCGTGGGTGCCGTGCGTCGCCTCGCCCAGGAACACGAAGCGCGCATCGCCCACCATGCGCACGAGCGCGTCGTAGTCCGTCTCCGCGCCGGTGATGGGGATGGCCGCGGCGCGGACCTGCTGCACCTCGGCATCCGGGGGCGCGGCGGCCGTTCCCGGTGCGGGCGGCGGCGCAGGGCGGGCGCTCGCGCAGGCACAGAGCGCAAGGGCAAGCAGCGCCGCACACACGCGGGGGATGATGGGGATCGGCATCGATTCCGGGAGCTGGAGAAACAAGTGATCCCGGTGGGGAGCATCGGCAGTGCCGCGCGGGCAGCAGCGGAGCGATCAGCGGCGGCGGATGCGGCGCACGAGCCGTGTCGCCAGCGCCGCGGCCGCGCCCCCGGCCGCCGCCGCGCCGGCGACGACCATCACCACCGCGATCCAGACGACCACCCACGCCCCGGTGGCCGCGCCGTGGCTGTCGGAGGTGGAGCGCAGCATGAGGACGGCGAACGCGACGGGGACCAGAAAGAGGATGGCGAGCACGCCGCCGATCACGGCTCCGGCCAGGGTGGTGCGCTGCGGTCGCATGCGGCGGGTGGCGGAAGAGGGATGTATGCGAAACGGCCGGCGACGGGTGTCGCCGGCCGTTCGTTTCAAACGGGAGCCGGTCGCGGCTCAGGCGGGCTGGCCCTCGCCCACCACCTGCATTCCCGCGCCGCCGATCTCGATGCGGCGCCGGCGGGCCTTTTCGCTCTTGGGCACGCTCACCGTGAGCACGCCGTCCTCAAACTGGGCCTGAATGGCCTCGGCGTCCACGTCGCGCGGCAGCACGAACGAGCGGGCGAAGGTGCCGTAACGGCGCTCGGCCAGGTGCCACTTGCCCTGTTCGCCCTCGGTGCGCTCCTCGCGCTTTTCGCCGCGGATGGTGAGGACGTTGTTCTCCACGTCGATCTCGATGTTCTCGCGCTTGAGGCCCGGCATCTCGGTAACGACGCGGATCTCGCGCTCCGTCTCCACCACGTCGGTCTCGGGCGCGCGCATGAGGCTGGCCGCGTTGCCGTTGCGGTTGAAGACGCTGGTAAAGAGCTGATCGAAGGGATCGCTGTTGCGGGTCGGATACATGGTCGTTCGTCTCCTGCGGTTGGTTGCCCCGTGGGCGGACGAGCGCGGGGCACTGTGCCCCGCGCGGCTGGCCCCGGAAAAGGCAACCGGCGTTCCACCCCTTTCCGGCCGGATTGGCCGATCCATCGATCAAACCGGCAGACCCAACTGCAACCCCGGCAGAGGCTTACCCAAGGGACTCGGGCCGTGGTGCTCGCGGCCGTCACCGCGGCCAGCTCCTTCGACCCGCCGCAGGCAACGGTGCAGCCGAGAGTACGGCATGTCCGCTCGCGCAGTGGCGCGCGGCGGGAACGACGGCCATCATCAGGCATCCGCAATCCACCTCCACTCACTGGAACGCCGCCGATGCCGAACACGACCGATGCCGGACCCCGCTTCTGGATCAACACCGTGTCGCGCGAGCATGTGATGCGCGGCGTGGAGGCGGGCATCACGCAGGCGGACCACGGCGCGGCGCGGACGATCGGGCGGCTGCGGCGCGGCGACTGGCTCGTGTTCTACTCGCCCCGCACCGCGTTCCAGGGCGGCGCGCCGCTGCAGTCCTTTACCGCCATCGGCCGGGTGGTGGACGACGAGCCGTTCCAGGTGCCGATGACGCCCACCTTCCATCCGTGGCGCCGCAAGCTCGAGTTCGTCCCCCACGCCGCGGAGGCGCCCATCCGCCCGCTGGTGGACGATCTGTCGTTCATCGCGGACAAGGCGAAGTGGGGCTTTCCCTTCCGCCGCGGGCTGTTCCCGGTCCCCGCCGCCGACTTCGCCCGCATCGCCGCCGCCATGGGCGTCGCCGTCCCGGAGGTGGAAACGGCCGCCCTCGCGCAGGAGGACGGCCGTTGACATTACGAGGGCGGAAACTCAGTTCTTGCGGACGGCCCAGATCACCGGAATCTCGTGGCCGTTCAGCGTTACGGACTCGCCCTTGAACACCTGCACGCTGGCGATGTCGTCCGGCCTGAGCGCGTCGTTCATCCCCGCCGTGCCCTCTCCAAAGGCGACCACCCGGCCCGCCGCGTCCGAGACGAACCAGACGTTCTCAGCCGTCGTTCCTTCCCGCGCCACATTGGGCAGGTGCTGCTGAATGGCGCCGCGCACCCGGGCCGCGTCCACCAGCGGCGGGGTGCCGGGCGCATCGATCGCGCCCACGGCCGGAGGCGTCGTGCCCGCCGGAGTGACGGTGACCCGCTGCGCGCCCTGCCCGGCACTCTGGTTGATGCGGATGTTCGCCCCGCGCCCCGCGCCCGCCGCCGCGCCCGACGGCGCAGCAGGGGCGGAACCGGGCGCCCGCTCCGCAGAGGCGGTCTGGCCCGGCGCCTTGAGCTGGATCCAGATGATGTTCACCGGCCCGGGTCCCATCTGCCCCGCCGTCATCTTCATCACGTCGATGGCGGCGATGGCCTCGGGATCGGTGCGAAAGGCGTCCACCCGTTCCGCGCGCAGGCCCTCACCGCGCGGGGCCTCGGCCGCGTCGCGATGGTGCTCCGCCACCTGCCCGTCCTGCCCGATCACGAAGAAGAACCGGTTCTGCTCGCCCGCGCCGCGGGTGAGGACGTCCGGATAGTAGCGCTGCATGGCCTCGCGCGGGGTCAGCGCGGCCTGCACCGCCGCTTCGGGCGCGGTGTAGGCGCGGTCGCGCGTGGCGGGAGCCGGGTTCACCGGGCCCGGCGCCTCGCAGGCGGCGGCCAGCAGGGCCAGCGACAGGCCGCACAGGGCGGCGGCGCGGGGAAGCGGGGCACGGACTGCGGGCCTGGTCATCATGCGGATTCTCCGTTCCAGGAACGAGGCGGGTTCACCAAAGGACAGAACGGGCAGGCGGCCTCGTGCCGCGCGCCGCCCCACCTCCAGAAGCAGCGTGCCGTAGCCGCGCACGTCGTTGCGGCGGGCCAGCACGCGTCCATCACAGTCCATCTCGATCGCCAGCCGCAGGCGCCGCAGCTGCCACCATGCGGCGGGGCTCCACGGCATCAGCGTCACGCACGCCAGCCCGAACGCCAGCAGCCGCGGATCGCCCGCGCGCAGGTGCTCGGCCTCGTGCTCCAGCAGCAGCGCCCGCGCATCCGGCGCCGCGTCGCGCAACACCCACGCGGGCACCACGATGCGCCCGCGCAGCACCCCGAACACCGCCGGGCCCGTGCGTTCGGAAACGAGCAGGTCCACGCCGTCCACGCGCTCCGCCTTCCACGCCCGGCGGCGGCGGTGCAGCGCGGCCCACGCGGTGAGCCACGACGCGGCCGCGAGCGCCGACGCCAGCATCCATCCCAGCCGCAGCGGCCCGTCCAGCACCGCGGGATCCATCCGCCCCGCGGCCGCGGGGAGCGCGATCACCATCCCCGTCCCGCCACCGGTCGCACCCGGCGCGGACGCCGCGGCGGGCACCGGCTCCGGCGCGCGCGGCATCCATCGCGACAGGGCGGGGATGGCGAGCGAGAGCGCCATGGCCCCCGCCCACACCCATCGCGCGGGGCGCCTCAGCGTGCGCAGCGCGGCCTCCAGCGCCATCGCCCCGGCGCAGAGCAGCACGGCGACGGCGAGGCAGAACATCATCCACTGGAGCATCATCGTCCGTCCTCCTCCAGCCGCGCCTCCAGTAGCTCCTTCATCCGCCGCAGTTCCTCTTCCGACAGCCCGCGGTCAGAAACCAGGTGCGTCAGCAGCAGTTCGGGAGAGTTCTTGAACAGCTTGCGGATCATGCGCCCCACGGCGCTGGCCCCGGCATCTCCGCGCTCCACCAGCGGATGGTAGCGGTGCGCCTTGCCGACTTCCGTGTATCCCACGTAGCCCTTGTCCTGCAGCGTCCGCAGGATGGTGAGCACCGTGGTGTACGCCAGCTCGTCGTGCAGCCGCTCGCGCACCTCGGCCACCGTGGCGCCCCCGCGGTCCCACAGCACCCCCATGACGTCCAGCTCGCGGTCCGTAAAGCTGATTTCCATCCGCCCGCCCTCCTTTCTACTAGAGTCGTAGTAGACGATACGCGGCCCCTTTCCCGATGTCAACTATTTTTTTTTAGTAGATGATGCGGACGAGGGACGCACGATCCTTGCTGGCCCGCCCCCCGCGCCGATCGCGGCGCGCGACGATCAACGAACCGGGTGGAGGACTGGGATGAGACGGATCAGCTTGGCGGCGATGGCGGCGGTTCTGGGCCTGGGCGCGTGCGGGCCGGCGCCGGCGGAAGGGCCCGCGCCCCTGCGCACCTTTACCGCGCCGCTGTACGACGCGCGCGGCGGGCAGGTGGGCGTGGTGACGCTCACCTACGTGGGCGACAGCACGCGGGTGAACGTGCAGAGCACCGGGCTTCCTGCGGGGACGCACGGCACGCACCTGCACGCGGTGGGGCGCTGCGACGCGCCGGAGTTCACCACGGCCGGGCCGCACCTGAACCCCGCCAACCGCCAGCACGGAACGCGCAACCCCGCCGGGCCGCACCTGGGCGACATGCCCAACCTGACCGTGGCCACGGGCGGCGCCGGGCAGGTGAACGCCACCATTCTGGCGCGCGGCGTTCCGGGCACGGCGCCGCTGTTCGATGCGGACGGCACCGCGCTGGTGGTGCACGCGGCGGCGGACGACCTGCGCACCGATCCCAGCGGCAACTCGGGGGCGCGGATCGCGTGCGCGGTGCTGGCGGCGCCCGCGGCGCAGGCGCGTGCGGCGGGCCCGGCGGCCCGGGACGCGCGATGATGCGCGGCGCGGCGGGCGCGCTGGCGCTGCTGGCGCTGGCCGGCTGCGCCATGATGGGCGGCGGCGCGGGGCAGGAGTACCGCACCGTGGCCCTGCGCGACGCGGCGGGGCGCACCGTGGGAACGGCGCTGCTGCGGCCGGGAAAGAACGGGGTGGACGTGACGCTTTCCGTCAACGGGCTGCCCCCGGGGACGCACGGCGTGCACTTTCACGAGACCGGCCGCTGCGACGCGCCGGACTTTGCTTCGGCGGGCGGGCACTTCAACCCCAACCAGAAGCAGCACGGGGCGCAGAACCCCGCCGGCCCGCACGCGGGCGACCTGCCGAACCTGACGGTGGACGCCAACCAGCAGGGGTTCCTGTCCGGCACGGCGGCGGGCGCGGCGCTCTCCGGGAGCAACGCCGCGTCGCTGCGAAGGCCGCGCGGCACCGCGCTGGTGATCCACGCCACCGCGGACGACCTGCGCACCGACCCGTCCGGCAACTCCGGCGCGCGCATCGCCTGCGGGGTGGTGACGCCGGAGGATTGAGGGCGGGTTTGCCCCTCCCCCGGCCCCTCCCCGTGCAAACTGCCGCACGGAGAGGGGAGAACTGCAGACGGCGCGAAGGGCGGAGGCTGGCGCGGCCGCGGAGTGTGGCCCTCACCCGGCTCGCTAAAGCTCGCCACCCTCTCCCACGAACAGATGTGCGAGAGGGGGCAAACGGCAACTTCGCCCCTTCCTCGGCCCCTCCCCATGCAAACTGCGCACGGAGAGGGGGGAACAGCATCGGACCGTACTCCGGAAGCAG
>NZ_DASVTX010000318.1:0-21101 GCF_036387355.1 Longimicrobium sp.
TGGCGGCCGTGCTCCCCGGCTTGTGGCCCCAGTAGCCCGCGCTGGCCTTGCGGTACCAGTGGTAGTCGTACCCCGGGGCGATCACCAGCGCCATGTACCACCGCGGCGCCGAGCCGGACGCCGCGCAGGTGGGCGCCAGCAGCGCGCCGTCGCTCTGGGCGCCCGCGCCCACCGTGTTGCACGCCATGACGCTGGTGCCCGCGCACGTGGCGCGGCCCGGCTGCGCGAAGGTGTCGGTGCGGCGGTTGGTCGCGTAGTTGTAGCAGTTGTTGTTGCGCAGCGTCAGCCCCGAATTCCAGAACGAGGGGTTGAAGGCGCCCGCCTCGATGCTGCAGCTGCCCACCGTCTGCGTCACCCACGTGGACGCGTCACGGCCGATGACGGTCGCGGGGTTCCAGCAGGCCGCCGCCGCCGACAGGTCCGCCGAAGCCGTGCCGTCCGACGGGGCGGACGCCGCGGTGAAGGTGCCGGAATCCTCCGCCGTCGCGGGCTCGGCCAGCAGCGCCGAGTACGCCTGCGCATCCGTGGGCGCCTCGGTGAACTCGCCTGAGGTGGAGGCGTCCGCCATCTGCCGCTGGATGAGCGCGCGCAGGTTCATCTTGTCGTAGCTGGGGCCGGCGTCCTCGGCCCCGCCCGCCGGCGCGGCGTTGCCCAGGCCGGAGAGCAGGCGCTCGGCGAACTCGAACGAGCGGGCGTTGTCGCGCGCCCGCCCGCTGCCCAGGCGGAACGCGGCCGGCAGCGCGCGCCCGAACTCCGCGACGGCCGGCTTGGCGCCTTCGTACTCCGATTCCACCAGGATCCCGCGGTATCCCAGGATGCCGGGGAACGCGTCCGCCGGGGCCAGGGCCTCGGGGCGGCGCTGCAGGTCCTGCAGCAGGTCCCGCGCCTGCTTCTCGTCCAGCACCCACGAGGGGTTGGGCCGCCCCGAGAAGATGTCGAGAGTGATGCGTGCCATGGAAACCTCCCTGTAGTGGTACGTTGGCCTGATGCGGGCGGCATTGGCCGGTCCGCACCTGATAGCTAACGGGGTTTCTTCGACACATCAATTCATGGCGGATAATGATTACGGTGTAGCCGCCACGCCGTGCCAAGTCGTTGGAGATTCGACAGATGGGGATCAGGGCCGTCCGGCGCGAAGGCGCATGGGGAGCGGCACGGGGCAGGCGGGCCGCGCCTGCCGGGCCGCCTTGCTGCGCGGGGTCGCCGCGTCTAGATTGCCCGGCTCTTTTTCCGGGGCTGGGCGCGGCCCGTCCCCGTTCGGCTTCTCCCACTGGCGCGAGCGAAAGCCATGCAGCAAGTGCACACCGACAATGCCCCGGCCGCCATCGGACCGTACAGCCAGGCCATCGTGGCGAACGGCTTTGTGTTTACCGCCGGCCAGGTGCCGTTCGATCCCAAGACCATGCAGCTGGTGCAGGGCCACATCAGCAGCCAGACCGAGCAGGTGATGAAGAACCTGAAGGCCATTCTGGTGCAGGCCGGCGCCGACCTGTCGTCGGTGGTCAAGACGACGGTGTTTCTGCAGGACATGAACGATTTCGCGGAGATGAACGAGGTGTACGCGCGCCACTTTGGCGATCACAAGCCGGCGCGCAGCACCGTGCAGGTGGCCCGGCTTCCCCGCGACGCGGCGGTGGAGATCGAGTGCGTGGCCGTGCTGCTGGACCGCTGACCGCGGCGACAATCCGGGCGCCTTCCGCGGGTGCGGAAGGCGCCGTTGCTTTTTTCCTGACCAAACCCCGAGCGGCACCATGACGAGCGTCAATCCGCACATCTTCCGGCAGTACGACATCCGCGGCGTGGTGGGCCCCGACGTGGACGCCCAGGTGGCCGAGCAGATCGGCCGCGCCTTTGCCTCGCTTGCGCGCCGCCGGCTGGGCAAGGACGCCCCGGTGCTGTCGCTGGGCCGCGACAACCGCCTCACCAGCGACGAACTGGCCGCCGCCGTGCGCCGCGGCATGACGGCCGCCGGCGCCCGCGTGGTGGACGTGGGGCTGGTGCCCACCCCGGCGCACAGCTTCAGCGTGGCGCACGGCGGGCTTGACGGCGGGCTGCAGGTGACCGGCTCGCACAACCCGCCGCAGTACAACGGGTTCAAGATGACGCTGGGCGGCCGCTCCATTTTTGGCGACTCCATCCAGGAGATCCGCCGCATGATCACGGAGAGCGACTACGAGAGCGGCGGCGGCACGGTGGAAACGCGCGACGTGCTGGACGACTACGTGAAGGTGATCGCCGGCAAGTTCACCATCGAGCGCCCCATCAAGGTCGTGGTGGACTGCGGCAACGGCACGGGGAGCATCATCGCCGTGCGGCTGCTGGAGGCGCTGGGGCCCAACGTGAGCGTCATCCCTATCTTCTGCGAGTCCGACGGCACCTTTCCCAACCACCACCCGGACCCCGTGGTGGACAAGAACCTGGTGGACATCATCGCCAAGGTGAAGGAGACGGGGGCGGACCTGGGCGTGGCCTTTGACGGCGACGCGGACCGCATCGGCGCGATCGACGACAAGGGCGAGATCGTTCGCGGCGACACGCTGCTGCTCCTCTACGGCCTGGACCTGATCCAGAAGCACGGGGCGGGGCAGAAGGTGGTGCTGGACGTAAAGTGCTCGCAGCAGCTCACCGAGGTGCTGGAGGCCCACGGCGGCGTCGCCATCATGAACGCCACCGGCCACTCGCTCATCAAGGAGCGGATGAAGGAGGAGCACGCCCTGCTGGCCGGCGAGCTCAGCGGCCACATCATGTTCGGCGACAACTACTACGGCTTTGACGACGCGCTGTACGGCGCCGCGCTGCTCATCGACATCGTGGCGCGCCAGGGGCGGCCGCTGAGCGCCTGGCTGAACGAGTTCCCCAGGTTCGTGTCTACGGCGGAGCTGCGGTACCCGGCCACGGAGGAAACCAAGTTCGCCATCGTGGGCCGCGCCACGGAGCACTTTCGCAAGGACCACGAGGTGATCGACGTGGACGGCGCCCGCGTGCTGTTCGGCGACGGGTGGGGCTTGATCCGCGCCAGCAACACCGAGCCGGTGCTGGTGGCCCGCTACGAGGCCAAGACGCCCGAGCGCCTGGCGGAGATCCGCGGCGAGATGGAAGGCTGGCTCAAGGGCGAAGGGATCGGCTCCGCGTCGGACGGGCACTGAGAAAACAAGTGCCCAGTGCCCAGTGCCAGGTGCCAGGTGCCTGGGCGGTGAGCCGGGTACGGGAGCACGGGGGAGGGTGAGGTGCGGCCGGCCCGTTCGCGATTGCGGACGGGCCGGCCGTGCATTTCTTGCCGCCGGGGGTGCGCGGGATTATGATGTCGCCTCTTTTGGACGGGGCGCTCCGGCGTACCCCGGCCGGCGCCCGGAACCGCGTGCGTGGCGGACGGGCGCGGACCACACGAGAGTGCCCGGCGATCGGCGGGCCGTGCCCGGTGGATGGGCCGGAAAGCCGTCGGGCTCTGTGCATTGCGCCCCCGCATCCGGGCACTCGTACCTGAGCACCGGGCACTTGTACCTGGGCACTTGGCACTGGGCCCTTTGTCCCTCAGCACTGCTGTTCCGTTGTACCTTCACTCGAACCGGACTCATCCGTGAACATCCACGAATATCAGGCGAAGGAGCTGCTCGCCGCACAGGGGGTTCCCATCCCCATGGGCGAGGTGGCCACCACGCCCGAGCAGGCGGAGCAGATCGCCCGGCGCCTGGGCGGCGCCGTGGTCGTCAAGGCGCAGGTGCACGTCGGCGGCCGCGGCAAGGCCGGCGGCGTCAAGCTGGCCAAGACCCCCGAAGAAGCGCGCGAAAAGGCGCAGGCCATCCTGGGGATGGACATCAAGGGGCTCACGGTGGAGAAGGTGCTGATCGCCCCGGCCGCGGACATCGACACCGAGGCCTACGTCGGCATCATCCTGGACCGCGCCAGCCATGCGCCGGTGTGGATGGTCAGCGCCGCGGGCGGCGTGGACATTGAAGAGGTGGCCGCCACCGATCCGGACAAGATCACCAAGCTGCGCGTGGACCCGCGCTACGGCTTTCTGCCCCACCAGGCCCACCTGCTCGCCACCAAGCTCTACAGTGATCCCAAGCAGGTGCGCGCCACCGCCAAGATCCTGCAGCAGCTGTACAAGGCGTTCATGGAGAACGGCGCCTCGCTGGCCGAGATCAACCCGCTGATCACCACCCCCGCGGGCGAGGTCCTGGCGCTGGACGCCAAGCTGAGCGTGGACGACAACGAACTCTTCCGCCTTCCCGCCGTCGAGGCGCTGCGCGATGAGTCCGCCGAAGACCCGGCCGAGGTCACGGCGCGCAACGCCAACCTCACGTTCATCAAGCTGGACGGCGACGTGGGCTGTATCGTGAACGGCGCCGGGCTGGCGATGGCCACCATGGACCTGGTGAAGTACTACGGCGGCGAGCCCGCCAACTTCCTGGACATCGGCGGCTCGTCCAATCCGGAAAAGGTGGTGAACGCCCTCAAGATCATCACGGGCGACCCCAACGTGAAGGCGATCCTGTTCAACATCTTCGGCGGCATCACCCGCACCGACGACGTGGCGAACGGGATCGTGACCGCGACGAAGATGATCGACATCAAGGTGCCCATCGTCATTCGCCTGACCGGGACCAACGAAGAGATCGCGGTGAAGATCCTGGCGGACGCCGGCTTCACCGCGCTGACCGACATGGACGAGGCCGTGCAGAAGGCCGTCGCTTTGGCCAAGGGAGAGTCCCAGTGAGCATCTTCATCGATCAGAGCACCAAGCTCGTCGTCCAGGGCATCACGGGGCGCGACGGTTCGTTCCACGCCAAGCAGATGATGGAGTACGGGACCGACGTCGTCGCCGGCGTCACCCCGGGCAAGGGCGGGCAGATGTTCGAGGGCCGCGTGCCCATCTTCAACACCGTCGAGGAAGCGGTCCGCGAAACGGGCGCCAACTCGTCCGTGATCTACGTGCCGCCCGCGTTTGCCGCGGACGCCATGTTCGAGGCGGCGGACGCGGGGATCGCGTTCATCGTCTGCATCACCGAAGGCGTGCCGGTGCTGGACATGACCCGCGTTCGCCCGTACGTGCTGGACAAGGGCGCCCGCCTGCTGGGCCCCAACTGCCCGGGGCTGCTCAGCGCCGGCAAGAGCAAGGTCGGCATCATTCCCGGCCACATCACGCAGCCCGGCCCCGTGGGCCTCGTGTCCAAGAGCGGCACGTTGACCTACGAGGTGGTCTACAAGCTCAAGGGCGCGGGGATCGGAACGACGACGTGCGTGGGCATCGGCGGCGACCCCATCAACGGGACGTCGTTCATCGACTGCCTGGCCGCGTTCGAGGCGGATCCGGACACCAAGGCCATCGTGATGCTGGGCGAGATCGGCGGCAACGACGAGCAGAACGCCGCCGAGTACATCAAGCAGCACGTCACCAAGCCGGTGGTGGGCTTCATTGCCGGGCAGACGGCGCCTCCGGGGCGCCGCATGGGCCACGCGGGCGCCATCATCAGCGGCGGCGCGGGGACGGCGGAGGAAAAGATCGCCTCGTTCCACGCCAACGGCATCGGCGTCGCCAAGCGCCCGCTGGACGTGGTGGGGCTGATTCAGGAGGCGCTCTGAACCAGGGCGTTCCCCGGGCGGGGCGCGAAGTTCGGCTGACGGAGATTCTTCGCGCCGAGCACGTCGTGGCCCCGCTCGAGGCCGGCACCGTTCGCGAGGCGGTCACCCGTCTTGCGGAGGTGCTGGTGCGCACCGGCGCCGTGGCGCATCCGGACCAGATGGAGCGGATGTTCAGCGAGGCGCGGGTGCGCGACCTGATTCACGTGGGCGACCGCGTCCTTCTTCCGCACCTGCGGACGGACGCGGTGGACCACCTGGTGGTGGCGGTCGGCATTGCGCCGCGCCCCCTGGCCGAGGCGCCGGGCGACGCGGCGGCCGCGGTGGCGCAGGTGGTGGTGCTGGTGCTGGCGCCGCTCTCCGCGGCGGACCTGTACCTGCAGACGGTGGCGGCCCTGGCGCGGGTGCTGCGCTACGACGCCGTCGTAGACCGCCTCGTGGCGGCGCGCACGCCGGCGGAGGTGCTGGGCATCGGCGAAGTGCGCGAGATCACCATCCAGCCGCGGCTCACCGTGCGCGACGTGATGACGCAGCGGGTGTTCCGCACGTCGCCCGACGCGCCGGTGCAGGAGGTGCTGGACCTGATCGCCGAGCACAAGCTGCGGGCGATTCCGGTGGTGGGGGAGGGGCGCGAGGTGCTGGGGATGGTGACCGACCGCGACCTGCTCCGCTACTTTCTACCGGGCGTGCAGCGCCCGGCAGACGCCACGGCGGCGGCCTGGAAGGAAACGCGGGTGCGCGACGTGATGTCGCGCTCCGTGATCTGCGTGTCCGAGGAGCAGGCTCTGGCCGAGGTCACCAGCATGCTGGTAAGCAAGGACATCGAGCGGCTGCCCGTGGTGCACGAGGGGCAGCTGACCGGCTTTCTGACGCGCGGCGACATCCTGCGCAAGGTGTTCGGGTTCGCCGCGTCTCCCGTTGAATCCACTCAAGACGAAGGATAGATCGCATGGCTCGTACGTTCGCCATGATCAAGCCCGACGCCGTGCAGAGCGGCCACGCCGGCAAGATCATCGCCCACATTCAGCAGGCCGGCTTCCAGATCCTGGGGATGAAGCTCACCCAGATCAGCCTGGCGCAGGCGCAGAAGTTCTACGAGGTGCACAAGGAGCGCGGGTTCTACGGCGAGCTGGTGGAGTTCATGTCCAGCGGCCCGTCCGTGGTGCTGGCCCTGCAGGCCGACAACGCGGTGAGCCTGTGGCGCGAGACGATCGGCGCGACGGATCCGGCCGAGGCCGCCGAGGGCACCATCCGCAAGCTGTACGCGGAGAACAAGGGCCGCAACGCGGTGCACGGCTCCGACAGCGACGAGAACGCGGACATCGAGATCGCGTTCTTCTTCGCCGGCACCGAGCTGGTGGGCTGAATCCGTTTCGTTTCCGGATCAAGATCAGGGCGCTCCTTGCGGGGCGCCCTTTTCGTTGGATGGGGAACGGAACGGCAATCTCACACACAGACACAAAGCCATAGAGAACAGCAACGGCGGAACCCCCTCTCACGGAGTACACGGAGGGCAGGGAACACGGAGGACACGGTACTGCGTGCGTGTCCGGACCATGTACTGTCTCTCCAAGTGATTTCACCACAACGCGTTGTCATCCTGAGGAGGCGCCGGACGCACCTTCCCCGGCGCCGAGCGTTGGCGCCGACGAAGGATCTACTTTCCGCCGAGCCAACGTTGCGACAGGCGCCACACTCGCCCGGCAGGCACAGCATCCGCCGGACGGGGAATGGAACGGGAGCGGAGCGCGAGGACGCACCACCCGATCGTGTCCGTTCATCGTCCCGAACCACGAAAAACGCTCGCCCGCGTTTGACAGTGGGCGCGCTGGCCGGGTAGAATCGTCGCCGGTTCTCTGGCCCCATACCCGCATCCGTTCCGCCGCATGCAGCCCGTTGCCCCTTCGTGCGCCCTGGAGTTCCGCGCGCGGTACTCCGAGACGGACCAGATGGGGATCATCTACCACGCCAACTACCTGGTGTGGTGCGAGATCGGCCGCACGGAACTCATCCGCCGCCTGTGGAAGCCGTACTCCCAGGTGGAAAAGGACGAGGGGGTGCTGCTGGCCGTGACCGACGTCACGCTGCGCTACCACGCGTCCGCGCGCTACGAGGACCTCATCCGCGTCACCACCACGCTGGAGCAGGTGCGCTCGCGCGCCGTCGCTTTCGCCTACCTGATCGAGCGGGTGGAAGAGGACGGAACCACTACGCGGCTCTGCACCGCGCGCACGGGGCTGACCGCCCTGGACCGCGCCGGCGCGCCGCGCAAGCTGCCGCCCGACCTGCTGGACGCCTTTCGCGCCGCCACGGAGCCCGCATCATGAGCCGTCCCCCCGTTCTGCTCGCCGCCTCGCTCGCCGCCGCGGCGCTGGCCTCCGCCTGCGCGCCCGCCCTGAGCACGGCGCGCACCGCCGGCCCGGTGGACGCCGCCGCGCTGATCCGCCTGGAAGACCGGCGCGAGTACGATTCCACCGCGCTCGCCGCCGCGGCGGAGGCGCCGAGTGCCGCGTTGCGCCGCCGCGCCGCGCTCTCCGCGGCCAACCTGCGCGACCGGCGCGCCATCCCCCTTCTGGGGCGGATGCTGGCGGACGAGGACACTTCCGTGGCCGCCACCGCCGCGTTCGCTCTCGGCCAGATCGCCGACAGCGCGGCCGTCCCGCTCCTGGCCCCGTACGTGTCGAACGCCCGCATCGCCGCCGCGCCGACGGTCGTCGGGGAGGCGGCGTACGCGCTGGGCAAGATCCGCCATCCCGCCGCGCGGGCCGCGCTGGAGGGCCTGCTGGCCGGCGCCACGGTGGACGCCGCGGGCACGCGCGAGGCGGTCGGCCCGGCGCTGCTGGGCATCTGGCGCCAGGGACGGCCCACCCCCGTGCCCGCCGTCGCGCGCTGGCTGCGCTCTGCCGACCCCGAGCTTCGCTGGCGCGCGGCGTACGCGCTGGCCCGCCGCGCGGAGCCCGCCACCGCCGGCGCGCTCTTTCCCGCCGCGCGGGACGAGGACGCCCTCGTCCGCTCCTTCGTTGCCCGCGTGCTCACCGGGCCCATGGCGGACTCGTCGGGCGTGGGGCGCGACCGCGCGCTGCAGACGCTGGTCGCGCTCGCGGGGGCGGACACGTCCATGCCGGTGCGCGTCAACGCGCTTCGCACGCTGGGCACCTACCCGGGCGCGGCCGCGCTCGGGGTGCTGAGCGACCGCGCCGCATCCGCCCGCGACCCGTACGACGTGATCGCCGCGCTGGAAGGGATGCAGCGGATGGGCGCCGACGCACGTTCCGCCGCGCCGCTGCTGGCCTCCATCATTCGTGACCCGGCGCGCAACGTCTTCGTGCGGCAGACGGCGATGGCGGCGCTGGTGGCGGTGGACTCGCAGGCCGCGCTGCAGGCGGTGACGGCGATCGAGACCGCGCCGCAGTGGCGGCTGCGCGCCTCCGCCGCGCGCGTGTACGCCGCGGTCAGCCCCGCTTCCCGCCAGCGGCTGGGTGCGTGGCTCGCCGATCCGGACGGCCGCGTGGCCGCCGCCGCGCTGGAAGAAGCCGTCGGCGCCACGGAGGACAGCATCGGGGAGATCCGCGGCGTGCTCTTCGCCGCGCTGGACCACCGCGACGTCATCGCGCGCACCAACGCGCTCACCGGACTGGCAAAGCTGGCCGATCCCGCCACGCTCCCGCGGGTGCTGGATGCGTACGGCCGCGCCCAGCGCGACTCCATGAACGACGCCGCCCTCGCCGCCGTGGACGCGGTGGGCGCCATCGCCAAAAAGGATCCCGCGGCGCGGACGCAGTTCTTCGCCCGCTTTCCCCGTTCGGGGGACTACCTGGTGCGGCAGCGCGTGCAGACCGCGTTCGCCGACACCGTCCCCGCGGCGTGGGGCGCGCCGCTCCCCGTGGAAACCGGCCGCCGCGCGTCCGAGTACGCCCGCGCGGGGCGGGAGACGATGGGCCCGCGCCGCCGCGCCGTCATCACCACGGACCGCGGCGAGATCGAGGTGGAGTTCTTTGGGCAGGAGGCGCCGCTGACGGTGCAGAACTTCCTCACGCTGGCGCAACGCGGCTACTTTGACGGGCAGGAATGGCCGCGCGTGGTGCCCAACTTCGTGATCCAAGGGGGCGATCCGCGCGGGGACACTTCCGGCGGTCCGGGGTATGCCATCCGCGACGAGATCAATCGCCACGTCTACGGCCGTGGCACGCTCGGCATGGCGCTCTCCGGCCCGGACACGGGCGGGAGCCAGTGGTTCATTACCCACTCGCCGCAGCCGCACCTGGACGGCACCTACACCGTGTTCGGCCAGGTGGTGCGGGGGATGGACGTGGTGGACCGCATTCTGCCGGGCGACCGCATCCTACGAATCAGGGAGGTCCGTTGATCCGCTATCGCCTGACCGCGGCCGCGTTCGCCGCGGCCCTGGCCGGCTGCGCCCCCGCCGCGCAGACCGCGGGAACCGCCACGCCCGGGGGCAGCACGCCCGCCGCGGCCGACCCCGCGCCCATTGCCGCGGAGGCGCGGCGCGCCACCACTCCGTCGTCCCCGCGCCAGGCGCAGTTCGGCTGGCAGCTGGACGAGGCGGGCGCGCAGTTCCGCGGCCGCGGGGTGGCGCGGTACGTGGCCCCGGGCCGCTTTCGCCTGGACCTGTTCGGCCCGCGGGGCGAGACGTACCTGGCGGCCGCCATGGTGGATGGGCAGATGCGCGTGCCCGCCGCCCTGCTGGCGGCGCGCTTCTCCCTGCCGTCGCCCGCGCTGCTCTGGGGCGCGGTGGGCGTCGTGGCCCCGCCGGCGGATGCGCGCCTGCTGGAGGCATCCACCGTCGGCGAGTCCGCCACCCTCCGATACCAGCTGGGCGACGACGTACTGGAGTACCGGCTGCGCGGCGGCCGGCTGCAGAGCGTGCGCCGCAGCGCGCGCGGCGGCGTGGCTGAATCCATCGACCTTACCTGGAACGAGGCGGGGCAGCTGGGCCGCGCGCAGTACCGCGACTGGGCCGCCTACCGCACGCTGAACCTTACCGTGGAGTCGCAGACCGATGTTGCTGGCTTTCCTGAAGAAACGTGGAGCCCGCCGGGCACTTGACGCCGCGGCGCTGGCGCTCGTCCTCACGCTGGGCGGGTGCCTGTACAGCTTCACGGGCGGCGGCCTGCCCTCGCACATCCGCCGCGTGTACATCGAGCCGTTCGAGAACGGGACCCCGTATCCGGGGATGGAATCCGAGCTGCTGCGGCAGCTGCAGGAGCGCTTTCCCGGCAATCTGGGCGTGCGCCTGGCCTCGCAGCAGACGGCCGACGCCATCGTGCGCGGCCGGCTGATCCGCGCGGAAGAGCAGACCACCAACTACGATCCGCGCAGCGTGGGCGGCCGGGTGAACGCGCTCGAGCGGCAGGTGCAGATCAGCTTTGACGCGGAGATCTACGACGTGCGCGAGGACCGCGTGCTGTGGAAGGGCAACGGGATCACCGCCCTCGGCACCTTTGATCCGGGGCGCGAGAGCGTGGAAGTGGGCCGCCGCAAGGCGCTGATCGAGGTGGTGCAGAAGATGGTAGAGGGAGCGCAGTCGCAGTGGTGATCCGCATCGCCTCGCGCGGCAGCGAGCTCGCGCTCTGGCAGTCCCGCGCCGTGGCCGACGCCCTGCGTGCCGCCGATTCCGCCCTGGAGGTGGAGATCGAGGTCATCCGGACCACCGGCGACCGCATTCAGGACGTGCCGCTGGCCAAGATCGGCGACAAGGGGCTGTTCACCAAGGAGCTGGACAACGCGCTCCTGGCCGGCGAGGCGGACCTGGCCGTCCACTCGCTCAAGGACGTGCCCACCCGCCTGCCGGACGGGCTGACGCTCGCGGCCGTGACGGTGCGCGAGGACCCCCGCGACGTCGTCCTGCTGCCGCCCGGGCGGGCGGGCGGGCTGGACGCGCTGGAGCCCGGCGCGCGCGTGGGCACCAGCTCGTTGCGCCGGGTGGCGCAGCTGCGCAAGCTGCGGCCGGACCTGCAGCTGCTGGACCTGCGCGGCAATCTGAACACGCGCCTGGCCAAGCTGGACCGCGGCGAGTACGACGCCATCATCCTGGCGGCGGCCGGCGTGCTGCGGCTGGGGTGGAGGGAGCGCATCAGCGCGTACCTGGAGCCGCCGCGCTGGCTTCCGGCGGTGGGGCAGGGCGCGCTGGCCATCGTCTGCCGCACGGACCGCGACGACATCCGCGCCGCGCTGGCCCCGCTGAACGACCCCGCGACCGCGGCGGCCACCGCGGCGGAGCGTGCGCTGCTGCGCAGCCTGGAAGGTGGCTGCCAGATCCCCATCGGCGCGCTGGGGCTGGTGGATGAGGGGCAGGTGTTCCTTGCCGGGCTCGTGGCGGACACGGACGGCTCGCGCATTCTGCGCGTGCACCAGGCCGGCGCGGCCAAGGATGCCGAGGCCGTGGGCCGGGCCGCGGCAGGCGAGCTGCTCGCCAAGGGCGCCGGAGAGATCCTGGAAGCCGTCCGCGCGCGGGTGGGCGCCCCGGAGCCCGCGGCGCCGTAGAAGCAGCGGCGCAGGGCCGGAGGCGGGCCCGGCGAGTTCTCTGCGCACAGGGCCGCTGAGCGACTGAAGTCGCCGCAACAACGGCTGAAAGCCTCACGATACTGCTGTGAGGCTGCATCGGCGCGGGTTCCGGGCCGGGTGCGAAGTCTCCCCTCTCCGTGCGCAGTTTGCACGGGGAGGGGTCGGGGGAGGGGCCTCCCGCGGCGGCCGGGCGAAAGCCCGCTCCAGTGCCGAACGCCGCCCGCGCACTGAGGTCTCCCTTTCTCCCGCGACAGCGGGGGAGAGGGCCGGGGAGAGGGGGCCTCTCCGCGTGATGCCACCGATCGTAGCGGCTCCGATCTTCCGCGCGCGCCGAGGATCGAACCGCACTCAGCACTCGGCACTCAGCACTGGGCACTCAGCACTGGGCACTGGGCACTGGGCACTGGGCACTGGGCACTGGGCACTGGGCACTGGGCACTGGGCACTGGGCACTGAGCACTGGGCACTGGGCACTTGAACCTCGGCACTTCCGCCCCACACTCTCATCCACCATACCAGGTATTCCCGTGCCAGAAAGCACCACGCGCAACGACGGCCGTGCTCCCGGCGCGCTGCGCCCCATCACGCTGGAGCGCGGCGCGTCCCTGTACGCCGAGGGCTCCTGCCTCATTACCGCCGGGCGCACCCGCGTGCTGTGCACGGCCTCGGTGGAGCAGGGCGTTCCCGGCTGGCGCAAGGGCAAGGGCGAGGGATGGGTAACGGCGGAGTACGCCATGCTCCCCCGCGCCACCGGCTCCCGCAACCGCCGCGAGCGCGGCCAGGTGGGCGGGCGCACGCAGGAGATCCAGCGCCTCATCGGCCGCTCGCTGCGCGCCTGCGTGGACATGGCCGCGCTCGGCGAGTGGACCATCACCATCGACTGCGACGTGCTGCAGGCGGATGGCGGCACGCGCACAGCCTCCATCACCGGCGGCGCCGTCGCGCTGCACGACGCCTGCGCATGGGTGGCGGAAAAGACGGGTGCGCCCAGCGCCTTTCGCCACTTCGTCGCGGCCATCAGCGGCGGCCTGGTGGGCGGCGATCTGCTGCTGGACCTGGACTACTCGGAGGATGTCCGCGCCGAGGTGGACCTGAACGTGGTGGCGCGCGAGGGCGGGGGATTGATCGAGGTGCAGGGGACGGGCGAGCATGGCGACTTCACCCCCGAGCAGCTGGCCCAGCTCGTCGGCACGGCATCGTCCGCCATCCGCCAGCTGAACGGGATGCAGCGCGGCGCGGTGGGCTGATGCGCCTCGTCGTCGCCACGCGCAACGCGGGCAAGGTGCGCGAGCTGGACCGCCTGCTGGCCGCCGTTCCCGGGATTGACGTGGTGGGCCTCGCTGAGCTGGGCATCGCGGAGACGGCGGAAGAGGACGCGCTGGAGGTGTTCGACACCTTCGAGGAAAACGCACTTGCCAAAGCGCGCTGGTTCGCCCGGCTGACGGGGGACGCCGCGCTCGCGGACGATTCCGGCATCTGCGTGGATGCGCTGGACGGCGCGCCCGGCGTGCGCTCCCGCCGCTTTGCCCCGGTGGACGAGGCGCGCGGCGACCGGCAGGACGAGGCGAACAACCGCCATCTGCTCGAGCGCCTGGCCGGTGTGCCCGATGCGGCGCGCACCGCGCGATACGTGTGCGCCGCCGCCGTCGTGTGGCCGGACGGGCGCGAGCTGGTGCGGATGGGGGCGTGCGAAGGCGTCGTTCTGCATGCCGCGCGCGGCGCTGGCGGCTTTGGATACGACCCGCTCTTCTACCTGCCGGACGAGGGGATGACCTTCGGTGAGCTGCCCGCGGCGCGAAAGGATGAGCTGAGCCACCGGGGGATCGCGATTCGCGCCGTGGCGTCCGCGCTCGCCGGGGG
The DNA here is from genome assembly GCF_036387355.1 of Longimicrobium sp. Classification (GTDB taxonomy): domain Bacteria; phylum Gemmatimonadota; class Gemmatimonadetes; order Longimicrobiales; family Longimicrobiaceae; genus Longimicrobium. The sequence continues at coordinate 13,969 of NZ_DASVTX010000318.1, forward strand.
TTGACGCGAACGCGCACTGGGCCTAGGTTTTTCTGCTCTCGACGGGGTGTGGCGCAGTCCGGTAGCGCGCCTGCTTTGGGAGCAGGAGGTCCTCGGTTCGAATCCGGGCGCCCCGACTTTTCACAGGCGCCAGTAGCTCAGCTGGATAGAGCAACGGCCTTCTAAGCCGTAGGTCGCTGGTTCGAGTCCAGCCTGGCGCGTACTCTAAGTTGAGCCCCCACCGTAACTTACGGCGGGGGCTTTTCTGTTTGTTGTGTCCAGTTCAGCGGCTCTGTGCGCAGAATTGTGTGAAAAGAACTGTAAATCGGTGCGAAAACCCGCTAATCTGCCCTTGTGAGAGCCGCGACGGGCGAGTGTGCATCATGTGGTGTAAGTTACACTGTTGCATGACTTTAACACCACCGAAGACGATCTCTGCTCCATCGTAGCTCGAAAAAATCGACCTACGGCTAACCACACCGCAGGACCAGCCTGCGTGCATCGAGTGATCGTTTCGAGTTGTCTCGCCTGATGTCGGCCCATTACTGAGCTTTTTGCAGTGATAATCGTGCGTAGAATCGTGTCGATCAGCCCGGGCCGCTGACCTAATGCCAACCCCGACGGCCGTGCTTCAAAGGCCGTTCTGCTCGAGTGTTTCCGAATGGGATGAGCAGGATTGATGGAGTGTCGAACTTGAAGACGGCTCCGAGAGAGATAGAGAGAAGCCATCCAACCGTGTCGTTAGCAGTGGCACCAGCTGTTCGAGATGCTGCTCTACTCGGAACTCCACCACTTCTGAACGGTGACGCACTTCACCCAAGTGTCCGTAAACCCGTTCGACCAGGTGCACGCCCGTGTGGCCCAATTCGCGCGCCACGGTGAAGGTCGACACGGGAGCCCCGCGGTCGAGCGTCTGCAGCCGCGCGGTTGCATAACCATGGCGGAGCTTGTTCCAGCGTACCTCTCCCGGCCGGAAACCGACGCGACTGCCGAGCGTGTCGAGCATCTTCCGCGAATCCGTGATCATGCCCTCCTTACCGGTCGCCAGCAGGCGCTCGGAGGGAAAGAGCAGCCGGTTCAGCCGCGATCCGTACTGGTCGAGATAATCAGACAGAATTTCCGCGAGTTGCGGCCAGAGCGGCACGGCGCGTGTCGATCTAGGCGTTTTTAGCCTCCGCCAGGAGTTCGGGTGGATGCGAACAACTCGCCTGGTAAAGTCCACATCCTCGACTTCGATCCCGAATGCCTCGCGCATTCGGCAACCGGTGAGCGCGATGAATGCGATCAGCGGATAGCTGCATTCGGGCAAGGGGCGAGCTGGTGGAGTCGGTCGGTATGTCCGCGCGGATTCCAGGAGCGCAGCCGTTTGCCAAGGCTCGAACCACTCATCCAGAGGAGGAGATTCCGATGGTTTTACGATGCCGCCGATCGGATTTGGTCCGTGATAGACACGTTCGCGGATAGCCGCTGTGAACAGGCCGCTGAGCGCCTCCAGGTACTTCCGCTGCGTGGATCCGGAAAGTTTGCCGCCTCGGCCATTCGGAAACTCCTTGAGCCAGATCTTGAAGCGGAGCATCTCCCGCGGCGTAATCGTCAGCAGCGGCGTGTCGGCTCCAAAGAACCGGATCGCGCCCGATTGTAGCCGCGCACCCGTTTCCTTGAGCCAGAGCTCCGTAACCGTGGCTTCCTGACGCCGGAGTGCGAGATGCTGAGGGACGAACGCGCCGAGGGTCATCCGCCTTTCCACTCCCAGAACCGCGCGGTCTACCGCCACCTGCTCCAGTTCCTTCACGCGATCCGCAAACACCTTCGCCGCGATGGTGGGGTTGGTCGTGCCCAGGCGCTTTGGTGATCCGGGCTCGATCAGAGGTTCGCGCCCGTGCCCGAGCGACGTGAAGTCTCCCCACGCTCGTGGGGGACCGTCTCCGTGTATGCGCCAGTAGATCCTCGCCATCCTTATCGCTTCTGGTCAGATTGGATTCGAGCATGCTCCCGATCCGAGAGTCCGCTGCCAGCAGAGCTTACCTCGGGTTTCATAGCAATGGTATGTAAACTCCGTGGACGCATAGCCGTTGCTGGTCATAGCGTTGGCTATGGCCGGCACCGACCCAGACCTCATCCGCTTCGGAGCGGCGATCCGCACACTCCGCATGCGACGGCGACTCACCCAGGAGAAGCTTGCCGCATTGTCCCACTTGGACCGGAGCTTCGTCGGTCAGATCGAGCGCGGCGAAAGCAACGTCAGCTTCTTGAACGTGCTGCGGCTCCTTGGTGGCTTGAAGGCCAGTTGGAGCGAGCTCGCCTCGCTACTCGACTGATGCCTTCTGCGCGGGTAAGGTAGAGCCCGCCGCTTGGCGGCTCCACGAAGGGTATGTAAACTCCGCACACGATCTCGTCAACGGCCGCGGTCGGCGCGGGACGGTGACCCGGGGTATCTCGTCTTTGAACAAAGACCGTTTCCCCTTCAGCCATCCTTGCCCACCGTGTCGAGACGCAAGATGGGTCGCCGTCCTGCGACCGAGACAGAACCTCGCGCGTACATTCGCTGGCTCGGGGGACGCGCGTACGCTGAACTGGGTGGTTGGGCTGCGTGGGGTGGCCGGCGCCAGGAACCGCTACGAGCGCCTGGGGAGAAGTTCGCGACTGACCAGCCCAACACGGCAGCGATCCTTTTTGGATACCGTTTGGCGGAGCTACGCGAGCATCGCGAGGCGGAGGAGAAAGCCGCCGCGGCCGCAGTGTCGGTGCCGACCTCCATCGCATCCTTCATCGATTATCACTTGGCCTGCAAGGCGCAGGTCGGACGCCACAGACCATCAGAGCGCGAACTGAGTCTGCTGCGTACGCGCCTTATCCGTGCTGCGCGGTTCCTTCACAGCCGGGGGCTCCGCGACCTGCGCGAGATCACCCGCGGGGATGTCGCCGCGTACGTGAAGCATCTTAAGGACGAGGTCAGGAGTGCGCCTGGGGCCGCGCGTCCACGAGTCAATTACCTCAGTCCCGCCACGCAGGGGAAATACCTTAGGGCACTCAGCAACCTGCTAAAGCGGGCACTAACCACCGGGATCATCCACACCAATTTCGTGGCGGACCTGGTCGATGAATACGACGGCTGAGCGATTTGTGAACAGGTACGTACGCGTGAGTGGCCGAATCGCAGGATGAGGTAAAGCGGGTCGCGGTGGTGGTTCGCCCGCGGCTGGTTGATAGAGGGATGCGCGGCTGGGGCTCACGCCGTATTTGGCTTGCTCGTCCACCCGCCGGGCGAGCGGGGTTCGGACAAGTTCCTCGGCCACTTCAAACAGATCAAGGTCTACGCACCAAAATTGGGGCTCCTAACACCTCGCGAGCCGGATGAACGCGCCTCGGACGAACGCCCGCCGACCTTGGCCCTTACGGGAGATGGCGGTCAAGCAGGGGCTCCTGCGCGGCGATGGCTTCCGCGCTTGGCCCGCCAGGCATTCGGCGCGCCCCAGTGCCCAACCTTCGACCGAGTGGGTGCGCCGGATAGGTGAGCCGCTCGCCCGGCTTCGAAACGACCTGGCGCACGGCTCGTTCGCCCTCGATCCGAGCACTGGTGGCTTCTACCTCTTGTGGCCGACGCGATCAACCAGCTCTCCCCGGAGCGTTCCTGAAAAGCAGGCCGGTTCCGCTCGTCGCCGGAGCGCATCGCCTTCGGCCGCGGTTCGGGAGTGGGCCGGACTACTCGGTGAAGCTGAAGACGGCGACGCAGGTGCTTCGAGGCGTCGACCGATCTGGTTCGGATGGTGAATCCGCTGGCTGTGATAGGACGTCCGGAAAGCTTAGCCGTCGAGACATACCTTTGATGCCCGCCGCTCGATCTCGGGGACGTCGATTCCGCCGGTCACGGGATCATCCTGCGACCACACGAGGATCCCGGCGGGGCCGCCGCCTTCGGTCCACGGTCTGATTCCATGCTGAGCATACCAGACTTTCTTGGCCTCCCAATCGGCCTTGTACCCTGCCAGTCCCAGCATGCCTAGGTGCTCCCAGTAGACGATCCGACCGTCCCGCCGGCGAATCGTGAAGTCGGGTCGGCGCCGCGTGCCGTCAGGCATCACGAGATCCGACTCGTACGCGTACGGCACCCCCAGGCGGAGTAGAGTGTCCGCGACTATGACCTCCGACTTTGAGCAGACCAGCTCCCGGTTGGACGTGCGATGGACGTGCGACCCGTCGAACAGCCGGCCGTCGGGGGTCTCGAAGGGGTCGGCAGGACGGAACAACCGGGTGAGGCGCCGCCCCCTGTCCGACCGCTCGGGACTGCCGAGTTCGCGGATCGCCGCCGGGTCGCCTTGGACGAAGAGCACCACGCCCTCGCGTTGACGCGTGAGCGCGGTGTAGAGCAACTCGGGGGAGAGGATCTGCCAGTTCTCCGCTCCCCGCCCACCGCTTCCGAAGATGAAGCTCGGCCGGCCTTTATGGCTTCCAGTTGCCCCGAGCGACGTCCGCAAGGCGGTCGACTCGCCGAGGGTGATTCCGACGCGATCAGCAAGATGGCGGACAATGAGCTGGTGGAGCTCATCCTCGCTCCTCCACGACTGAATCTCGAGCGTTCCATCCCCCTCGCCGGCGAGCACTCGCGCGAGCGCCTCGTCGGCTCCCGGGGCTGCGTCCTCAACCGTGAAGAGGCTGGCGACGGCGATGTCGTCCCGCGTTCGATCCCCGCCGCCCGATGCCTGCCGGAGCGAGATCGTGAGCTCGGCCAATCCGGCTCCGTAACTCTCGACCGCGTCGGGACGCTGGCCGCGCAGATGCTGCACGAGGTCCGCGAATGGTCTGCCGGCGCCGATCGGAGGAAGCTGACGGTGGTCACCGCAAAGGATGAGTCGGTCCGGATCCTGAAGCGCGTCGATGAGCGAGGCCAGCATGTCCTCGGTTAGCATCGATGCCTCATCGACCACGACCGTTCCGTAGCCCCCGTTCTTGGGAGCTCCGGGGCGAGTGCGGTAGCCCAGCTCGTCGTGCCAGCGCCCTGTCGGTCGAAGGAACTGCGCGAGCGTTTGGGAGCGCGCCCCGATTCGAGAAGCCAGCTGCACCCGCGCCTTCCCGGTCGGCGCGAGCAGGAGGACGCCCCGCGCGCGCACGTCCGGATGCCTGCATAGCGCCTGAAGCATGGTCGTCTTTCCCGTACCGGCCGGACCGACGAGCACCCCGATCGGGGCACGCGCCAGTGCCTCCAGCGCCCGCGCCTTCTCGTAGCGCGCGGGGTCTTCGACGGCGTCCGCACGACGCTCCTCGGTCGAGAGCGCCGCGTCTATCAGGTCGCGCCAGTCCCAGCGCACGTCTAGGGGGCCGCGTTCGATCCGCCGCGCGACCTCTGCGGCGATCAGGTCGCCGTACTCGGCCAGCCGCGCGAGCTGCCAGCCACGGCCCTGATCCCGCGCGAGCGGAGTCTCGACTAGGATCGGTGCAAAGCGGGCTGCCGAGAGATCGAAGACCTCCGATTCAGGATCGCAGATCGGGTTCAGCGGGAGGCGGGCGAGCCGCCGACGCAGGCGCGGCTCGTCCAGCAGCGTGTGCCCTTCGGCCGCCGCAGTCTCGAGGATCTGAGTACATCCCGCGCGCACGCGTCGGTCGTCCCCGGCCTCCGTGATGGGCTCGGGCAGCGGGTAGTGCTCCAGCACGAGGCGCGCTGTGGCGTCCTGAGAAAACAGGCCGCGATCGATGGCCGCCATGCTGATCGAGTCGAATCGTCCGCGGTCCGCCTCGAAGAGCACGTACGGGTTCTTCACCATGTCCGTGTCGGTGGCGGAGATCCCCGCCTCGCTACGCGCCTTTCGGTCCAGCATCCGACGCGCCTGCGCAATCGTGAGCGGGAAGCGGGCGAGAAGCCGGACGAGCGCCACCCGGTCCGCGTCCTCCGCCATACGCTCCCACACCAGTCGCCCCATACGTCCAACGAGCGGGGCCAGAGGGCCATCCGCCGAACCGATCGCGCGATCGAGGAGCGGCCACGGGTCCGGGTCCTCGTTCGGGAGCAATCGGTTGATCCGGTACGCGAGGCTCAGACCACGCTCGATGCCAGCCGCCACGAGTACCGCGCCGAGCCCGGGAAAGGGCCCCCGCTGGTTCCACGTCTCCGCAATGCGCTCATCGACCCAGCGAGCCGCCGCGTCCCACGGTCCTTCGACCTGTCCTGGAAGGAGCCCGAGCACTCGGTGGAGCTCGGTCAGCGCCGCGATCGCGCCGTCGTGGGAGACGAGCTCGGAGACATAGCTGAACTCGTCGAAGTGATCAGTCGGAGTGCGAGCTGCGAACGGCGAGAGGTCCTCACCCGCCAGATGCGGCTCCCGCAGGATCTGCTGGTAGGGCAGGAGAAAGCCGTCCCTGAACCCGGGACGAATGGAATGATGGACCGCTCGTTCCCACAGGTACGACCGAAGGGGTGCGGCAACCTGGTCGCAGTTGTACGGCCATTCCTGGATCGGTCCGACCTCCTCGATGCGTCCGGCACCGACCAGTATCCGTGCCCCCGGCGCTCGATCCTCCAGGAGCGGGATGTCCTTCGCGTAGATCAGGATGATGGACTCGCGCGGCCGGATCGCAGAGAAGAAGGAATCGAGCAGCGCCCGCTGGTTCCGGTGATCCTGGACCCAGTCGGAACTCCAGCCCATGAGTCGGTCGGCCGCGTCCTCCAAGCTCTGGTCGTACGCGATGCCCCACCGTCGAGCGATGTCGGGGGCGGCCTCGCGGCGGGTCCAGCGGTACGGCACCGCCTCGATGCTGTAGGCCGGCATCCGGTGCACTGTATCCTGAAAGTGCCCGTGGCTCGCGGCGTTCTGCCGCTTCGCATAAGCGTGCGAGCGACTGACCGCGTGGGCTCCGGGGCGCATGAAGCCGGCTCGTTCCATGACGCAGGGCGGATATGTGCTCTCCGCGCCAGCGTCGGGCCATGGCGCGCCCCGGCGGGCCTCCTCATCGTCGGCGTCCTTCTTCTGCTTGATATTCTTCAGGACCGTACAGGCGTGGTTCGCGGCCGGGGCCGCGCACACCCGCCCCGTCCAATCCGTGTCGTGCCATGGTATGCGGACCGAGAGGTGCGCCGGCGGTAGCTCCACGGCGCCGTGGGTGTCAGCCCTCGCGGAACTTCTTCTTCGGACTCGGTCCACTATTGGTTACTCCATTACGGG
>NZ_DASVTX010000319.1:0-9591 GCF_036387355.1 Longimicrobium sp.
AAGGGTGGACCCGCTTTCCGTCACGTGGCGAACGCGCGCCTGCACCACCTCGCGCAGCACGGCCTCCATCTCCCCCGGCATGCGGGCCCGCAGCGACGCGGTCCATTCCGGCTCGTAGCGCCGCCCCGGCTCCAGAAAGTCCGCCAGATACAACGCCCTGCCCAGCGCGCCCCAGCGCGGGGAGCCCAGGGTGTGGTAGCGAATGGCGACCAGCATCTCCTCGTCCACCAGCCCCGCAAGGCGCTCGGCGGCGGCGGGGCCGTGCAGCAGCTTGCCGGGAAGGTCGCGAAAGGCCGGGGGCACCTGGGGACGGAGATCGTCCGGCGCGTCCTCCCGCAGGGCGTCGTGCAGCCAGCCGGCGGCGGCCCAGCGCGCGCGGTCATCCGCGGACAGCCCCAGCCCCTCCGCCCATTCGGCCATCAGCCCCGCCACGCGCGCCATGTGCGCGCGGCGCTTTTCGGAGACGTTCGCCCACTCCGGCAATTCGCCGCGGGCGGCGGCGTGCACCAGCGGGCCGGGGTCACTCGTCGTCAAAGCCGCGGCGGGCATGGGATTCCAGGATGGCGCGGTTGCGGATGGCGGTGTGCGACACGTAGTTGAAGCCGCGCAGCTCCACCCCGCTCCCCACGCGGGAGTTGATGATGCGGCAGCAGGGGCCGATGACCGTCTCGTCCCCTACCGTGGTACGCCCCTCCAGCACGCAGCCGGGGTACACGACGGTGTCGCGGCCGATCTCCACGTCCACGTCCACCAGCACGGAGCGGGGAAGCAGAAAACTGACCCCCTCGTCCATCAGCCGGCGGACGATGCGGTCGCGAATGGCGCCCCCCGCGCGGGCCAGCGTGGCGCGGTCGCGGACCACGAAGCCGTCCGGGTCGGGCACCAGGGCGACGCCGAAAAGCCCGCGCAGCACCGACAGGTCGCCGCCGCGGGACACCAGCCGCTCCGCCCCTTGCGCGCCCAGCCAGGCGGCCAGCACGGCGCCGTCGCCGCCCTCCAGCAGGGCGTCGCCCTCGTGCCGCAGAAGAAGGTCCAGCGCGGGGCCGGCGGTGGGCGCGGCGGCGTTCACCACCAGCACGCGCGCGCCGGCGACGAGCAGCGCGCCGCCCAGCGCCGCCTCCGTGGCGGGAACGGACTGCACCTCGCCCGCAACGTCGCCGAACAGCTCCAGCGGCAGGTCGCCCCCCACCACCACGATGCGCGACGGGGCCGGGCGCAGCGCGGCCAGGCAGCTTACCGCATGCCAGGCCAGCGGGCGCCCCGCCAGGGGGTGCAGATAGGTGGACAGCCGCGAGCGCAGGCCGTCGCTTCCCGCCTCCGCCAGCGCCAGAACGACGCCGGTCCAGGGGCCCACGGGCGTCAGGAGCTGACGGCCCGCAGGGCGTCGCGAGAGATGCGGTTCTGCTCGTCGACGAAGATGAAGCGCGGGCGGTAGCTGGCCATTTCGGCCTCGTCGTACTGCGCGTAGCTGATGACGATGACCTTGTCGCCGGGATGCACCAGGCGCGCGGCGGCGCCGTTCAGGCACATTTCGCCCTTGCCGCGCTCCCCCGGGATCACGTACGTCTCGAACCGCGCGCCGTTGTTGACGTTCACCACGGCCACCTGCTCAAACTCCAGCAGGTCGGCGGCTTCCATCAGCTCGGGGTCGATGGTGATGGAGCCGATATAGTTGAGATCCGCCCCGGTGACCGTGGCCCGGTGGATCTTGCTCTTGCACATGTTGCGAAGCATGGCAGCCTCTCTCCGTGGACGCCTGCTCGTGATCAGCTCAGGACCGCGTTGTCGATCAGCCGCGTTCCCCCCACCCGCGCCGCCACCAGCAGCACGGTACCCGGCGCCGCGGCGGCCACCGGCTCCAGCGTGTCCGGGTGCACCGCTTCGGCGTACTCCGGCTCGATCCCCGGCACCCGCAGCGCCGCCCACAGCGCCTGGCGCAGCACCGCCGCGTCGCGCTCGCCGGCGGCGAACAGCTCGTGCCCGCGCCGCAGCCCGCGGTGCAGGGCCAGCGCGCGCGCGCGCTCCTCCGCGGAAAGATATACGTTCCGCGAACTCATCGCCAAGCCGTCGGCCTCGCGCACGATGGGCGCGACCTCCACCCGAACGGGCAGGTCCAGGTCGCCCACCATGCGGCGGATGAGCGTGGCCTGCTGAAAATCCTTCTGCCCGAACACCGCCACGTCCGGCCCAAAGATGCCGAACAGCTTGGCCACTACGGTAAGCATGCCGCTGAAGTGTCCGGGGCGGATGGCGCCTTCCATGCGCGCCCCCAGCGGTCCGGGCTCCACCCTCACCTGCTGCGGGCCGTGCGGATACATCTCCGCGGCCGACGGGGCGAACACCAGGTCCACCCCGTGCTCGCGCGCCAGCCGCAGGTCGCCTTCCAGGTCGCGGGGGTAGCGGTCCAGGTCTTCGCTGGGGCCGAACTGCAGCGGGTTGACGAAGATGGACATCATCACCCGGTCGGCCAGCTCGCGGGCGCGGTGCACCAGCGACATGTGTCCGTCGTGCAGAAAGCCCATGGTGGGCACCAGCGCCACCGTTTCCCCCGCCGCGCGCGCGGCGCCCACGGCGGCGCGCACGTCGGCGCGGCCGTGCACGAGCTGCAGCGCGCGGGCTTCGGCCAGCACCGTCATTCGAAGGTGTGCTCCGGGGCGGGGTACTCCCCGTCCTTTACCGTCCGCACGAACTCGCCCACCCCGGCCGTCACCGCCTGCCCCACTTCGGCGTAGCGGCGCAGAAAGCGCGGGTTGAAGCCGGTGTTGAGCCCCAGCATGTCCTGCAGTACCAGCACCTGCCCGTCGCACCCGATCCCCGCGCCGATGCCGATGGTGGGAATGGACACGCTCTGCGTCACCGCGGCGGCCAGCGGCCCCGGCACCAGCTCCAGCACGAGCGAAAAGGCGCCGGCCTGCTCCAGGCGGCGCGCCTCGGCCATCATGCGCTCCGCCGCTTCCTCGCCCTTGCCCTGCACGCGGACGCCCGTGACGTGAACCGACTGGGGGGTAAAGCCCAGGTGACCCATTACGGGAATGCCGGCGCGCACCAGCGCGGCCACGGTGTCGGCGATTTCGGGGGAGCCGCCCTCCAGCTTTACCGCCTGCGCCCCGGTCTGCTGGAGCACGCGCCCGGCATTGCGCAGGGCGTCTTCGCGGCTGATCTGATAGGTCAGAAAGGGAAGGTCCACGACGAGCAGCGCCCGCTCCACGCCGCGGCGCACGGCGCGGGCGTGGTGGATCATGTCGTCGAGGGTCACGGGAAGGGTGGTGTCGAGCCCCAGCACCACCTGGCCCAGCGAATCGCCCACCAGCACCACGTCTACGCCCGCGCCGTCTACCAGGCGGGCGAACAGGTAGTCGTAGGCCGTGAGCACGGCGATCTTTTCGCCGCGGCGCTTCATTTCGCGAAGCTCGGCGACGGTCACCCGCCGCGGCCCGCTTCCCCGCTGAGTGGACATCCCGATTGATCGTGCGTGGCGAACCCCGTCCGTGAGGGCGGGTTCCGCGCATGGGACTGCGGGTTGACGGGCCGTGAAAGTAACCCGAAGTTGGGCCGCGTGTCAAACCTTCTGCGTTACGATCCGCTGCTGGTGCGCGCCCTTGCGGCCGAACTCGGCGCCGCCCTGCGGGGCCGCGCCGCGGCCGGCCAGCCCGTGTTTGCCCGCGATCTTTCGTGCACGCTGCCGCTGGACCGGGGGCAGGCGCTGCGCTGGGACCTGCACCCGCGCCGCGGCTGGGTGCGCCTGGTGGACGCGTCCACGGGGGGCGAGGGCGCGCGCCCCCCGGACCCGTCGGAGCTGTCGGCGCGCGTCACCCGCGTGTCCGCCCCCGCCGACGAGCGGCTGCTGCGCATCGACCTGCACGAGGGCACCCGCTTTCGCGGCGCGCGCCGGGCGCTGGTGATCGAGCTGCACACCAACCAGTGGAACGCGCTGCTGATGGACGCGGAAACGCGCCGCATCGTGTCCGTGCTGCGCGCCCGCGCGGCGGGGGAGCGGGCGCTGCGGGCCGGCGCCGTGTACCACCCGCCGCCGCCCACCCGCCGCGTGCTCCCGGGCCGCCCGCGTGCCGAGCTGGCCGCCGAATGGACCGCCGCCCTGGCCGCGGTGCCGCCCGCCGAGCGCCCGCGCGCCCTGGTGCGCCGCTTTGCCTACACCAGCCCCATGAACGCGGCCTGGGTGCTGGGCGAGGCCGCGGCGCGCGACGGGGACGACGCGCTGGAGGACGCGTTTGAGCGGTGGTGGGAGATGGCGGATGGGGACGCCTCCACCCCCGTGCTTCTGCGCACCGCCTCCGGCCCGCAGCCCTATCCACTGCTCCTTCCCGGCACGGAGTCCCGGCCGTACCCGTCGCTGCTGGCGGCGATGGAAAGAGCCGCGGCCGAGGAGCCGGCCGGCGACGCCGCGGAAGCCGACGCGGCGGCGGCGCCCGGAGCGGAGCTGCTGGAGCGTGCCCGCCGCCGCCTGGCCGGCATTGAGCGGCGCCTGTCGCGGCTGATGGCGGACATGGGCAAGACGGGCGAGGCGGACCGGCTGCGCGGGTGGGGCGACCTGCTGCTCGCGCATCTGGACTGGGCGGAAGCGGGCCAGGACTCCGTCGTCCTTCCGGGATTCGAGGGGGATGAGGTGACGGTGCCGCTGGACCCCGCGCTGCGCCCGCATGAGAACGCGGAGCGGCTGTACGAGCAGGCCCGCCGCCGCACCCGCGCCGACGCGCGCTTGCCCGAACTGGTCGCCGAGGCGGAGCGCGAGCGCGAGCGGTGGGCTGGCGTCATCGCGTCGCTGGAGGCGGGCGAGGTTCCCGAGGGGGTAAAATCCGCCCTGCGCCGCCCCGAGTCCGCCTCCGCCGCGGCGGCCGCGGACGACGAGCGGCTTCCGTACCGGCCGTACCGCACGTCGGGCGGCATCGAGGTGCGGGTGGGGCGCAGCAGCAGGGACAACGACCGGCTGACCTTTGGGCACGCCGCGCCGGGGGACGTGTGGCTGCACGCGCGCTCCGTTCCCGGCTCACACGTGGTGCTGCGCTGGCGCGAACCGGGTGCCCCGCCCGCCCGCGACCTGGAGGAAGCGGCCGTGCTGGCCGCGTGGTTCAGCAAGGCGCGCTCGTCCGGCACGGTGGCGGTGGACTGGACGCGCCGCCGCTACGTCCGCAAACCGCGCGGCGCCCCACCCGGCCGCGTGAGCCTCGTCCAAGCGAAGACGCTGTTCGTGGAGCCCGACTCCGCGCTGGAAGAGCGCCTTCGCGTGCAGGACTGAAACAAGAACCCCCTCTCACGGAGTTCACCGAGGTTCACGGAGGACACGGTACGGATGGGTGTACCGTGAACCTCCGTGCCTTCCCGTGGCCTCCGTGAGAGGGGTTTCGTTTCTTCGATGATGGCAAACGAGAACCGGCCGCGGATCGCTCCGCAGCCGGTTCTCGTGCATCCACCCGGGCCTGAGGTCAGGGCCCAATGACGCTGGGCTGCTGCGGCTCCTGCTGCTCCGCCGGCCGCTGGCGAATGCGCGGCTGCTGGCCGTAGTTGTACGTAAAGGTCAGAAACAGCGCCCTCCCGCCAAAGCTGCGCTCGGTGTACTGGTCGTACAGCGCGCTGTTGGTGGTGAGCGAAAAGCCCGACAGGTTGAACGGGTCCTGCAGGCGCAGGCCAATGCTGGCGCGGTCGCCCATCAGCTTCTGCCGGGCCGCGATGTTCATGAAGATCATGCGCCCCATGCGACCCTGCTCCACCGCGATGGGCGCGCGGTAGAACACGAACGCCTGCACGTCCTGCCGCGGCGTGATCTGGTAGCTGCCGCTCACCCGCGCCGACCAGCCGATGGCGTCGCTGGACAGGTTGGCCGCGTCGGCGCCGCTGGCGCTGGTCACCTGCCGGAACGCGCTCACGCTCGCCAGCCCGTTCGCCTTGCCGCGGCGCACGGTTCCGTTCAGGTCCAGCCCGTACGAGTCGCTGGTGTCCAGGTTCTGGAACGTGACGCGCAGCGTGTCGCCGCGCACCTCGCGAATGCGGCGGATGGCGTTTTCCGTCCGGCGAAAGAACGGCGTCACCTGCAGCGAGCCCGTGGGGAACGAGCGCTGGTAGCCCAGTTCCAGTGAGTTGGTGTACTCCGGCTCCAGGTTGGGATTGCCGGTAAAGATGTTGCGCGGGTCTTCGTTGATGGCGAACGGGTTCAGCAGCCGGGTGTCGGGGCGCTGAATGCGGCGCGAGAAGTTGAGGCGCACCTGCTGCTGGGCATCCAGGTTCAGCGCCACCAGCCCGCTGGGGAACCAGCTCAGGTAGCTCTTGGGAAAGTTCTGCCCCGTGTTGCCCAGGGTAAAGTCGCGGTCGGTGTGCTCCAGCCGCAGCCCGCCCTGCACGTCCACCTTGCCGAAGGCGCGGCTCAGCACGCCGTAGCCCGCGTGCACCGTCTCGTCGTACTCGAACCGGCTGCTCCCCGTTTCCGTCCACACGCCCGTGCCGTCGTTGAACGAGCGGACGCTCTGGTCGTTGTCCAGCAGGCGCAGCGTGCCCTTGTAGCCGGTCTCCAGCTTGGCCGGGCCCAGCGGGCGCGTGTAGTCCGCCTGCGCCGTAAAGGTGCTGGCGACGGCCTCGGTGATCTGCCCGCGGCGAATGAGCCCCGTGGGCGAGCCCTGGGCGTCGCGCACCAGCCGCTCGTCCACCACGCCGTCAAAGTCGTTGTTGACGTGGTTGGCGCGGATTTCGGTGTTCAGCTCGTGCTTCTGCGGCGTGATGGTGTGGCGAAAGGCCAGCGACCCGTCCATCGTGACGTCGTCGTTCTGGTTGTCGGTAATGCCTTCCGTCTCCAGCAGCAGCGCCCCGCTGGGCGAGCGCCGCAGGTAGTCGTTGTTGGTCCCGGCGTTGAAGTCGCCCAGGCTCAGCAGCGCGGTGCTCGACAGCACGTCGCGCGCCCCCAGCCGCAGGTCGGCGTTGGCGTTCAGCAGGTGCGACTGCACGTTGAACTCGCCCAGGTTGTCCTGGCGCACCGTGTAGTCCAGCACGCGCGAGATGGAGTCGGCGAACGCGTTCAGCGTGTTGAGCCCCTCGCTTTCGCGCACGTCGCGGCGAAAGCCGTAGCTGCCGTACAGCGTGAGCGGGCCCTGCTGGTACCCCACGTTGCCCGAGGCGTTGTAGCGGCCGCCGGTGCCCACGCCGGTCTGCAGGCCGTAGCTGAGCCCCAGGTCGGTGTTCTGCTTGAGGACGATGTTCACGATCCCCGCCATCCCTTCCGGCTCGTACTTGGCCGAGGGGTTGGGGATGACCTCCACGTTCTGCACCACGTTGGCGGGAAGCTGCTGCAGAAAGGTGGCGAGCTGGTCGCCGCGCATGGGCGTGGGCCGGCCGTTGATCTGCACCGCCACGTTCTGGTTGCCGCGCAGGCTCACCTTGCCGTCCTGGTCAACCTCCACCGCGGGAATGTTGCGCAGCACGTCCACCGCGCTGCCGCCGCTGGTGGGCAGGTCCGCCGCGCGGTAGGTGTTGCGGTCCGCGGACAGCCCGGAGCTCTGCGCCGTGGCCTGCACAGTCACGCCCTCCAGCAGCACCGCGCCCTGCCCCATGCGCACGTTCCCCACCGTAGCCGCAAGCGCCTGCGGCGTCAGCGCGACCACCGGTGTGGTCGTCGTCGCCTTGCCCAGCGAGCTGATGCGCAGGTAGTAGCGGCCGGGGCGCAGCCCCTCCACCCGGAAGGTGCCGTTGGGGCGCGCCACGGCGCCCGTGACCAGCGTGGAATCCGCCGCGCTGTACACGGCGATCTGCGCGGAGCCCACCGGCTGCCCCTCGGCGTCTACCACGGTGCCGCTGATGACGCCGGGAGCCTGCGCCATGGCGCCCGGAGGCCCGCCGGGGCGCGCGCCGGCCGGCGGCGCGCCGGGAGGACGGGTCTGCGCGCCGGCCGCGCCAGAGGCGAGAACCGCCGCGAGCAGGGCCGCGAACGAGGTGCCAGAAAGCTTCATATGGATCCGCTGTACGGAAGAGTTTGATCGATCGTCGTGGCCGCCCGCCTTCTACGGCCCGGGAGTGCTAAAAGTTTCGCACACCCGGCGCGCTCACGTGCGCGTCTGTCCTGTTGGACACCGGCCCGGGCTGAAACGTTTGCCCAACGTGAAAATATGCCGAAAAGGAGGAGCAAAAACCAGTGGCGCGGCGATCCGCGAGCCTGCTTCTCCGCCCGGAAGCAGAGCGGGCGCGGCGGGCCGTTGTGGCCGCCGCGCCCTGCTTGTCCGCCGATCCGTCCGGTCCCGCCGCCGCGGGTCAGGCGCCGCGCGTCTTGCGGTCCCAGATGAAGAAGACGGGAATCCCCAGCAGCACCACCACCAGCCCGGAGACTGAATACTCCGGCTTGGCCACCAGCAGAATCAGCGCGACCGCCAGGGCCGACAGCATGTACAGCGCGGGCACGACGGGGTACCCGAACGCCTTGTACGGCCGCGGCAGGTCCGGCTGCTTCCGGCGCAGGCTGAACAGCGCCATCATCGTCAGCACGTAGAAGATGAGCGCGGCAAAGATCACGTAGTCCAGCAGCTGCCCGTAGGTGCCGGTCAGCGTGAGCAGCGCCGTCCACACGCCCTGCGCAATCAGCGCCCAGGCCGGCACGTCGTTGCGGTTCACCGAGGCGGCGCGCTGAAAGAACAGGCCGTCGCGCGCCATGGCGAAGTACACCCGCGCCCCGGCCAGGATCAGCCCGTTGATGCACCCGAAGGTGCTCACCAGAATGGCGCCCGCCATCAGGTACTGCCCCACGGGGCCGAACATCTGCTCCAGCGCCAGCGTACCCACGCGGTCCTGCGGCGCCGACTTGATCTGGTCCAGCGACAGCACCGACAGGTACGCTAGGTTGGCCAGCACGTACAGCACCGTCACCAGCCCCGTCCCCAGCGCCAGCGCCAGGGGAAGGTTGCGCTCCGGCCGCTGCACTTCGGCCGCGGCAAAGGTCACGTTGTTCCACGCATCCGACGAGAACAGCGAGCCCACCATGGCGCTGCCGAACGCGGTGATGATGAGGGGAATGGCGATCCCCATCACCGACACCGGCGTGCCGCCCGGCTGGCCGCTCCAGATGTTGCTCCAGTTGGCGGCGATCGCGTCCGCGTTGCGCCCCAGCGTGATGCCCAGGAGGATGAGCGCGGCCAGCGCGCCCGTCTTGGCGATGGTCAGCGTGGTCTGAATCCACTTGGCCTCGCGCACGCCGCGCAGGTTCACCCACGTCAGCAGGGCGATGACGAGGATGGCCACCACCCGCTGCGGCGACAGCCCCAGCTCCGTGGGTTCCGTTGCGCCCGGCATCATCACGCTTCCCAGCGGCAGAAACACCTTTGGCGTCAGCCGGTCGAAGAAGACGCCCAGAAAGCGCGCGAAGGCCACGGCCACGGCGGCGATGGTTCCCGTCTGAATCACCAGGAACAGCGTCCATCCGTACAGAAAGCCGGGCATGCGGCCCAGCCCCTCGCGAAGAAAGACGTACTGCCCGCCGGCGCGCGGCATGGCGGCCGCCAGCTCGCCGTAGCTGAGCGCCGCGGCCAGCGTCATGAGCCCGCTGGCGATCCACACCGCCAGCAGCCCGCCCACGCTCCCCATGTTGCGCGCGATGTCGGCGGA
>NZ_DASVTX010000320.1:0-10064 GCF_036387355.1 Longimicrobium sp.
CCTCCCCACCGGCTATCTTCTCCCCCTCCGCACGAGCGCGTTCACGGATGGTTCACGGCACGGCTTTGCAAGCAATTCCGCAGTACCTGTTGGAGCTGAACCCCGAGCAGCGCCAGGCCGCGCTCGCCACCGAGGGGCCCGTCCTGGTGCTCGCCGGCGCCGGCTCGGGCAAGACGCGCACGCTGGTGTACCGCATCGCGCACCTCATCCGCGACAAGGGCATCCACCCGCGCGCCATCCTGGCCGTCACCTTCACCAACAAGGCCGCCGCCGAAATGCGCGAGCGCGTGGCCAAGATGGTGGGGCGCGAGGCCAAGGGCATCGTCCTGAGCACCTTCCACTCGCTGGGCGCCCGCCTGCTGCGTGACTACGGCGACCGGCTGGGGATGCCCAAGGACTTCTCCATCTACCCCACCGGCGACCAGATCCAGGCCATCAAGCGGATCATGGCCGAGGAGATCCACATCTCCGCCACCGTGGGCGAAGACGCGTACGATCCCAAAAAGGTTCTGTTCACCATCGGCGACTGGAAGAACCGGCTGATCACGCCGGAGCAGGCCAAGGTAGAGGTGGCCGAGGGGCAGATCCGGGGCGACCGCCGCGACGACTACGCGGTGCTCGCCGCCGACGTGTATCCCCGCTACGAGCAGACGCTGCGCGCCGCGGGAGCCTGCGACTTCGACGACCTTCTCGTCCTGCCCGTGCAGCTGCTGCGCGAGCACATGGAGGTGCGCGAAAAGCTGTGGAAGCGCTGGCGGTACCTGATGGTGGACGAATACCAGGACACCAACGGCGCGCAGTTCGAAATGGCCCGCCTGATGGCCGGCCCGCTCAAGAACCTGTGCGTGGTGGGCGACGACGACCAGTCCATCTACGCGTGGCGCGGCGCCGACGTGCGCAACATCCTGGACTTCGAGCGCCACTATCCCGGCGCGCAGGTCGTCATCCTCGAAGAGAACTACCGCAGCACGCAGCGCATTCTGGACGCGGCTAACGGCGTCATTGCCAACAACACCACGCGCAAGGCCAAGCGGCTGCGGACCAGCAATGGGCCCGGCCCCAAGATCGACTACTGGAACGTGGGCGAAGAGGGCGGCAAGACGGCGGAGGAGCGCGAGGCCGAGATGGTGGCGCGCGAAATCGGCGTGCGCCGCTGGAACGAGAAGCTGTCGTGGGGCGACTTCGCCGTCCTGTATCGCACCAACCTGCAGGCCAAGCCCGTTGAAGAAGCGCTGCGGGCCGCCAACATCCCGTACCGCGTCATCGGCGGGCAGTCGTTCTTTGACCGCAAGGAGGTGGCGGACCTGGTCGCCTACCTGCGCGTGGTGCTCAATCCCAAAGACGAGGTTTCGCTCCGGCGGATTCTGAACTACCCCACCCGCGGGATCGGCCGCACGTCCATGATGCGGCTGATCGACGCGGCCCGCGCCGCACAGCAGCCCATCTACGAGGCGCTCAAGCGGGTGGACCCGGTGGACGGCGTAAACCGCGGCACGGCCGAGGCGGTGCGCGCCTTTGTGGAGATGATGGAGGAGCTGCGCCTGGAGTTCCACGCCACGCAGGCCGCCATCGACCACGGCATCACCACGCAGCGCACGCTGGTGGGCTTTGTGCGCGAACTGGTGAAGCGGGTGCGGCTGGAAGAAGCGGTGCGCGCCGACAACGCCAAGAGCGAAAAGGCCGCCGCGGTGCGGGTGGAGATCCTGCGCGAGTTCGTGGAGAGCGTCGCGCGGTTCGAGGAGCGCACCTGGAAGGAGCGTCCGCCGCTGGACGAGGAAGACGACTGGGATCCGCCCGCGCTGCGCGCCTTTCTGGAGCGCGTGTCGCTGACGGACGAAGAGGACAAGAAGGACAAGGACGACGAAAACCCCGACCTGGTGACGCTGATGACCATGCACAGCGCCAAGGGGCTGGAGTTCCCGCACGTCTTCATCATCGGGCTGGAAGAAGAGATCCTGCCGCACACGCGCAGCATGAGCGCGAGCGCCGCCGCCGAGGCGGACGCGGAGGAGGCGTGGGAAACGTTCGAGCTGAACGGCGGAACGGACCCCATCGCCGAGGAGCGGCGGCTGTTCTACGTGGGAATCACCCGCGCCCGGCACCGGCTTACGCTGTCCGGGTGCGCCACCCGCCGCCAGCGCGAAAGCCTCAAGCCGCGCAAGCCGTCGCGCTTTCTGAGCGAGATTTCGCCCGACCTGCTGGAGCAGCGCGCCGGCGCGCTCACGGCAAGCTCCTCGCTGACGCCCGAGGAAAGCCAGAACTTCCGCAAGAACATCTTCGCGAATCTGCGGGAGCAGCTGCAGGGCGGCGCCTGATTCGGCCGGTAGATGACTCGAGGTCCGCGGGAGCGCTCCCGCGGACCTCGATTCGTTTCGACTCAACTCCGCGCGCCGGAGTCAAGGAGAGTGTCCGTCCGCGGCTTCCAATGCCTCGTCATCATGCCCCGGGGAAGTCGCGCCCGCCGTCCCGCACGAATCCAACGACTCGTCCGCGCTCAAACCCGGATCGATCCCGGGTACGTCCAGCGGTGATCGGGCAGGTGTTTCGGGACGGGTCACAGAACTCCGACCCTCACGCCGGCGGATCCGAACGGCTCCGTCTGACACGCTTCGTCCAGAACGGTGTTGAGATTCCGACCGGCTTCGGATTCGGTGGACACCTTCATGCCGCAAGCTCCTTCACGGTGATTCCCGCCTGTTCGGCGGCGTGGACCGGGCCGCGATCAAGAGAAAGGAGATCGCATTTCTGGTCCACGCGGCGACCATGAAACAGCCATCGTACGCGTACCGATCCCCGCAACGAAACCCGCGGTGCACGTGCAAGCGGCTCAGCCGGCCGGGTGCAGGCCCGGAGGCGGAGACACGTGGAAGGCGGGAAGCTCGGCCAGCGGGTACGACCGCTTGTACTCGGCCGGCCACAGCGTCTTGCGCAGCGGAAGGATCACGCCGCGGCGCACCCACTTGTGAAAGCCGCGCACCGAGCGGATCTGCCCGAAGCCGTGCACGCCCTCGCGGTTCACCCAGTTCCGGTCATGGATGAGCCGCATCCACAGCGGCTCGTCGGCGATCTGCCGCACCGGCGCCACCCGGCCGATGCGCCCGTGCTTGGCCACGTACACCGTTTGGAACGAGCCGCGCGCGTCCGGCTCCACGTAGGTGGCGAACGGGCTGTACTTGTGCGTGGTCACCCGGGCCTGGTACCCGTCCGTCACGTAGCCGTAGCGGGGGTTGATGAACTCGCGCCGGTCGCGCACCCGCTCCCGGATGCGCGCCAGGGCGTTTTCGTGGAACGCGTCGTCGGTGTCCAGCCGGGTGCTCACCAGGGTGCGCGTGTCCGGCCGCAGCCGGGCCACGATGTGCGGCGCCAGCTCCGACTGCTGGTGGATCATGGGGATGGGCGCCACTTCCAGGTTGGCGGCCGGCCCCTCGTGGCTGCGAAGGCGCTCCAGAATGCGGGCCGGCGTTCCCTCGTCCACCAGCAGGATCCACCGGAAGTCGCGCAGCGTCTGGCTGCGCAGGGACGGCAGGCAGAAGCCCTCGAACAGCTCAATGCGGTGGTCCAGCCACTCCGCCGTCAGCACGCGCTGGCCGTTCTTGTCGTTCACCACCGACGCCATGCGCACGTTGAAGCGGGTGATCACCACGTGCTCCAGCCCGCTCCCCTGCTGTCCTGACATTCCGTTATCTCTCGCCTTGAGGTGCTCGTTTTCCGCCATCGGCGCCGTCCCCGTCACCTGCGCCGCCCAGGCCGTAGCGCTCGCGCGCCACGCGGATGCGGGCGATGACGTCGTCCGGCGTGATCTGCTCCATGCGGCCCAGCCGGGGCGCGTAGCTGCTGGGGTCCGGCGCCTCGCCGGGGTCCAGGTAGCGGTCGACGAGCAGGTCGTGGTAGCGCCCGTGCGGCCCCACGCGCCACGGGCTGGTGTGGCCGTACAGGCCGATCACCGGCGTCTGCAGAGCGCGCGACATGTGCAGCGGCCCGGTGTCCGGCGCGATCGTGAGCGCGCACCCCTCGATCATCCACGCCATGCGGCGGATGGGGTCGCCCATGGCCCACAGCGGCTTGTGCGCGGCGCCGTCGCTGATTTCCCGCGCCATGCGCACCTCCCGTTCCCCCAGCCCGCCCATGATCACGGTGCGGCAGCCGAACTCGGTTTCCAGCGCGTCCACCACGGGAATCCACCGCTCCGCGATCCAGTCCTTGCGGGCGATGTTGGAGGCGGGGATCAGCCCCACCAGGGGCCGGTCCATGCCGGCGAAGAACGCCGCCTGCTCCGCCCGCTCCGCGTCCGTAAAGGTGATGCGCCACTCCGGAGCCGCCACGGGTGCGCCCAGGTGCGCGGCGAACTCCAGGAACATGTCCACCGTGTGGCGGCGCGGCCGGGGCGCGATGCGGTCGTTGGTCACCAGCCACGTCTGGTCGAACGTGCGCGCCCGGTCAAAGCCCACCCGGTGCGGCGCGCGGCTGAACATCGTTCCCCAGATGCTCTTGGCGAACACGTGCAGGTTGATGGCGAGGTCCCACCGCGGCTGCCGGAACATTTCCGCCGCCAGCTGCCGCACGCCCTGCACGCCCAGCTTTTTTCGGTAGACGATCACCTCGTCCACGGAGGGATGATGGGCCAGGATGGGCGCCGGCATCGGCTCCACCACCCAGCTGATGCGCAGCGTGGGGTCCGCGTCCTTGAGCGCGTTCACCAGCGGCAGCGCGTTCACCACGTCGCCCAGCCCGGTGAGGAGCACCACGCACACGCGCCGCCCCTTGCCCCCCTCGCGGTCCAGCCAGCTTCCCGGAACGATAGCGGGCGCGCTCACGGCCGCCCCCGGGTGGATGCGGAACAGGACGGAGCGTGGAACGGGCGCATGCGCGGCGGTGGCGGAAAGGGGATGATCATCGCGGGACCTCGCGGGCCACGTCCGCCGCGCGCGCCGAGAGATACGCGAGCTGCATGGCGATGAAGCGCTCCATGGGGTTCCATCCGCGCAGCGCGGCCTGCGCGGCCTCGCCATCCGCGGCCAGAACGCCGCCCGCGGGCGAATGCGGCAGGTTGTGGCGCGCCTCCAGCGCGGCGATCGGCGCCGCGTACGCCGGCTCCGACCAGCGCGGCCACGGGCCGTGGTTCATCCCCTTTTCTCTCGGCAGCAGCCCCTTGATCGCTCTTCCGGCCCGCAGCCCCGCGCCCAGCAGCAGGTTGCTCGTCCGCCCGAAGTACGGAAAGCGCGAGCGGGCGTGCGGCACGTGCCACGACCGGCGCAGCAGCGGGCGGATGGCGGGATGAAAGAGGCCGCGGTCGCGCTTCCACGCCTGCGGTACGCCCGCGGCGATGTCGAGGACGGCCGCGCTGTGGAACGGCTCGTGGATGTGGAACAGGCGCCGGTTGCCGTGCACGTTGGCGCCCGTGGCCCGCATGGAGAAGGGATACAGGCGGTACCACTCCGCGCCGGAGTCCGGGCGCAGCGCCGTTACCCGGTCCAGGTGCGCCTGGTGGCGGCTCCGCACTGCATCCAGCAGTTCCGGGCGGATGCCCGCGACGGGGCGCAGGCCAATGGCGGTGCGCCGCGCGTGCTCCGCCTTGAGCAGCGAATCCGACGAGTATCCGCCCAGCACGCGGGGGAACGACGCCAGCCCGAGCGAGGTGTGGAAGCCGTAGCCGTGCACGTCCACCCACACCTGGTGGCTCCCCACCATGGCGGAGATGGTTTCCATCGCGCCCAGATAGTGCTCGCGCGGGCGCCGGCCCCAGGTGAGCGTGGCTCCGTACGCCTGCGCCGCCTGCCGCGCCACCTGCACCTCGCGGTTCTCCGCGTCCGCGTAGATGAACGCGGACACGCGCACCCCGCGCGGCACCGCGCCCAGCACCGCGCGTGAATCCTCCCCCGCGCTCAGCAGCAGGGCCACGTGGTCCAGCCCGGCGCATGCGAGGGCGACCTCCGCCACCAGCGCCGCGCGCAGCGCATCCGACGCGTCATTCACGTTCGCAAACGCCGTCCGCTCCACCGGCCGCCAGTACGTCTTGTCCGCCTCCGCCGCGCCCGGGCCGAAGCGGCGCGCGGTCCCCGGCGGGATCTGCGTGACGCCGTGGAAGAGCGTGTGGGGAAACGCGATGCAGCGCGTGGTCAGCAGATCCGCGGCGGAAACGGGATCCACCTCCGTGCGCCCCGACGCCGCGGCGACGGCGTCCGCGTGCGTCCCCATCACCACGCCAGCCCGCGCGTCCGTGGCGGAAAAGACGGGGATGAACGACATCCGGTCGGTGACGACGACGCCTGCCCCGCCGCGCGTGTCGATCCCCATCAGCGCAAACTGGCCGTCCAGCCGCGCCCCCCAGTCCGGCGCATCATCCGATGACAACACGCGGTGAACGGCATCGCGCAGCGGGCCCGGGGCCACGACGCCCGGCGCCAGCCCGGGCGCGCGGACGACGGGTTCGCCCGCCAGCGCGCTGATCCACCCGTCGCGCTCCACCACGGCGTCGCGCTCCGGCCACGGCGTGGCGACGGCGAGCGCGCCCCACGTTCCGCGCAGCTCCGTGATCGCGGCGACCGGGCCCAGGTACGCCTCCAGCACCGAGCGGAGCGCGCCGGGCGCAGGCGGCCGTGACGCGAAAAGAAAGTCCGTCATCCGCCCTCCGCGCCGAAGAGGATGCGCTCGTACTCGGGGCCCATCTGCTCCAGTGTGAACCAGTTCTCCACGCGCCAGCGGCCCTCCGCACCGCGCGCCGCCGGCTCCGGGCCGCCCGCGCGGAGGTCGCGCACGAGTTCCGCGAGCGCGGCGCCGAGGGCGTCCGCCGTGCCGCCCGGCACGATCCACCCCGCGGGCGGGCGGCCTTGCAGCGCGGCCAGGCAGTCGTGTGCGCCGTGGACGTCAAAGGCCACCACGGGGAGCGACGCCGCCATCGCTTCCAGGATCACGTTCGCCATCCCGTCCGCGCGGCTGGGGAGCACGAAGGCGTCCGCGGCCGCCATCAACGCGCTGGCGTCGCGGCGGTGGCCCAGGAGGTGGACGCGCCCGCCGACGCCCCCCGCGTCCGCCCGCGCCCGCAGTTCATCCCGCAGCGGCCCGTCGCCCGCGAGGACCAGGTGCACGCCCGGGCCCACCTGCCCAAACGCATCGATCAGCAGATCGTAGCCCTTGCGCTTCTCCAGCGCGCCGACGGATAGCAGGATGCGCTCGCCCGGCGCCGCGCCGATCTCCGCGCGAAGGCCGCCGGGCGCAACGGTGGAGGCTTCCGTGGCGTTGCGGACGACGTACATCCGGTCCGCCAGCGCGGGCACCTGGCCGGCGAAGTAGTCGCGGAGCCCCGTGGCGTTGGCGATCACGCCGTGGATCCACCGGAATGCGGTGCGATACTTCCACGCGCCCGGCCCTGTCCGCGGCAGCGGCTGCGGCAGCCCGACGCGCAGGATCACCCGCGGCACGCCGGCCAGCCGCGCGGCCGAGGCTGCGGCGGGAAAGCGCTTCCACGAGGCCAGCAGCAGCGCGTTTGGCCGCTCGCGCCGCAGCCAGGCGGCGAAGCGCAACTGGTGCCACAGGTCGCCGTCGCCGCGGGGGCGGTGGGGCGTGGTGCGGGCGCCCAGCGCGCGGAACGCCTCGCCCACCTCCGTCTCGTCGCGGCAGGCGACCGCGACGTCGTGGCCGCGGCCCAGCATCCACCGGGCGATAAACAGCAGCTGCCGCTCGTTGCCGCGGATGACCGGCCCGTCCACGTGGATGACCAGCTTCATGCGGCCACCTTTGCCGCCAGCACCGCCTCCCATTCGTCCAGCATCCGCTCGTATCCAAAGCGCTCCCGCGCGCGGCGCACGGCGGCCTCCGCCATCCGCGCGCGACGACCGGAATCCGCCAGCAGCGCGGCGAGGGCGGCCGCGATCTCCGCATCCTCCCACCCCGTCACCACGCCGGGCGCGGTGCCGTCCGGCAGCGGCTCCAGCGCCTCGCGCGCGCCGCTCACCGGCGTGCTCACGACGGGAACGCCCGCCGCGAGCGCCTCCAGCATGGCGAACGCCAGCATCTCCTTGTCCGACGTCACGACGAACACGTCGAGGGCGGCGAGCACGTCGCCCACGTCGTCGCGGTGACCGAGCAGGTGCAGCCGGTCGTGGATGCCGAGCGACTTCGCCAGCGCCTCGACTTCCGCGCGCTGCTCGCCATCCCCCGCGAGGATGCAGTGGACGTGGGGCGGCAGCGTGGCGAACGCCCGCAGCAGCCGGTCGAAGCGCTTCTGCCGTGCCAGCCGCGCCACCGCGCCGATGACCGGCGTGTCGGCGGCCAGGCCGAGTTCCGCGCGAACGGCGCCGGGCGGCCCGCGGCGGACGGGCGGCTCCACGGCGCCGTGGATGGTGACCAGCCGCTCCTCCGCGAAGCCGGGGAGCGCGGCACGCCAGCGGGGGCGCACGTCGTCGGCCTTGAGGACGACGGTGTGCACCCGGGGGATGGAGATGCGGTACTTGAGGCTGCGGGGCAGGTCCGTCTCCAGCCCGATGCGGAGGACGATGCGCGGCACCCGCGCCATGCGCCCGGCCAGCGCGGCCCACGCCACCTTCTTGAACGTGCCGATCATCAGCACGTCCGGCCGCAGCGCCCGCAGCACGCGCGCCAGCCCGAACGCGTGGTGAAGGGCGATGTCGCCGCCCAGCGGAACGACGCGCACGGGCACGCCCAGCTCCTGCACGCGCGCCGCGACGCCGTGGTCCGTGCAGATCATCAGCACGCGGTGGCCGCGGCGCTGCAGCCCTTCCAGAATGCGCGCCACCCCGCGCTCCGCCCCGCCGAACAGGCGCGCGCCGTTGTGCGCCACGACGAACATCAGCCCCGCGCCCGCGTGCCGGTCACGCGCCGAAGAAGGCGCGGATCGTCTCCGCCACGTACGCCGTCTGCGCCTCCGAAAGCTCCGGAAACACGGGAAGGGAAAGCACTTCGCGGCAGGCCAGCTCCGATTCGGGGAACTGCCCTTCCTTGTATCCCAGGTACTCGAAGCACTCCTGCAGGTGCAGCGGAACCGGATAGTACACGCCGCTGCCGATCCCCGCTTCGCGCAGGTGCGCGGCCAGGTCGTCGCGGCGGGCTTCGCGGACGCGGAGCGTGTACTGGTTGTAGATGCTCTCGTTGTCCGCGCTGACGACGGGCGTCTGGATGGCGTCGATCCCCGCCAGTGCCTGGTCGTAGAAGGCGGCGTTGCGGCGCCGGCCGTCGCTCCAGCCGCGCAGGTGCGGCAGCTTGGCGGAAAGGACGGCCGCCTGCATGGAATCGATGCGCGAGTTGTAGCCCACCTCCTCGTGGTGGTACATCTGCCGCCCGCCGTGCACCCGCAGCTTGCGCAGCCGCTCCGCGGTTTCCGCGTCGTTGGTGACGGTCATTCCCGCGTCGCCGAACGCGCCGAGGTTCTTGGTGGGGAAGAAGGAAAAGGCGCAGGCGTCGCCCAGCGTGCCCGTGGTGATCCACTCGCCGTTCACCCGCTGCCGCGCGGCGATGGCCTGGGCGGCATCTTCCAGCAGCTTGACGCCGCGCCGGTCCGCCAGCGCGCGGAACGCGGCCATGTCGGCCATCTGCCCGAACAGGTGGACGGGCATGACGACCCTGGTGCGCTCCGTGACGGCGGCCTCGGCGGCGGCGGGGTCCAGGTTGAAGGTGTCGGGATCGATGTCCGCGAACACCGGGCGCGCGCCTACGTTGTGGATGGCGCCGGCGGTTGCGAAAAAGGTGAAGGGCGACGTGACGACCTCGTCGCCGCGGCCGCAGTCGTAGGCGCGCAGGGCGAGCAGAATGGCGTCCGTTCCGCTGGCGCACCCGATGGCGTGCGGCACCTGCAGGTATTCCTCGATCTCGCGCTCGAACCGGTCCACCACGGGGCCCAGGATGAAGCGCTGCTCGTCGATCAGCGTGAGCAGTTCCGGCATCACGTCCGTGCTGATGCCGCGGTACTGAAGGGTAAGGTCCAGCAGCGGTACGTTCATCTATCCATCACCTTGTCGGGATTCGTCCTGCGTGTATCTGGGCGGAGCGGTTCCGGGCTCCGGACCGGGCCGCCGGCTGTGGCCCTCACCCGGCCGCGCCCACACCCGGCC
>NZ_DASVTX010000321.1:0-5190 GCF_036387355.1 Longimicrobium sp.
GCCGTCGTCTGCGTGCTGGCGCTGCTGCGGGCGGGCGAGCGCGTGGAGGTGCAGGGGTGGGTGGCCGCGGCGGGCGCGCTGGTGCTGGGGATGCACGGCGCGGCCATCATCGCCCTGGGACGGCTGGAGCGCGCCGGGGCACGGTGGATGGACCGCGCCGCCGGCCTGCGCGCGCGCGACCGCCTGGCCGGGCGCTGGGCCGCCGCATTCGGGATGGCGCTTCCGCTGTCCGCGTCCGTGGGAATCGTGTGGGGGATGATCGTGCCTGACAGTTCGGGTTGGATGTGGCCCGCCGCCTCGGCCGCCGCCGCGGTGCTGGCCGCCGGCGCCTCCCTGGCCGCCGCCGGCCGATGACGGACGTCGCGCCGCTCTCGGTCGACGGACTGCGGAAGGCGTACCGCCGCGGCCCCGTGCTGAGCGACCTGTCGTTCGCCCTGCGGCCGGGCGAGGCGGTTGCGCTGCTCGGCGGCAACGGCGCGGGAAAAAGCACGCTGCTGGGGTGCATCACGGGCGACCGCGTGCCGGACCGCGGCGAGGTGCGCCTGTGCGGCCACGATCCGTTCTCGGACCTCGCCGCCTCCGCGCAGTGTATGGGCTTCGTGCCGGAGCAGCCGTTTCTGTACCCGGAACTCACCGTGGGCGAGATGCTGCAGTTCGTGGCCGCGGCGCGCGGAATGGACGAGGCGGGCGCCGCGGCGGAGACGGCGCGGCTGCTGGAACTGCTGGGGCTGGCCGGGGCGGAGGGCACGCTGTGCCGTGAGCTTTCGCAGGGGATGGGGCGCAAGACGGCCATCATCGCCGCGCTGCTGCACCGCCCCCGCGCCATTCTGCTGGACGAGGCGCTGAACGGGCTGGACCGCCCCTCATCCGCCCGCCTGATCGCGGAGCTGGACGCGCGGCGTGCGGAGGGCGCGGCGGTCCTCATCAGCAGCCACGACCTGGACTTCGTGGCGGAGTGGTGCGGCCGCGGCCTGATGCTGGAGCCCGGCGCCCGCTGGACCCTGCTGGAGGGCGATGCGTGGGAGCAGTGGAAGCGCGCCCCGTCGCTCCGGGCGCAGAACGGGTGAGGGCGCGCGGTACGCGATCGTGGAGCCGGTCCGCGGATCAACAGCGCTCACGAGCCGTCCATGAATTCGAGTCGGCGAGCGGGCCCCTGAGCGGATGAATCCGCCGCTCAAACTGCGGAAAGCCCCGACTCATGGCCGTCTTCGCCATGATCGGGGCTTCGAACAACCGGCGGCGATCGGCCGCGGGCCGCAGCGCCCGGAACGTGCAGTAGCCGGCGCGCTCTGATCCGCCCGGCGATCACCCGCCTGAACATTCTTGAGGAGCAGTCCTGATGTCCATCGACCTGAATCGTACCCGTCGCGCGCTGGGTTTCGCCGCGATCCTCATGCTGGCGCTCGCGTCGGCGTGCACCGGCTTCAAGAAGCCGGAAATCGAACTGGAAAACGTGAGCGTCGGCTCGCTGGGGCTTACCGGCGGCTCGCTGATGGTGAACCTGCGCGTCACCAATCCCAACCCCGTCGGCGTGCGGGCGGAGGACCTGAAGTACCAGCTTTCGCTGCGTGCGCCCGGCGACACGGCTTCGTCGAGCCGCAACGCGAACTGGATCCCCGTCGCGGACGGCACGTACGACCAGCAGGTCACCATCCGCGCACGCGAAACGCGCACCGTAGCCATCCCCGTGGAGTTCAGCTACGCGGAGCTCGGGCCCGCCTTCCGCTCCGTGCTGCGCTCCGGGCGGCTGGACTATCGCGCGACGGGAACGGTGCGGGTTCGCGCCGGGGGTGCCAGCCGCGAGGTGCCGTTCCGCAAGAACGGCTCGGTGAACGTGCTCGGCGGCCGATGACCATCGTCCGGCTGCAGGACGCGGGCAAGCAGTACGGCGACCGCTGGATCTTTCGCAACGTCTCGTTCGCCGTGGGCGACCGGGAGCGGTGGGGGATCGTGGGGCGCAACGGCGTGGGAAAAACGACGCTGTTCCGCACCATGACCGGCGACGAGGAGACCACGGAGGGCGAGATCTGGCGCCATCCCGGGCTGCGCTTCACCCTGCTGCGCCAGAACCGCGGCGAGCGGAGCACGGCCACGGTGCACGAGGCGGCGCTGGAGCCCTTCGCCGACCTGGTGGAGATGGAGCGCCAGATCGGGCTGGACCTGGAGGCCATGAGCGCGGCGACGGACGCGCACGACGCCGCGCGGCTGATGCGCTCGTACGACCGCCAGGTGGAGGAATTCCGCCGGCGCGGCGGGTACGAGATGCGCTCCCGCGCGGACGCCACGCTGGAAGGGCTGGGCTTTCCGCCGGACACGTGGCCCAAGCCCATCAGCGCCCTGTCCGGCGGCGAGCTGGGCCGCCTGCGCCTGGCCCAGACGCTGCTCGCGCAGCCCGACGTGCTGCTGCTGGACGAACCGACCAACCACCTGGACCTGCGCTCCACCGAGTGGCTGGAGGAGTTTCTGCGCGGCTATCCGGGCACGGTGATGGTGGTTTCCCACGACCGCGTGTTTCTGCAGCGCCTGTGCGACCACATTCTGCACGTGGAGGAGCAGACGGCGTACGCCTACACCGGCGGATACGACTCCTTTCTGGACCAGCGCGAGGCCCGGCGCGAACTGCAGCGCAAGCAGTTCGAGCAGCAGCAGGCGTACATCGCGCGCACCGAAGACTTCATCCGCCGCAACCTGGCGGGGCAGAAGACCAAGCAGGCCAAGAGCCGCCGCACCCTGCTCAGCCGGATGGAGCGAGTCGCGGGCGTGTCGGAAGAAGATCGGGCGATGGGGCTGCGCTTTGCCAGCGGCGGGCGCAGCGGCGGGGTGGTGATGAAGGTGGACGGCGTGCAGTGCGCCTACGGCCCGCGCGTGCTCTTTGCCCCGTTCAGCGCCGAGGTCACGCGCAGTGAGCGCATCGTGATCGTGGGCCCCAACGGCTGCGGAAAGTCCACGCTCATGCGCGTACTGGCGGGCGCTGGAGAGGCCACGCGCGGCTCCGTGGTGATGGGGACGGGGGTGCGCACGGCGTACTACCGCCAGGACTTCACACACCTGAACCCCGTCCACAAGATCCGCGAAGAAGTGGGCGCCGCCGCGCCGGGCATGACCATTACCGAACTGCGCAGCCACCTGGGCCGCTTCCTGTTTTCCGGCGAGGACGCCGACGCCCGCGTGGGCGACCTCTCCGGCGGCGAGCAGGCCCGGGTGGCCCTGGCGCGCATCACCCTGGAGCGCGCCAACCTGCTGCTGCTGGACGAGCCCACCAACCACCTGGACATCGAAAGCCGCGAGGTGCTGGAGGAAGCTCTCGAGAACTACGACGGCACGGTGATCCTGATCTCCCACGACCGCGCCATGCTCTCCGCCATGTCCACCCGGGTGTGGGGGTTCGAGGACGGACGCTTCGTGGATTTCGCGGGAAGCTACGACGAGTACGGCGAGTGGAGCGCCCGTCGCCGCGCGGAGCAGGCGGCGACGGCGTCCGGCGCGCGGGCCGCGGAGCCGCGCACCCCCGCCGCCCCCGCCGCGAGCGCGCCCGACGGACGGCCGGCGCTGAGCAAGAACGAGATCCGCCGGCGCGAGCGTGAGTTTGCGGAACTGGAAGCGCGCATCGCCGCGCTGGAAACGCGCATCGGCGAAACGGAGGCGTCGCTGGCCGACCCCGCGCTGTACGCCGCCGGGTCGGACCCGGCGCGCACGCAGGCGCTGGCCGCCGAGCGCGACCGCCTGACCGCGGAACTCGCGGAGGCGTACGCGCTGTGGGAGCGGGTGGGCGAGGAGCTTTCTGGTACGTCCGTGGCGTAAAAGGAAACAGTATGGACAAGAGGGGCGGAATAGGTTAGCGTTCTCCCCGTGAAGCGCGCGGCAGACGGCCCGTCCGGGCAGCCTGCCGTGGCGCCAAACCGGGAGACAACCCATGCGTCTTCGTTCTGAAGCACCGGCCCGCTCCGGCCGGCGAACGGCCGGCCGCGCCGCCGTGGTGAACCACGCGGTGGCGTGCTGCGAGGCCGGGCAGGTGACCGCCGGCCGCGCGGCGCACATGGCGGGAATGCCGCGGCAGGCGTTCGAGGCGCTGCTCACGCGCCGCAAGGTGTGGCTGCACTACGACGAGGCCGACCTGCAGTCCGATCTCGCCACGCTCCGCGGGCTGTTTTCGCGGTGATCGTGGTGAGCGACAGCTCCCCGCTGATCGCTTTGGCCGGCATTGGCAAACTGCACCTGCTGCACGACCTGTTCGGGGAGGTGTTCGTTCCCCCGGCGGTATGGGCCGAGGTGCTCTGTGAACAGCGCGCGGGGGCAGCGGAAGTACGGGCCGCGACGTGGATCAGGACGGTCCCGGTCGCGGCCGATTCGTTTCTGATGGCACTGAACCGGGACCTGGACGCCGGCGAGGCGGAGGCGCTGCTGCTTGCGGCGGACCTGAACGCCGACGTGGTGGTGGTGGATGAGCGGCGCGCCCGGTCGCTCGCGCAGTACCTGCGGATTCCGTTCACCGGGACGGTGGGCATCCTGCTGATCGCCAAGGAGCGCGGCCACCTGGCCGAGATCCGCCCCGTGATGGACGAGATGCGAGCGCGCGTGAACTTTCGCATCTCGCCCACGCTGTACCGCGGGGCGCTCGCCTCGGCCGGCGAGGCGCCGGCGCAACCGGTCGCCGTTTCTCGCCGCACGGCCGGCCTCTGGACGGCGAAGTGACGGTTCGGGGCGGGCACCCGGGAGCGGGGAGGGGGCCACGCGGGGGCGGCGGTGGCGTAGCGCGGGTGCGGGCGCCTATCTTTCCGCCCCGTTCCTGACCTGATCCGGCGGCCACGGGTGCGCCGGTGCTCCTTTCTGGGTGTCTTTCTGCTGATGCGTGTTCGTCTGCTGGCTGCCGTTGCCGTGCTGGTCCCCGCCGGGGTGCGGGCGCAGGACCGGACCGTTCCGCTGGATACCGTGCAGGTGACCGCCGCCTCGCGCGCGGCGGCCGAACTGGTGACCGCCACGCGCGGCACCGAAGTGATCACCGCCGCGCAGATCCGCACCCTTCCGGCGCGCACCGTGGCCGAGGTGCTGGAGTGGGCCATGGGGGTGGACGTGACGCCGCGCTCCCCCGCGCTGGCCGACATCGCCGTGCGGGGCGGATCGTTCGAGCAGGTGCTGGTGATGGTGGACGGTGTGCGCGCGAGCGATGCGCAGACCGGCCACTTCGACATG
>NZ_DASVTX010000322.1:0-8129 GCF_036387355.1 Longimicrobium sp.
CTCGCTGGACGTGCCACCCATTGAGGTGTGGCCCCGTCCCCGAACCCCCATCGCCACGCTGCGGCCCGCGGGCGGAACGTACACCTACTCGCAGCCCCGCTTCATGGGCGACCAGCAGATGTTGGTGATCCGCGGCGTGCCGGGCGGCGGGGGCGTGCTGCGTCCGGAACTGTTCGTGTGGAACTGGCGCCGCAACACCATCCGCCAGGTGACGCGCAACGCCGCCATCCGCGCGGCCGACCCCGCGCCGGACGGACGCCGCGCGGCCGCCGTGCAGTGCCGCAACGGGTTCTGCGGCCTGGTGATGGTGGAGCTGCGCACCGGCGCGCTCACCACCCTGGCCGCGGGAACGACCGACCGCGTGTTCGACCGGCCGCGCGTTTCGCCGGACGGGCGCACGGTCGCGGCGGCCATGCAGGAGGGCGGGCGGTGGAAGGTGGTTGCCGTGGACGCGGCGGGCGGCCCCGTCCGCGTGCTGTACGACGACCCCGCCGCGAGCACGTACGACCCGGTGTTCACGGCGGATGGCGACTCGCTGGTCGTGGTGTCGGAGGCGGGCGGAATTCCCAACCTGGCGCGCATCGCCGTGGCGGGCGGCGCGCCGGAGCCGCTGACGCGGGTCACGGGGCTGGCGGTGGCGCCGGAAGTGAACCGCGCCAACGGCGACGTCTACTTCCTTTCCCTGCACGCGTACGGGCTGGACCTGCAGCGGGTGGACAGCGCCACGGCGCGCCCCGGCCCCGTCGTGCAGCTTCCCGCGGAGTTGGCGCCCGCCGTGCGCCGCGTCGCGCAGATCGCGCCGGACACCCTGGCCCGGCGCCCGGTGGGGCCGTCGTCCGCGTACGGCATCGGGCCGCGGTGGAGCAAGGCGCTCCCCTGGGGTGCGGCCAGCGCGGACGGCGCCACGGCGGGCGCCGCGCTCTACAACGCCGATCCCATCGGCCGGCTGTCGCTGCTGGCGCGCGGCGGATGGGGGAACGCGGGCACGGAGCGGGGCGCGTCCCTGGGCGGGACGTGGCGCGGCGCGCGGCCGTCCATTTCCGCCGAGGCATTCTTCATCAACCACGATCCGTCGCGGGTAGGCGGATACGCGAACACCGCGTTTGACGGGGACTACGCGGGCGCGGCGGTCAGCGCGCGGAATGCGTGGAACCGCGGGCGGCTTGCGCAGGAGTGGCGCGCGGGCGTGTCCGCCGGGCGCCTTGACCGGGCGGATGGGGACGCCGGCGCGCGGTCCTTCGTCTTCGGCCGGTACGCGGCCAGCAACGGCGGGCGCAGCGGGCCGTTCTCGTCATCCACGGCATTCTCGCTCAGCGGAAGCGCGGGGCAGACGGGCGATGAGCGGTGGGCGCGCGGACTGGCCGGGCTGTCGGTGGGGCTGGGCAGCGGGATGGCCGGCGTGCGCGTGGACGCGGCGTACGGAAAGCTGAGCGGCGGCGCGCCCGCGTGGGAGCGCTTCACCATCGGCGGCACGGGGCCGCTGCTGTTGGATGAGGCCGTGGTGTCGCAGCGGATCGGGATGCCGGGGCTGCGGTGGGGCGCTCTGGAGGGCGACGAGATGCTCACGTGGCGCGCCAGCACGGTGCTGGGCGGGGTGCGTCCGTACTACTGGGCCGGGAGCACGGACGGCACCTGGGAGCGGTGGCAGCGGATGATCGGCGTGGAGGCGTCCACGGCGTTCCCGGGGGTTCTCTCTGCCGGCCTCCCGTCGTTCCGCGTCACGGGCGGCGTTGCCTACGGCCTGAACGGCTCGTACCGCAACGACCTGAGTGCCTACGCCAGCATCAACTACACGCCGTGATCGCGCTGGGGGACTGAACTGAACAGCCCATCGCGGCTCCCCACCCGGGTTCGCAATACTCACCCACCCTCCCCCAAAAAGGACTGGGGGAGGGTTGGTGGAGCGAGGACTGGGTGCGCACGCCAGAGATCCACGCCGCCCAGGCTGAGCGACTGAAGTCGCCGCAACAACGGCGGAAAGTCCCCCAAACGGACGGGGGACTTCACCTGCACGCGGCGGACAGTCTGGCGTAGGAGGCGGTGGATCGAGCTGCGAGAGGCAACTGAGCGACTGAAGTCGCCGCAACAACGGCTGAAAGCCACACGATACTGCCGTGAGGCTGCCCCTGCGCGGACGACAGGTCTGGTGCCGAACGCCGCCCCCACGCTGAGGTCTCCCTTTCTCCCGCGTCAGCGGGGGAGAGGGCCGGGGAGAGGGGGCCTCTCCGAAAGCCCGGCACCTTCCGGAATGCACGGATCCGCTGTTCCCCCCTCTCCGCGCGGCTGTTTGCGCGGGGAGGGCTGGGGAGGGGCCCGCGCGCAGCGCGACCCCGCGCCGAAACCAAACGGGCCCCGCACTCGTTCTCATCGGCATGAACAACAACCCGGTGCAATCCACCGCTCGTTCCGCGCACGGCACCAGACGGACCGGCCCCGCCGCGCGCGGTCTTCTCGTCATCTACCCAGGGAGTTTCTCGTGAAGCGCGGTGCTGAGCGCACGGATGTGGCGGGAACGGGATCCGCTGACAAGGACGGGCTGATCCCCGATGAGCGGGCGCGGCAGGCGCTGCGCCGCGCCGCCGAACTGCAGGCCGAGGCCGCCGCGCGGCTGCAGGAAACCGCGCGCGGGCAGCTGACCGCCGCCATGGACGCGGGCCCGTCCACGGACGGGTTCCGCCGCCAGGACGTGGAGGCCGCGGCGGTGGAAGCGGGCATCTCGCCGGAGTACATCCGCCAGGCGCTGGTAGAGCAGGACGCGCTGGGCGAGCACGCCGAGGAACTGGCACCCTGGGTGGAGGGAATGGGCCGGCGCATGCTGGGCACCACCGCGCGCACGCTGGAGGTGTCGCGCGTGATCGACGCCGAGCCGGCCCGCGTGCTGGAGGCCATGCAGCGCGTGTTTCCCGCGCACCCGTACTCGCTCACGCTGGAAGACAGCATCGGGGGGCCGCCGCTGCAGGGCGGGGTGCTGGTGTTCCAGGTCCCCCAGATGACGCTCTCGACAGCCTCGGGATACACCACGTTCAGCTACACCGCCAAGGCTGTAGACGTCATCCAGATCCAGGCGACCCTGCGCACGGTTCCCGGCGGCCAGGGCAACCGGTGCGAGCTCACGCTTCGCAGCGACCTGCGCACCAGCACGCGGCGCAGCGTGTGGGCGGGAGCCATGCTGGCCGGAATGGGCGGCGTGAGCGGAGGCATGCTCACGGCCCTGGTCGCCGTGGGAACGGGCGGCGTGGGCGCGGTGGTCGCGGGGACGGCGGTGGCGGGAATGGCCGCGTTCACCGCCGTGAGCGGCAAGGGATACGGCGCGCTGTACCGCTACTACCTGCGCAAGATGACGGGCGAGCTGGAGCGCCTGCTCAAGGTGGTGGATGCCAGCGCGCGCACCGGCGGCGCCTTTCGCGCGCCCAGCGCCCCCGCGCTCAAGCCCGGCAGCGACGACGACGCCGCGCTCTTCCTGTCGATGATGTAACGGGGGAGAGCGCGCGTCAGGCTCCTGCCCTCCACGGCGTCCGTCGCGCACCGACCCTGCGCGCGAGCTGCAGTCCTCCCCCTCCGCGCGGCTGTTTGCGCGGGGAGGGGCCGGGGGAGGGGCCTTCGCGAGTTTCGCGCGCAGTCGCGCGGGATGACGGAAGCGGCGCGCGATGAGCCGGCGTGCCCGTCAAAAGAGGGAGATCTGCTCGCCCAGGGTGGACGGATCCACCGGCCGTGCGCCGAGCAGTTCCTGCATGCGGCGCGCGTTGGCGGGGCTGTGCCCGGCAAAGTGGTTGTTGAAGTAGCCGAACACCGTGGTTCCGTGCAGCGCCGTGCGCCCCAGCACCTCGCTCCATCCGCGGATCTCCTCCTCGCGGTCGAACTGCAGGTGCGAGTAGTCCACGATGTCGCGGTTGGGGCCCATCCACCGCACGTAGTGAAAGTCGGCCGTGGGCGCCGCGGCCAGCTCCGTCATTGTCTCGCGCGCGATCCACTTTCCGTCGCTCAGGGCCAGCGCCGCGCCGTTCGCCCGCAGCAGGTCCAGCAGCCGGGCAAGGATGTCGTCGCGCATCCACCGCTGCTGCCGCACCTCGACCGCAAAGCGAATGTCGCGCGGCAGGCGCTCCACAAAGCGCTCCAGCCGCCCGAATCCCTCCGGCGCAAAGTCCGGCCCCATCTGCAGCAGCACTGGCCCCAGCTTGGGCCCCAGCTCGCGGGCGCGGTCCAGAAACTCGTCCGCCACGCCGTCCGCGTCGCGAAGCTGCCGCTCGTGCGTCACCTCCTGCGGCATCTTGAGCGCGAACACGAACCCGTCCGGCGTGCGGTCCGCCCAGCCGCGCACGTTCCTGGACGGCGGGATGGCGTAAAAGGTGGAATCCACCTCCACCGTGGTGAACGCGCGGGCGTACGTGGATAGGAACGAGGCGGGGCGAGTGCCTTGCGGGTAGAACGGCCCCACCCAGGCGGCGTAGTTCCACCCCTGCGTGCCGATGCGGATGGTGCCGGACATGGCGGATACGGAATGGGTGCGCGACGCGGTTCGGCCCGGAAGGGAACACCGTGCACAGCGGCGCGCAAGCGGGGCTCAGCGCCCGCCGCGCGACTCCGCCCGGCGCAGCGAGGCGATGCAGACCGCCAGCCACGCGGCGCCCACGGCCGTCCCCGCCAGGATGTCCGTGGGCCAGTGCGCGCCCAGCCGCAGCCGCGCCGCCGCCACGATGGCCCACGCCATGGGAACGGTCAGCGACGCCAGCACGCGCTCGGAGCGCGACGGCGTGGCGCGCATCCACAGCCACGCCCACAGCCCGAACGCGGCCACCACCTGCGCCATGTGGCCGCTGGGGAACGAGTGCAGCGCGGGCGCCGCGATGCCGCCGGCGATCAGGTCCGGGCGCTGGCGGTTCCACATCATCCAGCCCAGCCCCACGATGAGGTCCACGCCGAAGTAGCAGGCCAGCACCGTAAGCGCGCGCAGCGGCCGGTGCAGCCAGCCGGCCAGCAGCGCCGTGCCCAGGATGAGCGGAATGAGGACCACCGAGTTGCCCAGCGAGTCCATCCACACCGCGTGGGCGAACGACGGGCCGGCGCCCTCGAACCAGCGCAGCCAGTCCGCCTCCCACGCCAGCCGCCCGGAGGATTGCAGGCGGCTCACCCACAGGTCCAGCGCAAGCACCAGGGCCAGGCACAGCGCCAGCCCGCCCGCCATCCACCGCAGCCAGGTGCGCGGGGCCTGCCGGGGCAGCTGCTTCCACGCGTCGTGGCCGCGCAGCATGGCCAGGCGCGGGCCTTCCACCAGCAGCCAGCGGCCGGGACGGATGCGGTGTCGCGGCGGGTCGGATTTCTGCGGCACGATGGGTTCTGGCCGGGTTCAGGATGATTCCCGGCCGCGGGGCAAGACGAATACCGGAGCGATCTGAAACTCGCGGGCGGGTTGCTCCGTATCACCCTCCGTCAGCACGTTGCGGGGCATTCACCGGGAGCATGGACGATGGAAGAGAGAAGCAACTTCGAGACGGTCCTCAAGTGGGTCGTGATCGGCATTCTGGCGATCGTGGCGGTCAAGATCGCGCTGACGGTTCTGGGGATCGCGATCGGCCTGGCCGGCTTCCTCTTGTTCACCGTGCTGCCGCTGGTGCTGGTGGTGTGGCTGGTGATCAAGGCGGTGCAGTGGCTGGGCCGGCCCAAGGACGGCGGCTACCCCACCGGCGGACTGTAACCCTCCGCGGATCCGGCCGGCTGCCCCCGGCGCGGCCCGCGGAGTCCCGATCTTCGCAACGCGAACTCTCGCCCGGCCCCCCGCCGAGGCGAGTTTTCGCGCATCCCCGCGTCCGGGCCGGTGGTCGGAAACAGCAAACGGCAACTGCCCTCACGCGGGGGACGCGGAGGACAAGGACGTCGCGGGGTAGAACAGACGGGGGTGATCCGCGACTCCATCCGTTCCGGGCCACGAACATCGAACGAGGGGGATGGAACCGACCGGTTTCATCCCCCTCGCCGTTCCCCCTATTCCCTATTCCCTATTCCCTATTCCCTATTCCCTGCCGTCCCCCAAAGCTTCCAGCAGCTTCCCGTGAATCCCCCCGAAGCCGCCGTTGCTCATCACCAGCACCACCTCGCCGCCCTTCAGCTCCGGCGTGATGCGCGCCACGATGTCGTCGGGCGAGGGGATGAAGTCGGCGGTCTTGCCCTGGCCGCGCCACCCCTCCACCAGCTCATGCGGGTTCATGGCCGTGTCCTCGGTGTAGCGCTCGGGGTGGAAGAGGCCCGCGAGCACCACCCGGTCCGCCGAGGCGAACGATTCGGCGTACGCCTGCTGAAATTCGCGGCGCTGCGCCGTGTAGCTGCGGGGCTCAAAGATCGCCACGATGGGGCGCCCGGGATACCGCTGCCGAACGGCCTGGATCGTCTCGCGCACGGCCGTGGGATGGTGCGCAAAGTCGTCGATCACCGTTACGCCGCGCGCCTCGCCGCGCACCTCCATGCGCCGCTTCACGCTGGCGAACGTCTCAAAGCCGCGCAGCACGCCCGCCTTGTCCGCGCCGATGGCTTCCGCCGCCGCGATCACCGCCAGCGCGTTGCGCACGTTGAAGGCGCCGCTCAGCGTCGTCTTGACCTCGCCCCACACCTGGCCGTCGTGCAGCGCGGTAAAGGTCGTTCCCTGCTCGCCGAAGCTCACGTCGCGGGCCGTCCACCGCGGATGCTCGCCCGTGGCCTCGCCCTCGTAGCCGAACGATTCGATGGGCGCGTGCGACCGGGGGCCCAGCTCGCGCATGATGGGCGAATCCCATCCCGCCACCAGCGTACCGTTGCGCGGGATCAGGTTGATGAACCGCTCGAACGCGAACCGGTACGCGATCTCGTCGCGGTAGATGTCGGCGTGGTCGAACTCGATGTTGTTGACGATGGCCGTGACGGGCAGGTAGTGCCACATCTTGGGGCCCTTGTCAAAGTACGCCGTGTCGTACTCGTCGGCCTCAATGACGAAGTACTCGCTGTCCGTGAGCCGGAACGAGCTGCCGAAGTTTTCCGCGATCCCGCCGATGAGGAACGACGGGTTGAGCCCGGCGGATTCCAGGATCCACGCCAGCAGCGACGTAGTGGTCGTTTTCCCGTGGGTGCCTGCGACGGCGAGCACGTGTCGGCCGCGCAGCAGCTCGTCTTTGATGACCACGGCGGCGGCCGTGTACAGCATCCGCCGGTCCAGGACGGCCTCCAGTTCCGGGTTGCCGCGCGAGATGGCATTGCCCACCACCACGATGTCGGGGTTCACGTCCAGATTGGCGGGCGAGTACCCCTCCGCGTAGTGGATGCCCAGTTCCTGGAGCTGGGTGGACATGGGCGGATACACGCTCTCGTCCGAGCCGGTGACGCGGTGCCCGGCGGCGCGCAGCAGGCCGGCCAGCGAGGCCATGGCCGTACCCCCGATGCCGATCAGGTGGTAGTGGCGCGGCTGCGGATGGGGGGCGCCGGTACCGGGCGCGGATGCGGGCTGGGACATCTCGGTCAGTTCCTCCGTTCGGGGTGGCGGCAGGGCCTTTGCCAGAGGCGTGCCCGGCGGCTGCGGCGTAGATTGCCGCATCGCACGCCCGCAGGCAACGTCCGCGGCCACGCGGCTCTCCCAGACGGTGCTCCATGTCCGAAGATACGGTTCTGCAGATCAACGACGCGCTGTGGATTCCCCGCGCGGAGCTTGGATACAAGGCCACGCGCTCCGGCGGGCCGGGCGGGCAGCACGTGAACACCAGCTCCAGCCGGGTGGAGCTGACGTGGAACGTGCAGGGCTCGCCCAGCATCACCGACGAGCAGCGCGCGCTCATTCAGGAAAAGCTCGCCAACCGCATCAGCGGCGAGGGCGTGCTGCTGATTGCCGCGAGCGACGAGCGTAGCCAGCACCAGAACAAGGAGTTGGTGACGGACCGCTTTGCCGAGCTCATCCGCCGCGCGCTCATCGTACCCAAGGCGCGCAAGAAGACGCGGATGCCGCGCGCGGCCAAGGAGGCGCGGCTCAAGGACAAGAAGCAGCGCTCCGCCACCAAGCGCAGCCGCGGCGCCATCCGCGCGGACGAGTAGGGCGGCAGCGCGGATCGCACGACGGCCGGAGGTGGCGCGGGCTGCGGCCCTCACCCGGCCGCGCCCTCACCCGGCCGCGCTGA
>NZ_DASVTX010000323.1:0-36582 GCF_036387355.1 Longimicrobium sp.
GGCTCCGGGTCCGACTCCCACACGGGCTCCAGACACCACTGAGGAGGCGACCTCCGCACCGGCACACCACATACATCTATGCCGTGCTCCCGTTTCATGCGCCATGGGTCGGCGCAGCCGGTGAATGACACTCCCACGAACGGGTGTGGGAGAGGGAGCACACACCGCATTCGTGTGCCCGAACGCGCGGCGCGTTGAACGATCCCCTCAAGCACGATTCTTGACCGATCGTTCCGGAACGGATAGCTTCCCCTCACGATGCCACGCACACGCGAGTTCGACCCGGCCCAGGCGGTGGATTCCGCAATGGAGCTCTTCTGGACGAAGGGCTACGAAGCCACGTCCATGGACGATCTGGTGCGCCACCTGGGCGTGGGGCGCGGCAGCCTGTACGCCGTGTTCGGGAGCAAGCACGCGCTCTACCTGCGCGCGCTGGAGCACTACCGCGCCACCCGCAGCGGGTTCGTGGTCGAGATGCTCTCCCGCGACGCACCCGTGCGCGAGGTGGTGCGGGAGTGGCTGCAGGGGGGCGTGGACATGACGCTCACCGACCCGGAGCGCCGGCCGTGCATGATGGTGGGCGCCGCCTCCGAGCGGGCCGGGTGCGACCCCGGCGCGGGACGCTGCGTCCGCGCCAGCGCGCAGGAGATCGAGGACGCGCTGCACGCCGCACTCACGCGCGCGCAGGCCGCGGGCGAGGTGGCGCGGAGCAAGGATCCGCGCGCCCTCGCCCGCTTTTTCGTGGTCACCTCGCAGGGGCTCTCCGTGGTGGCGCGCACCGCCGGCCGCGAGGCGCTGCGCGACGCCGTGGAGGTCGCCCTTTCGGCGCTGGACTGATTTTTCTCGTCCCAAATCTGGAATGATCGTTCCAGATACTTCCGCCCGGGTGGCGGATCACCGTAGGACAAGGAGTGCACGATGAGCGCTGGACGACTGGCGGGAAAAGTGGCCGTGGTCACCGGGGGGAACAGCGGGATCGGGCTGGCAGCCGCGGAGGAGTTTGCGCGTCAGGGAGCGGCGGTGGTGATCACCGGGCGCGACCAGGCCACGCTGCACGACGCCTCGGCGCGCCTCCGCACGCTGGGCGCCGACGTGCTGGCGGAAACGGTGGACGTAACCAGCCGCGCCGACCTGGAGCGCCTGGCGGACCGGGTGCGCGAGCGGTTCGGCCGGGTGGACGCGCTCTTTGTGAACGCGGGTGTGGCGCAGTTCGCGCCGGTAGACCAGGCATCGGAGGAGCACTTCGACTGGATTTTCGACATCAACGTGCGCGGCGCCTACTTCACCGTGCAGAAGCTGCTCCCGCTGATCCCGGACGGGGGCGCGATCGTGTTCAACGGGAGCATCAACGCGCTGATCGGCATGCCGGGGTCCAGCGTGTACGCGGCCAGCAAGGCGGCCGTCCGCTCCCTGGCCCGCACCTTCTCGGCGGATCTGGTGGAGCGGCGCATCCGCGTCAACGTGGTGAGTCCCGGTCCGGTGACCACCCCGCTCTACGGGCGGCTGGGGCTTCCGCCCGAGGCGCTGGAAGCGGCCGCCGCGAACATCCAGGGGCAGGTGCCCATGAAGCGCTTCGGCGAGCCGGACGAGATCGCCAAGGCGGTCCTTTTTCTGGTGACGCCGGACTCCTCCTTCGTGCTGGGCGCCGAACTGGTGGCGGATGGCGGAATGACGCAGCTCTGAGGGGTCCGACCACGCGAAAACCTCCCCGCCGGCGATGCATGCCGGCGAGGAGGTTTCGCGATGCGTTTCGATCCGCCGCCGCCCCGGGATGGGGTGGATGGCGATGATGCCCACCCCGGAGCAGACCGTTCAGCGGCGGTCGATCAGCCGGTCCAGCGACCAGGCGCCGCTGCCGCGGATCATGACCACCACGGCGAGCGCGATGGCGAGCAGAAAGAACTCGACCCCCTCGCCCTTCTGCGCGCCGAACCAGTTCATGAAGAAGCCGTTCTGCACGTGGCTGGTGAGCGCGGCCACAAGGAGCGTAAAGCCCACGCCGAACGCGGCCACGCGGCCGGACAGCCCCACCAGCAGCCCCAGCCCGCCCAGCAGCTCGGCCGCGATGGCCAGCACGCCGAAGATGTAGGGGATGTGCATCGTTTCGGTGAAGAACTGCATCGTCCCCGAGAAGCCGTAGCCGCCGAACATCCCGAACGCCTTCTGCAGCCCGTGCGGCAGAATCATGGCGCCGAGCGCGAGCCGCGCCACCGTGGCCGTGGGATCGGCCGGCGTCGCAAGGACGCGCGCGATGCCTCGCAGTCCGGACGCCCTTCCCCGCCCCGCCGTGGTCACGCGAGCATCCGGCGCGCGCACGCCCGACGGAGCAAAGGCGGTCGCCTGCGTGGCGAAAGTCGGCTGAGTCTTGGACATGGTGATCTCCTGTCGAGTGTGTGTGACGCGTCATTCCATGACGTGTCAGCTAATCGCGTACACGAGTACGCAGATCCTGAATGGCGCTTGCTCAGGCGCGGCCGGTCCGTGCTTCCCTGCCTCCGTCTCGCCGCTCAGTCGTCGGCGGTTGGGTGCTCCGCCCCGCAGCCCTGCCGCACGTGGCCCAGCAGGCGGACGAGCACCGCGACGTCATCGTTGCTGAGCGCCCCGACCGCGGCCTCGTCCGCCGCGTCGACCTCGGCGTCCAGCCGCGCGAGGAGGGCAAGCCCGTCCTCGGTGATGCGGCAGTGCACCAGGCGCCGGTCCTCCGTGCAGCGCGTCCGCGAAACCCAGCCCTGCGACTCCAGCCTGTCCAGCAGGCGGGTGACGCCCGGCGTCTGCTCAATCAGCCGCTCCGCGATCTCGTACGTGGCCAGGGGCGTGGGATTGGACCCGCGCAGCACGCGGAGCACGTTGTACTGCGCCAGCGTGATGCCCGCGGGCTCCACCGCGGCCGCGAGCCGGCGCCGCACCACGTCCGCCGTGCGCAGCATGGCGATCGCCGCCTCCTGCGCAGGAGACCGGAACGGCCGCCGCTGCTGCAGTTCGCGTTGCAGCACCCCGTCGCTGGCAGGCGGCGCCTGCACACCTTGCATCGTCGTCATGCAGATAACTTACACGTGAATCGATGACGTGTCAAGCATCCTCCCCATCATGACTCCGCTTCGGGTAGACGAAACCCCGCACTGGTCGTGACGGCTCGTTCGGAATCCGAGCCGAGTTCGTCCTCCGCACCAAATTCCCCGCGATCCCCGCCACCCCGCGCCAGCCGCGTGGCGGCAGGTGGCGTTCGCATGGCCCGGTGATCGGAGGTTGGCGTTCAGGCGCCGGCGGTTCCGGGGGGTGCGGCCGTTCGCCCCTCGCCCACGTCCACAGGGAGGCGCAGGGTGAAGGCGGAGCCCTGGCCGGGGGTGCTCTCCAGGCTCAGGCTTCCGCCCAGCATTCCGGCCAGCCGGCGTGAGATGGGGAGCCCCAGCCCCGTGCCGCCGCGGCCGGCGCTCCCGCCCGTCTGCTCGAACTCCTGGAACACGCGCTCCTGGTCCTCGGGCGCAATGCCCGGCCCCGTATCCTCCACCCGCACCTCCACCCCGCGGCCCGCCCGCGAGAGCAGCACGCGCACGGAGCCCGCGTCCGTGAACTTGATCGCGTTGGAGAGCAGGTTCAGCACGATCTGGCGCACCCGGCCCGGGTCGGTGACCATCTGGACGGGCTCGTCGGCGAAGATCTGCAGCTCCAGCTGCTTTTCGCGCGCCTGCAGCTCCACCGTGCCCGCGATGTCGCGAAGCAGCAGCGCCAGATCCGTGGGCTCCGGAAGCAGCTTCAGCTTGCCCGCCTCCATCTTGGAGATGTCGAGCACGTCGTTCACCAGCTCCAGCAGGTGGCGGGAGCTGCGCGCCATGCGCTCCAGCGTGCTGCCCTGCGCGGGCGACAGGTCGCCATAGGCCCCTTCCCGCAGCAGCTCGCCGTAGCCCAGAATGGCGTTGAGCGGGGTGCGCAGTTCGTGGCTCATGCTGGAGAAGAAGCGCGAGCGCTCCGTCATCGCCGATTCCAGGGCCGTCGCCTGCTCCTCCAGCGCGCGCGCCTGCTGCCGCGTCTGCGCGTGCAGCACGGCGTTGTCCAGCGCCAGCGTGGCCTGCCGCCCCAGCAGCCCCAGCAGCGCCAGGTCCTGGTCGCCGAACGGCACCGCGTCCGCGCGAACCACCGCCAGCAGCGCCGGCCCGCCGGACGAGCGCGCCACGCACACCGCGGCGCCCGCGCCCAGGCCGGACGGCCACTCCCCGCCCGCATCCGGAGCGAAGCCCACCGCCGGCGCGCCGGGAAGGCACGAAAGCCGGTCCAGCACCAGGTCCACCATCACGAACCAGTCCGGGTCGTTGGTGCGGATGCCGAAGCCGGCGCGCACCTCCAGCACCGAGCCGGCCCCGGGCATGGCCAGCAGCGCCATCTCCGCTCGAAAGGTGCGCGCCACCTGTTCGGCCACGCCGTCCGCCAGCACCTGCAGGTCGCTGGCCTCCAGCGCCAGCCCCGACACCCGCGCCACCGACGCCAGCTCGTCGTACCCGCGCTTGATGCGCGCCATGACCCCCACGCGCGCCAGCAGCTCGGCGCGGCTGCACCCCTTGTTCAGGAAGTCGTAGGCGCCCAGGTCCAGCCC
Organism: Longimicrobium sp.; assembly: GCF_036387355.1. Lineage (GTDB taxonomy): Bacteria > Gemmatimonadota > Gemmatimonadetes > Longimicrobiales > Longimicrobiaceae > Longimicrobium. Next base: position 4,589 of record NZ_DASVTX010000323.1, read on the forward strand.
GCGCACGAGCAGTTCGTCGGTGGGGGCCTGCGCCGTCAGCAGCACGATGGGGATGGGAGCGGTGGATGCGTCCTGCTTCAGGCGCTCCACTACCTCGAACCCGTCCATCCCCGGCATCTGCACGTCCAGCACGATGACGTCCGGGCAGTCGGCCTGGGCGCGCTCGATCCCCTCCGGGCCGGACGAGGCACTCTGCACCGTGTGCCCTGCAGCGTTGAGGATGGCGGCCACGGTGGCCCGCGACACCTTCTGGTCGTCCACTACGAGAACGCGCGCCATCACTCTGCTCCCACGATGGAGGCGAGCACGCCGGCCATCTGTTCCAGATCCACGTCCCGCTCGGCCGATCCGCGCGCCGCGGCCGGCATCCCGTCGATCACCGCCGTCCGCGCGCTCTCCACCAGGCAGCGTCCGCCGCCGGCGCGAATGCGGGCCAGCCCCTCGGCCCCGTCGTTCCCCATCCCCGTGAGCACCACGCCCACGGCCGCGCTCCCCACCGCCTGCGCCACGGAATGGAAGAGCGTGTCCACGCAGGGCTTGTGCAGGCTCAGCGGATCGTCCCACAGGCGGATGGAAAGGGTGCCGTCCGCCTCCCGCCGCACTCCCATCTGCCGTCCCCCGGGGGCGATGAGCACCGTCCCGGGCACCAGCGCGTCGCCGTCCCGGGCCTCCGCCACGTGCAGCGGGCTGCGCCGGTCCAGCCGCTCCGCGAGCGTTTCGGTAAAGCCGTGCGGCATGTGCTGGGCGATGACGACGGCCGCCGCAAAGCCGGCGGGGAGCGCGGGAACCAGCTCCGCCAGCGCACGCGGCCCGCCCGTGGACGAGCCGATGGCCACCACTTCGTAGCGCCCCGGCCGGGCGGCGGGCGCTCCCGCGCCGGCGGTCCGCGACGCGCGCGGCGAAGGCGGCGGCGCGGCGCGCGGGGCGGTGCGGGCGCGCAGCGCGGCGCCCACCTTTTCGCGCAGCAGCGGCGCCAGGGCATGGATGTCCATCCCCGTCCCGGTCCCCTTGTCCATGAAGTCCACCGCCCCCGCCTCCAGCGCGCGCAGCGTGATCTCCGCCCCCGCCTGCGTGTGGGAGGAGAGGAGAAGGACGGGGGTGGGGCACTCGCGCATGATGCTTTCCAGCGCGGCCATGCCGTCCATCCCCGGCATTTCCACGTCCATGATCACCAGGTCGGGGCGCAGCGCGCGCACCAGGGCCAGCGCCTCCACCCCGTCGCGCGCGCCGCCGACCACGGTGACGCCCGGCAGCGGGCCCAGCATGCGCTCCGTGGCCCGGCGCACAAAGGCGCTGTCATCCACCAGCAGCACGCGCGCGGGCTCCTGAGTCACGCGGCCTCCAGGGGGCGCCTGTAAAAGAGCGCGCCCGGGCGGCGGTGCAGCTCGAAGGGGATGGGGACGTGGCGCAGGCTTTCGGCGTGCCCCAGGAACAGGTACCCGCCGGGGGCCAGCGCCTCCCACAACCCGCGCGCCGCACGCAGCACGGCGTTCTCGTCAAAGTAGATCATTACGTTCCTGCAAAGGATCAGGTGCTGGGGGCCGAGCGCCGTCCACCAGCCGTCCTGGACGAGGTTCGCGGCGGCAAAGCGCACCGGCGCGCGCACCGCGGGCCTGACCGCCCACGCGTCATCGCCGCGCGGATCGAACCAGCGGGCGCGCCACGCATCGTCCGTGGCGCGAAAGGCGTGGCCGCTGTACACGCCCGCCTCCGCCCGCTCCAGCGCGCGGGCGTCCACGTCCACCCCCGTCACCCGCAGCGCGCCCGGCGCGGCAAAGAATCCGTGCTCGCGGGCCAGGATGGAAAGCGTGTACGCCTCTTCGCCCGTGGAGCAGGCGGCGCTCAGCACCCGCGCCTGGCCGCCGGGGCCGAGCCGCGCCGCCAGCGCCGGCAGCAGTTCGCCGGCGATGACGTCCAGCGAGCCCTGCTCACGGCAGAAGTAGCTCTCGTTGTTGGTCAGGTGCGGCACCAGCCGCTCCCGCTCCGCGCCCCGTTCCGGGTGAAAGCGCAGGTGGAAGAGGAGCGCGTCGAACGAGTCCAGCCCCAGCGCAGCGCGGCGCGGCTCCAGCCGGGTGCGCAGGATTTCGCGCCGCTCGGGGCCCCAGCGGTGCCCCAGCTCCTCGGCCAGCCACTCCGCCCACGTGCGGAACTCCTCGTCGCTGAACGGGACCGCCATCAGGCGCCCGCCGTCCGGGCCACGGCCAGGGCGCGGGCGGCGGCCCGGCGAACGAGCGGGTCGGCGTCGTACTCGGCGGCGGCGTGCAGCGCAGCATCGGCGCCGGGCGCGTGCACCCGCTCCAGCGTGCGCGCGGCGGCCAGGCGCACGCGCCAGTCCCGGTCCGCCAGGGCGCGCACCAACCGCTCCGCCGCCTCCGCCGGCGCGATCCTCCGCAGCGCGATCGCGGCCACCCGGCGCAGGTCGCGGTCGTCGCCCTCGATGCGCGCAGCCACGGCATCGGCGGCGCGCGGGTCGCCCAGCTCGCCCAGCGCCTGCAGGGCCGCCGCCTGCAGCCCCGGGTCCGCCGCGTCCCCCAGCACCTGCAGCAGCATGTCCAGCGCGTCCGCCGCGCCCGTGCGCCCCAGCGCCCGCACCGCCGCGAAGCGCGCGCCCGCATCGTCCCCGCGCGCCAGAACGGAGAGCGGCCCCACCGCCCGCTCCCGCCCGGTGACGGCGAGGGCGGCGGCGAGCGAGCGGATCGCGGCCGGGTCCGTTTCCCGCGCGAGCGCGGCGGCCACCGCGGCGGCCACGCCCTCCCCCGGGCAGCGGGCAATCCCTTCCGCGGCCGCGCGCCGCGTTTCTGGCGACGGGTCTTCCAGCAGGGGGATCAGCAGCTCGCAGGCACCGCCCGAAAGGCGGCCCAGGGCCAGCGCCGCCCCGGCGCGGCGGCCGGGCTCCGCCAGCGCATCCGCCAGCAGCGCACGGACCTCCGCTTCCGGCGCCGCACGGCCCAGCGCTTCGGCCACGGTGGCGCGCACCTCGGGGTCCTCGTCGTCCAGCAGCGCCGCGACGCGCGTGGCGGCGGCGCGGTCCGGCAGCGGGGGAAGCGCGGCCACCAGCTCTTCGCGGGCCCCCGCGTCCGCCGCCTCGATGCGGGGGAGCAGGACGGCCAGCGCCACCTCCGGGGGAAGCAGGCCCAGGGCGCCCGCGGCGGCCGGGCCGCGCTCCGGGTCGCCCATGGCATCCGCCAGCAGCGCCGCGGCGTCCTCCGTCCCCGCCGCGCCCAGCAGGACGGCCGCGGCGGCATCCGCTTCCGCGCCGGCAAAGCGCGCGGCAAGCTCGTCCGCATCCGCCCGCGCCGCCTCGCGCAGCCACTCCGGCGTGGGGGGCGGAGATCCCGGCAGGAGCCCCGCCGCCGCCGCCAGCGCCGCGCGGCGCAGTTCGGCGTCGCCGGAGAGCGCGGGGCCGCGCAGCGCATCCAGCCCCGCCGGCTCGCCCAGCTCGCCGATGGCCTCCACCGCCGCGCCCGCGAGCAGGGGATCGGCGGTAGCCGCCGCCAGCGCCGGCAGTGCGCGCGCCGCGCCGATGCGGCCCAGGGCGAAGACGGCGGCCAGCGCGCGCCAGGGGTCGCCGCCCGCCACGACGGCGGCCAATGCCTCCACCGAGCGCGGATCGCCCAGCGAGCCCAGCGCGTCCGCGGCGGCCGCGGCCACGTTGGCGTCCGCGTCGTCCAGCGCCGCCTCCAGGCCGGCACGCGCCTCGGGGTTGGCGCACTCGCCCAGCGCCGACGCGGCCAGCAGGCGCACGTCCGGGTCCGCGTCGTGGCGCACCAGGCGGTCCAGCGCGCGCCGCGCCCCGGCCAGCGCGCCCGGCGCGGCGAGCGCGGCCAGAATGGAGCGCGCGGCGTTGCGGCGGCCGGCATCCGCCCCGTCGCGCAGGGCGCCTTCAAGCGCGGGGAGCAGGAGCCGCGCGTGCGGCAGCCGGGCGAGCGCGGCCAGCGCGCGCTCGCGCACCCACGTCCGCTCGTCGGCCGCGGCGGCCAGGGCGCGCTCCGCCGCGTCGCCGCCCCGCCCGGCCGTCAGCAGCGCGGCGAGTTCCTCCGCCCAGGCCGGGTCAGACACGAAAGCGGCTCACCAGCTCGGTAAGGCGCGCGGCCTGCGCGGCCACGTCGTCGGCCGCGCTGCGCGCCTCGCGCACGGAGGCCTGCGCGGCACGGGCGCCCTGCGCGATGTTTTCCGTCGCCCGCAGGATCATCTCCCCGCCCCGCTTCTGCTCGCCCGTGGCGGCGAAGACTTCCTGCGTCTGCTGGTTCATGTTTTCCGCCGCCTGCACGATCTGCCGGCTGGCCAGCGCCTGCTCGCGCGTGGCGATGCGCACCTCCTCGGCCACGTGCTGAATGTGCTGCGTGGCCTGCTGCGCCTGGCTCGCGGCCAGCACCTGCTGCTCGGTCGCCAGCGACACCTCCTGCATCAGCTCCGCCGTGCGCGCCGCCGCGGCCACGATGCGGGCGAGGGCGGTCGCCGCCGCCTCGGCCAGGGTGATCCCCTGCTCCGCCCGCTCGCCCAGCGCGCCGCTGCTTTCCAGGGCCGAATCCACCCCGCCCCGCACCGCCCGGATGGTGTGGCCGATCTCGCGCGCCGACTCCACCGAGCGCTCGGCCAGGCGGCGGATCTCCTGCGCCACGACGGCGAATCCGCGCCCGTGCTCGCCCGCGCGCGCGGCCTCGATCGCCGCGTTCAGCGCCAGCAGGTTGGTCTGGTCGGCGATGTCTTCGATGGTCTCGGAGATCTGGCCCACGGACTCGCCCTGCGCGCCCAGCACGCGCATCCGCTCCGTGAGGCGGTTGACCTCGTCGTGAATGCGGCGCATCCCCGCCACCGTCTGGTCCACCGTGTCGCCGCCGGTGGTGGCCGCCGTCTTGGCGTCCAGGGCGATGTGGCGCGTCTCGTCCACGTGCCGGCCCACCTGCTGAATGCTCGCCGCCATTTCCTGGATGGTGGCGGACGTCTGCTCCACGGCGGTCCCCAGCGTGTCGGCGCTCACCGCGGTGTGCTCGATGGACTGCCCCATCTGGCCGATGGAGCTGCTGGTCTGCTCCACCGAGGCCGCGAGCGATTCCGCGCTGGAGGCCACGCGGGTGATCTGCGCGGCGATCTCCTCCATGGAGGTGGAGGTCTGCTCCGTCGCGGCCACCTGGTCGTCCACCGTGGCGGCCATGCGCTGCGAGGTGGCGGAGATCTGCTCGGCCGCCGCAGCGGTCTGCACGGCGGCGGTGTTCACGCCGCCCACGGCGGTGCGCAGGTCGCGCGACATGCGGTTCAGCGTTTCCGTCAGCTGCCCCAGTTCGTCGCGGCTTCCGCCCGCCGCCTGCCCGGTCAGGTCGCCCTCGGCGATGGCGCCGGCGAAGCGCACGGCCTCGCGCAGCGGCTTGCCGATGCGGGCCGCCAGGAACCACGCGGTGCCCACGGCGACGGCGATCCCCAGCAGGGTGAGCCACACGGCGGTGTCGCGGGCGCGGTTGGTGGCGGCGCGAACGTCGCCCCGCCGCGCGACGGACAGCTCGCCGGCGCGCTCGTCAAAGCGGGCCAGCACCTCGCGGGCGCGGTTGGCGCCCCGCCGCCCCGCTCCGCTCTGCACGAAGCGGATGACGGAATCCATCGGCGGCCCCCCGGGGCGCAGGGTGGCCCGGCGCAGCGCGATGCCGGGGGTGGCGACGGTGCTCACCCACTCTTCGGCAAGGGCCACGGCGCTGTCCAGGCGGGCCACCTGCACCCGGTCGCGCGCCAGCCCCTGGGCCTCGTCGCGGTAGCGCTCCACGCGCCGCTCGGCCTCGGCGTACATGACCAGCGCGGTGTCCTGCCCGCTGAGCAGAAAGTCGCGGTACGCCAGGGTGCGGTCCGCCAGCGCCACCTCCAGCTGCACCGCCGCGCGCTGCACGTCTTCCAGCCGCTGCGACTCGGTGTCCAGCGCCGTGAGCCGCCGCCCCTGCTCCGCCACGGTGACGGCGATGACCGCCATCAGCGCCAGCACGGGCACGAAGCCCAGCAGGATCTTGGTGCGCACCCGCAGGTCGCCGAACCGTTCCGACACGCTCATTTCGCCTCTTGGCCCAGGACTCGTTCCAGGTGCAGCAGCGCCACCCGGCGCCCGGATGCCGGCACGGCGATGCCGGCCAGCCATCCGGGCGGCAGCGCCGCCGATGCCTCGTCGGGGGCGGCTTCTTCGCCCCCGTCCTCCTCCAGCAGTCCCACCACGCGGTCAACCAGCAGCCCCACCGGCTCGCGTTCTCGCCCCCACACCACCACCAGCCGCCCGGGTGCCCCCACCGGCGCCAGGCCCAGCCGCTCACCGAGATCCACGACGGCCAGCACCGTCCCGCGCACCTGCGCAACGCCGCGCACGCCGTTGCGCGCGAACGGAACCCGGGTGAGCAGCGGGGGGCGCAGCACCTCGCGCACCCGCTCGGCGGGAATGCCGAACTCCGCGCCGCCCACGCGCACCGAAAGCGTGCTCACGCCGCTCCGTTCAGCCGTTCGGCGACCGCGGCCAGGAGCTGGGCGGGCTGCCAGGGCTTGGGGAGAAACGCGTTCGCCCCCGCTTGGCGCGCGGCCGCCTGGTCCGCCTCGGCCGCCTCGGTGGAGCAGACGAGGACGGGAACGTCCGTCATCCCCAGCTCCGTCCGCAGCCGCCGGACGAACTCCAGGCCGTCCATCCCCGGCATGTTGATGTCCACCACCATGCCGTGCACCTTCGGGTCGCGCGCGGCGGCATCCAGCCCCTCCGCGCCGTCGGCGGCAAAGGCCAGCTCGTAGTGCGGGCCCAGCACCATGCGGTACATGCGCACCATCATGGGGCTGTCTTCCACCACCAGCAGCCGGCGTCGTTCATCCCCCACCCGTGCCTCCCCGGTACAGGTCCACGTTCATTTCCAGCATCTCCCCCGGATCCAGCAGCAGCACCACCCGCCCGCGCGCGTCCACCACCGCGCCCGAGACGCCGCGCGGGCCGCCCAGCGCCGACGGGAGCGCGCGCACGGTGGCGGCGTCCTGCGCCAGCAGCCGGTCCGCGCCCAGCGCCGCCGCGCGCGTGCCCCGTCGCAGCACCAGCACAAAGCGCGGGTCCGGCGCCGGCTCCCAGCCGAACACGCGGTCCAGGCGCACCAGCGGAACGGCCTCGTCGTGCACGGCCACGGTTTCCGCCGGGCCGGTGCGTCCGGGCGTGCCGGCGCGCAGCGTTTCTTCCACGTCCAGCGCGGGGATGGCAAAGGTCTGCCCCGCGGCCGTAAAGAACAGGACGGGCACCAGCGCCACCGTCAGCGGAACCAGCAGCACGAAGCGGGTGCCCCCCTCGTCGCCATCCTCCACCCGCACCTGGCCGCGCAGCCGCGACACGGCTTCGCGCACCACGTCCAGCCCCACGCCGCGCCCCGACACCTCGTCTGCCTCGGTCCGCGTGCTGAAGCCGGGGCGAAACAGCAGCTCGTCGACCTCCAGCTCGTCCAGCGCCTCGCCCTCCGGCACCAGGCCCAGCTGGCGGGCGCGGCGCTCGATGGCGGCGCGGTCCAGCCCGCGGCCGTCGTCCTCCACCTCGATGCGCACCCGGTCGCCGTCCTGCGCGGCGGACAGGCGGATGATCGCCGTCTCCGGCTTGCCGGCCGCGCGGCGCTCCTCCGGCGGCTCCACGCCGTGGTCCACGGCGTTGCGCACCAGGTGCAGCAGCGGGTCCAGCAGCGCGTCGGAGGTGGCCTTGTCCAGCTCCGTTCCCTCGCCGTGCAGTTCCACGCGCACCCGCTTGCCGCGCTCGCGGGCAAGCTCGGTGGCCAGCGGCGGAAAGCGCGAAAACACGCGCTCCACCGCCACCAGCCGCAGCGACGTGGCGCCGCGGCGCACGGCGGAGGCGGACGACTCCAGCTCCTCCAGCCGCTCGGCGGCTCCGCGGCGCAGCCCCGCGGCCTGCAGCGCCTGCGCGTTCTCCGCCGCCCACGCGCGCAGCCCTTCCACCGCGCGCGCCATGTCGTCTACCTGGCTCAGCAGCGGGTCCAGCCGGGCGAACGGAATGCGCAGCGATTCTTCGCGCGCCCCCGCGTCGCTTCGCCGCTCCGGCGCCGGCGCATTCCCGGTCGACGGCGTCCGCGTGGTGGATGCGGGCGCGTCGGCTGCTGTGGCGCCGGCGGCCGGGGACACGGCGCTGGCGGATGAGGAGGGAACGCCCGGCGGGATGGATGACGGGGCCGGCGCGGCTTCCATGGATATCGGGCCGTCCGCTCCGGCATCGCTCGCGGCCTCCGTGGATGTCGGGCCGTCAGACTCCGCAGCGCGCGCGGTGGATGCGGACGGCTCCGCCGCGCCCACATCCGCGGTGGCCGGTGCATCCGCCGGGGCGGAGTCTTCTGCGTCGACCAGGGACTCTCCTGCCCCACCGGCGCCATCCACCGATTCGGCAGAAAGGATCGGTACGGACGCATCATCCGGGCGCTCCGCGGCATCTGCGTCGACGACGGGCACGGTGGACGGCGCGGGGGCGGCGAGCGCATCGGCGAGTTCCGCGCGCAGGGGGGCGAGGGGCGCGAACGCCTGCTCCTGCTCCGCCCCGCCCGCGGCCTCCAGCGCGCGGCGAAGGGCGGCGGCGGCGCGGTGCAGCACGTCCAGCGGCAGCACGGCCGGGGCGGGCGCGCGCTTGAACGCGTCTTCTACGCCGTGCACCAGCTCCTGCAGGGGCCGCAGCCCCAGCATGGCCGCGTTGCCCTTGATGGTGTGCAGCGCGCGGAGCAGTTCGGCCCGCTGCGCTTCGTCGGGGGCCTGTCCGGCGTCCAGCCCGGCAAGCGCGGCATCGAGCCGCGCCAGCTGGGCACGGCCCTCGTCGCGAAAGTCGCCGAAGAGCTCGGAAAGGTCCAGCAGGTCCGACAGAATTCTGCTCCCGTGAGGGGATCTGGATGCCGGTTACCCGGCGGACTTGTCAGGCAATGCAAACGTCTGTCCACCGGCATTCGGAGTCGCTCCAACGGGCTGTGTTCCGCACGCGCGGTTGGACGAACTTCCGGCTCCGCGACGAGCCGGCGCTTGCCCCGTGTTCGCGGCCGGTGCGGTGGAAACGGATGGCGCGCAAACGAAACCGGCGGAGAGCCACATGGGCGCTCCGCCGGTGATGATGTCCTGATCCGTCTCAGCCTGCGCCCGATCGGCTCCCGTCCGGCCGCCCGCGCGCGTTGCCCTGCGTCCCCCTACGCCACCGGCGCCACGCCGCGCTCCCGCGCCCACTGCCTCGTCCCGTCTTGCGCCTCGCGCAGGCTGGTGCCGAACTCCAGCACCGCTTCGGCGACGAGCAGATCCATCGCCAGCTCATCCTCCGGCGCGTACCGGGCCAGCTTGATCGAGGAGTTCGCCACCGCCTCCAGCGCGCCGAACCGGTCTGTCAGGATCTCCAAGAGCCGCATGGGCGAGGGCGTAAGCTGCTGTTCCATGCCGAACCTCCAAGCTCTTGACCCTAAGCGCCGGGCAGCGATACTCTACCGGCGGCCCTCGGGTCGTTCACGGATGAGGCTGGCTGAATCTTCTTGGCGGGAGAGCAGCCAGCCTTGTCTTTTGTCGCTGCCCGTCAATAGTATATACACGGAACTCGGCGCCGTCAACACGCTGTCTACATGGATTTCAGAACCGCAACGAACCTGCTTGGCCTTCCGGCCACGGAGTTGGCAAAGGCGTTCAGCTTGCAACCGCAGACCATACGTCAGATGCGATTGGCCCCCGACGCGGCGAGCTACCGTTCGCCTCCGGCCGGGTGGGAGAAGGTCGTCGTGAACCTCGCGCGGGAGCGCGGGCGCGAACTCGACCGGCTGGTTAAGGAACTCGAGAATATTCGGTGACCCAAGTTGCCCACCGGACACTCGCTTGCCGGATGCACCATCCTTGAGCATTATCTTGCCGCACGCCTGCCACTGACTGTCACTTTCTCTTACAAGGACGAACCGAGCTATGCGCGATATCGACGTTCGCATCGCGCTACGCCGGTCTGATCTTGACAGGTTCGCCGCTGATGGCGGAAGCCGGGTAGTCGAGGAGATGGGCATTTTCCGAGGCGAGTACCGGATCGACGCGGCGGTCGTGAACGGTCACCTGCACGGTTACGAGATCAAGAGCGCGCGGGACACACTCACGCGGCTACCCGCACAGGCCAACGCCTACGCCTTAGTTTTCGACTTCCTGACGCTTGTTGCCGCAGCTAGCCACTTGAAGCGGGCAGCGACCTTGCTTCCGTGTTGGTGGGGGCTTCGTTTAGCTGAATCGACTGGCACGTGCGTCCAGCTCTCGGAAATCCGCCCCGCTACGCGCAACACCTCCGTCGATCCATACCACGTTGCGCAGCTACTCTGGAAAACGGAGGCGCTCGAAGTCCTTGACCGGCACGGCGGAGCGCGTGGTTTTCGCAGCAAGACTACGTTTACGACCTGGCGAGAACTCACCCGGCGACTAACGCTACCTGAACTGCAGGACGAAGTTCGGGCAATGCTGAAGCGGCGGAAAAGCTGGCCTTCGGCCGGAGTTCAGCCCCCGAATATGTCTTGAACGACGACCGCCAAGTGGTGTGACGTACCGATCTTCCGCCACTCCTTCGCGCCACCCCACCCCTTCCCGCCTTTGCCCTTTTCCAACTGGGCCGCGAGTCGCGCGAGTTCGCCGTCCCCCCAACTGAAGCTTGGACCATAACGCTGGTACTCCGGCGTGCTGACCACGTACCGTGCAAGGTCGCGGTACGGGAACGGCTGCGTTTCGGACGCCCGGCGACGCTTTACCAAGAGAAACACGTCTCCAGCCGTGTAGCGCAATGAGGGAGGGCCTGTCCTTCCGAAGGCCGGGAAAGCCGGGTGCGAGACGCCATAATCCCCGAACTGCACCTCGAAGCCCCAGTCACTCCGGGCACGAATGCGGCGCCACAGCGCCCACTCGCCGCGCGGAAGGCGCGCTTCTCCAGCACCTGTGATCATCCCTAGGTTCTCGGGAAACGTAGATGCCGCCAGCGTCACACTTCGCCACCCCCGCGGAGGAAGCGCGAGCAGCATCTGGCGCGCGGTGAAATAGGTGGACTCACCTGCATCGGCGGGCACCGATCCGAGATCGATCAGGATATCGGTGTCTGCGGCGACGACCCCAGTGTCAGAAGCGACCCTAGCGAGCACGTCACTTACTTGGACCGCGAAGTCGGCCGAGCGCAGCCGGGCTACCACTCCGTTTCTAAACCCCAACGAAGAAATTCGCTCGGCACTGCGGGGGTTACTCCGGACTACCGGCACTAGGCGCAGTCCCGAGTCTGCAGCCTCGCGCACGAAGTACCCGTGAGGGTCGCCGAACTCATAGTCGTCAGGTCCGAGCGCACCCGTGTCGATCCAGACAGGCCCAGTCTGCGCCCAAGCCCCGGAGAGCCGTTCCGCCATGGTGGGGAATGGGTTCCGCCGAGGTGCAGGGTCGCCCTCTTCCGCGTCGTCGGGATCGGCCTGTGGAAGCGGCGGAACGTCGATCAACGGGGTGATGGTGTTGCGGCCAGCCGAGTCGACCTCTGCAAGTGCCCTCAGTTCACCCCAGCGGGCCTTGAGGATTGGCGTGTAAGTAGGATGCATGATGATGGCGACTCTAGTGGTTAGACATGTAAGAGGGATCTACTCGAGCCGATCAGCGGCGATCCACCCGGCGTCACTGCAGGCCCGTTCGGAAAGTATACGGTACTCGGTTTGCATCTGCAAACGTTACGATAGATTTCAGTCGAAAAGATGTTAGATCGCTGCAGAACCGACTCGGCAAGCACCGCGCAAACCCAACATCACTGACCCAAAAGCAAACCGGCGGAGAGCCCGAAGGCCCTCCGCCGATCTTTTCACCTACCGAATCCGTTCAGGCTTTCGCCCGATCGGCTCAGTACATGCCGTCCATGCCGCCGCCGCCCGGCATCGCGGGGGCGCCGGCGCCCTTGGGCTCCGGCTTCTCCGTGATGACGGCCTCGGTGGTCAGCAGCAGCCCGGCGATGCTCGACGCGTTCTGCAGCGCCGTGCGGGTCACCTTGGTGGGGTCGATGACGCCGGCCTGCACCAGGTCCTCGTACACGTCCGTGCGGGCGTTGTAGCCGTACGACGGGCTCTCGCTCGCGCGCACCTGCGCCACCACGATGCTGCCTTCCACACCGGCGTTGGTCGCGATCTGGCGGATGGGCTCCTCCAGGGCGCGCTCAATGATGCGCACGCCAATGTTCTCGTCGGCGTCCTCGAGCTTCATGGTGCGCAGGCCGGCCTGGGCGCGCAGCAGCGCCACGCCGCCGCCGGGCACGATGCCCTCTTCCACCGCCGCGCGGGTCGCGTGCAGAGCGTCCTCCACGCGGGCCTTCTTTTCCTTCATCGCCGTCTCGGTGGCGGCGCCCACGTGAATCACCGCAACACCGCCGGCCAGCTTGGCCAGGCGCTCCTGCAGCTTCTCGCGGTCGTAGTCCGAGGTGGTCTTGTCCATCGCGTTGCGGATCTCGGCGATCCGGCCCTTGATGGCCTCGGCGTCACCCGCGCCGTCGATGATGGTGGTGTTGTCCTTGTCGATCACCACGCGCTTGGCGCGGCCCAGGTCGCTCACCACGGCGTTCTCCAGCTTGAAGCCGACTTCCTCGGTGATCAGCTGGCCGCCCGTAAGGATGGCGATGTCCTGCAGCATGGCCTTGCGGCGGTCGCCAAAGCCCGGCGCCTTGACGGCGGCCACGCGCAGCGTGCCGCGCAGCTTGTTGACGACGAGCGTGGCCAGGGCCTCGGCCTCCACGTCCTCGGCGATGATCATGAGCGGACGGCCCATCTGCGCGACCTTTTCCAGGATCGGCAGAAGGTCCTTCATGGTGCTGACCTTCTTGTCGTGGATCAGGATCAGCGCGTCCTCAAGAACGGCCTCCATGCGGTCCGGGTCGGTCACGAAGTACGGCGACACGTAGCCGCGGTCGAACTGCATGCCTTCCACGGTCTCCAGCGTGGTCTCCAGGCCCTTGGCCTCCTCGACCGTGATCACGCCGTCCTTGCCGACCTTCTCCATGGCGTCGGCGATCAGGTTGCCGATCTCTTCGTCGCTGTTGGCGGAGATGGTGCCGACCTGGGCGATTTCCTTCTTGCCGGCCGTCTCCACAGAGATGCTCTTCAGCTCGGCGATGACGGCTTCCACGGCCTTGTCGATGCCGCGCTTGAGCGACATGGGGTTGGCGCCGGCCGTGACGTTCTTGAGGCCTTCACGAAAGATGGCCTGGGCGAGCACGGTGGCGGTGGTGGTGCCGTCGCCGGCCAGGTCGCTGGTCTTGGTGGCGACTTCCTTCACCATCTGCGCGCCCATGTTCTCGATCGAATCCTCGAGCTCGATCTCCTTGGCGACGCTGACGCCGTCCTTGGTGATCAGGGGCGAGCCGAACTTGCGGTCGATGACCACGTTGCGGCCCTTGGGGCCGAGCGTGACCTTGACGGCTTCGGCCAGCTTGTCGATGCCGCGCTTCAGAGAGGCGCGGGCATCCGTGTTGAACGTAAGCTCCTTGGCAGCCATGCGTTCGTTCCTTTTATCTGCAGGTTAGAAAAGTCGGTCAGGCACTCGGACGTGGGCGAACGGTGGGCTCAGCCCACCACCGCGAGCACGTCGGACTCACGCAGGATCAGGTACTGCTCGCCTTCGACGGTGACTTCGGTGCCGCTGTACTTTCCGTACAGCACCTTGTCGCCCACCTTGAGCTCCATGTCGACGCGCTTGCCGTCTTCGACGCGGCCATTGCCCACCGCCACCACTTCGCCCTGCTGGGGCTTTTCCTTGGCGGTGTCGGGAATGTACAGCCCGCCACGCATCTGCTCGCTCTCCTCGAGCGCCTTGATGACGACGCGGTCTGCCAGCGGCTTGACCTTGATGTCGGTCGCGGTAGCCATCAGTAACCCTCCGTGAATGAGATTGGGGTGAAGCTTGTTAGCACTCAACCGTCGCGAGTGCTAACGACAGGGGTCAACATACGACATTCGCTGGCCCTGTCAAGCGGGAAGGCGGGCCGGACGGACGCCGGGGGGCGCCGGCCCGCACGGCGCCGCGCGAGTGCATCCGTCGTACCCGTTCGAGTCCGCCGGGATGGCCGGATTGCTTGCCGGAGCGGCAGACGGGGTGTCGTTCAGGGCAGAGTCCGCCCACCGCCGGTTCACGCGGAGGACGCGGGGGTGGCGGTACGCGGGGGGAACTGCGGAGGGATGGGAACGTGGTGCGGTTCGGAGGGATGGGTGCATGCCGCGGGCGGGCCCCTCCCCCGGCCCCTCCCCGTGCAAACTGCGCACGGAGAGGGGAGAACGGCGGCTTGGCGCACTTTGGGAAGGTGCCGCGCATTCGGAGAGGCCCCCCTCTCCCCGGCCCTCTCCCCCGCTCCGCAGGAGAAAGGGAGACCTCAGCGCGAGGGCGGCGTTCGGCACCGAACTCGCGGCCGCGTGCAGGTGAAGTCTCCCCGTCTGGTTGGGGAGACTTTCCGCGGTTGTTGCGGCGAATTCATTCGCTCCGCCACTCTCGGCCTCACCCAACTCCGGCCGATTGCACCGGTCTTCTGCCCCGGCCCCGGGGGAGGACCGCAGCGGCCCTCGCCGTCCCAAGCCCGGGCCCGCGGCCCGGAGCCTCACAGCAGTATCGTGAGGCTTTCAGCCGTTGTTGCGGCGGCTTCAGCCGCTCAGCAGGCCAGGTTGATCTTGGCCGAGTTCATCCAGCCGGCGCTGCAGAAAGCGTCGCTCGGGCTCCTGCCGCGCGAGGGCCAGCGCGCGCTCGTACGAGGCACGCGCATCCCCGGCGCGGCCCGCGCGGGCGCACAGGTCGGCGCGCGCGGCGTGCGCGAGGTGGTAGTCGCGCAGTTCGCCGCGGCCCAGCAGCGCGTCGATCAACGCCAGTCCGGCTTCCGTCCCGTCGCGCATGGCGATCGCCGCCGCGCGGTTCAGTTCCACCACCGGCGACGGATCGGCGCGCAGCAGCACGTCGTACAATCCCACGATCTGCGGCCAGTCCGTTTCCGCCGCCGTGCGCGCCTCGGAGTGCACGGCGGCGATGGCGGCCTGCAGCGTGTACGGGCCAAAGCGGCGCGACCGGAGCGCGCGCTCCACCAGCCCCTGCCCTTCCGCGATCAGCCCGGCGTCCCACCGCGAGCGGTCCTGGTCCGCGAGCAGCACCAGTTCGCCCGCCGCCGTCGTCCGCGCAGCGCGACGTGAGTCCTGCAGCAGCATCAGCGCGAGCAGGCCGATCACCTCCGGCTCCGGCAGCAGTTCCGCGAGCAGCCGCCCCAGCCGGATCGCCTCGGCGGAAAGATCGGCGCGAGTCAGCGCCTCGCCGGCGGAGGCGGAGTAGCCTTCGTTGAAGACGAGGTAGACCACCTGCAGCACGGCGTCCAGCCGTTCCGGCAGGTCCTCGGGTGACGGGATCTGGTAGGGGATGCGCGCGTCGCGGATCTTGGCCTTCGCGCGGACGATGCGCTGCGCCAGCGTGGGCGGGCCGGTCAGGTACGCGCGCGCGACCTCCTCCGTGGTCAGCCCGCACACCTCGCGCAGGGTGAGCGCCACGCGCGCGTCCGGCGAGAGCGCCGGGTGGCAGCAGGTGAAGATGAGCCGCAGCCGGTCGTCCTCGATCCCGTCCCCGTCCCGCTCCTCGGGTTGGGCGCGGTCCTCCAGGTGTGCGGCGATGTCTGCCACGCGCGCGTCCCACCGAGCGCGGCGGCGCACGGCATCGATCGCGCGAAATCGGCCGGCGGAAACGAGCCAGGCGCGCGGGTTGGCCGGCACGCCCTCGCGCGGCCACCGCTCCAGCGCGGCGGCGAAGGCATCGTGCAGCGCCTCTTCCGCCAGGTCAAAGTCGCCCAGCAGGCGGATCAGGGTCGCGAGAACGCGGCGCGACTCGGCGCGGTAGACGGAATCCACCGCCCGCCGCGCGAGCCCCGCCGCGTCCTCGCCCGTCATCGTCCCCGGCTACTGCGGCTGCGCGGCGAAGTCCACCACCGGGCGGATCTCGATGCTCCCGATGCGCACGGACGGAATGCGCGAGGCGATCTGGATGGCCTCATTCAGGTCGCGCGCCTCGATCAGGTAAAAGCCGCCCAGCTGCTCCTTGGTCTCGGCGAACGGCCCGTCCGTGGTCGACAGCTTGCCGTTGCGCATGCGGATGGTCGTCGCGGTCGACACGGGCTGCAGCGCCTCGCCGGCGATCATGTGCCCACTCTTCGCGACCTCGTTGCTGAAGGCGAAGTACTCGCTCATCATGGCGCCCGCCTCGCTCTTCGGCATGTTGGCCCACACCTGCTCGTCATCATAGATCATGCACAGGTACTTCATCGGATGGCTCCCTTCTGGGGTGGATACCGCAGTGAACATCCCATAGCCGAACGGGGAACCCCGAAATCGACATCCTCCCGCGGCGGATGTGAAATCAGGTTGCGAAACGCGTACGGAGGATGTGCGGATGGGGACGGGGACGGCGGAAAACGATGGCGAAAGCGGCGCCCGGGGAGGGCGCCGCCGGGTCAGCTTTCGCGGTACGGGACTTCGATGACAAGCCCGTCGTACGCTGTCACCACGTCGGGAAAGATGGGCTTGGCCTCGCGCTCCAGCAGCCGCGGATCATCCGCGTAGCGCGGGCTGAAGTGCGTGAGCGCCAGCCGCCGCACGCCGATGGAAGCGGCAAGCTCCGCCGCCTCGCGCGCCGTGCTGTGTCCCGTCGCCACGGCGCGCTCCGCCTCGTCCTGCGCGAACGTGGCTTCGTGGATCAGCAGGTCCGCGTTCTTTGCATGCTCGCGCGTCCCCGCCGTGGGGCGCGTGTCGCCGGTATACACCACGCGGCGGCCGGGGCGCGCCTCGCCCACCAGTTCCTCGGGGCGAAAGACGCGGCCGTCCACCTCCACCGTTTCGCCGTGGTGCAGCTTGCCCCACAGCGGCCCCTCGGGAATGCCGAGTTCCCGGGCGCGCGCCGCGTTGAAGCGCCCCATCCGCGCGTGCTCCACCACCGCGTAGCCCAGCGAGCGCCCCGCGTGCTGCGTGCGGAATGGGACGATCTCATAGTCGCCCCGGTTCACCGCCTCGCCCGGCTCCAGTTCGTGGATGGGCACCTCGAACGGAACGCGCTCCACGCCGAGATCGACGGCCTGCCGCAGCGTGTCCGCGGTGCCGCGCGGGGTCCACAGCCGCACGGGCTCCTCGCGCGCCTGCAGCCCCAGCGTGCGCAGCAGCCCGATCACGCCGAGGAAGTGGTCGGCGTGCAGGTGCGTAAAGAAGATGTCATCGAAGGCGAACCCGGTGCCGTAGCGCATCATCTGCCGCTGCGTCCCCTCGCCGCAGTCGAACATCATCACGTCGCCCTCGCGCTGAATCATCAGCGAGGAAACGTTGCGCCCCACCGTAGGCCGCGCCGCGGCGGTGCCGAGAAAGGTTACGCGCACGCGGAAACCCCGGAACAGAAGTGCCCAGGTTCAAGTGCCCAGGGCCCAGCGACCGCTTCTCCTGGGCACCGGGCACTCGGCACTTGGTACTTCTGTTCCCTGGGAAAGAAGTGCCCAGGTCCAAGTGCCCAGGGCCCAGCATGCGAACCTCCTTGGCACTGGGCACCTTGCACTTGGAACTGCCGTTCCCTCATGCCGTCACCACCTCCACCTTCAGCCCCGGCTCGATCTCCGTCTTGGGGATCAGCGCCGGCCAGTACGCCATGATCTCCTGCACCGCCGGGCGCCCGCCCGCAAAGCCGGTCACGGACGGCGGGCCGGCGAGCACCAGCGGCGCGATCTCCTTGGTGAAGCGCTCCACCGCCGCGCGGTCCTGCCCGCGCACGCCCCAGCGCACCGTCACCTCGGGAAGGTCGCGGGGCAGCGGGCCGGCCAGCGGGCCGTGCGTGGCGTTCCATCCCACGTACTCGGTCAGGATCTCGTCGAACTTCAGCCCCAGCCGGTCCAGCCGCTCGCGCAGCACGCGGTCGGCCATCTGCGCCTTTTCAATGGCGTCCGGCCAGGCGTAGACGAGCGTTCCCGTCGCCTTGTAGCCGTCGCTGTACGCGATGCTCACCTTGAGCAGGTCCGTCCGCGGGCCGCCCTTGACGCCATGGACGCGCACCCGGTCGGGGCCGGCCTCTTCCAGGCGGATGCTGGTGAAGTCGGCCACCACGTCCGGCGTGATGTAGCTGTGCGGATCGCCCATCTCGTAGACGAGCTGCTCCTTGACCGTGGGCACCGTCACGCGGCCGCCGGTGCCGTCGTGCTTGGTGACGATGAAGCTGCCGTCGGGCGAGGCCTCGATGATGGGGTAGCCGATGTTGGCCAGCTCCGGCACCGTGCGCCAGTCCACCAGGTGGTTGCCGCCCGACGCCTGCGCACCGCACTCGTTGATGTGCCCGGCCACGACCCCCGCGGCGATGCGGTCGTTGTCGTCCAGGCTCCACCCGAACTCGTGGATCATGGGCGCGTACGTCAGCGCCGTATCCGTGCTGCGGCCGGTGATGACGACGTGCGCGTCCTGGCGCAACGCCTCCACGATGGGGCGCGCGCCAATGTAGGCGTTGGCGCTCTGCACGCGGTCCAGCACGGTGGAAAGGGGCTCGCCCGTTTCCATGTTGCGCAGTTCCACGCCGCGTGCCAGCAGGTCCGGAAGGCGCTCCAGAATGTCGTCGCCGGTGATCATGCCGATGCGCGCGCGCCCGCCGAGCCCGGCCTTGCGCGCCTCTTCCAGCACGGCGTCGCGGCAGCCGCCGGGGTTCACGCCGCCCGCGTTGGCCACCACGCGAATCCCCCGCTCCACCACTGCCGGCAGGATCTCGCCCATCAGCGGCACGAAGTCGCGCGCGTACCCGGCGGACGGGTTGCGGCTGCGCTGCTTCTGCATGATCGACATGGTGACCTCAGCCAGGTAGTCGAGCATCAGGTAGTCGATAGGGCCGCCTTCCACCTGCTGCTTGGGCGCGTCCAGCTGGTCTCCCCAGAAGCCCTGCCCCGAGGCGATGCGAATGGTCTGTTTCATCAGGTCGATGTCGGTCGATGCAGCGCGCCGGAGCGCGTCATGAGCTTGCCTTGGGGTCCCACGCGTGGAACCTGCCACCTGCTTACAGCGCTGCGCGTTCGCCCGCGTGCTCGCGGATGATGCGGCGCGCCTCCTCCCCCGGTTGGTCCACGGCGCGCAGAGGCAGATAGTGCGCCGCATTGCGGTCCAGCCAGAACAGCACGAACCCGCCCGCCTGCTGCACCCTGCGAATGCCGGCCCATGCGGTCGTCACGCTCGCGCCGCCCGCCTCCTGCGTGACCCCCGCCGCGTCCACCGTCATCCGCAGCGGCACCTGGGGTCCGCGCGCCAGCCCCCGCCCCAGCGCCTTCCAGAACAGGTCGAACGCGGGGATGACGACCAGCGCGAGCGCCGCCCCGCCAATGAGCAGGTACAGGTTGTCGCGCACCCCGTCCGGCCCCAGCGACCACCGGAACAGCGCCAGCAGCAGCACCGGTACACCGACCAGATACCCCGTCGTCAGCCGGCCGCGGCGCGAGCGGAACCACACGTGCTGCTCCGCCGCAAACGATTCCCACAGCGTCGGCGCGAACTCCGCCGACACCGCGCGCCCGGCAGGCCGCTCCCTCGGCACGGGCGGGGCCTCGGCGGCGGCCTCTCTGGCCACGCCCGCATCCGCCCCCGCGCGGCCGGACGCAATGATCTCGCGGGCCCGCTCCAGCACCCCCGCCTCGCGCAGCACGCGTTCGGGGATGAAGAAGCCCGAAACAGGGTCGCCCAGATCAAAGAACAGAAAGCCGTCGCGCTCGGTCACGCCATGGACGTCGCGCCACGCGCGCGTGCTGCTCCCGCGCGCATCGGCGACGGTAACACCGCGCTCGGCGAGCGAGACGCGCACCGGCCCGCCCGCCTGCCTCCGCAGCCGCCGCACGTGCAGCCAGTTGGGAAGCGGCGACGCAAACCAGCCGATGGCGAGGGCGAGCAGCAGCCAGTCCGTCCAATCCAGCCGGCCGTCGCGCCGGTGCAGGATCCAGAGCCCGAACGGCACCCCCAGGCCAAGGCCAATCAGCTGCTGCATGCGAACCTGCCGTCCGCGCCCGTGCTCCTGCGCCGCCTTCTGCGCCCGCAGGTGCTCGGCGAACGTGGGGTTCACCTCGAGGCTCAGCTCTTCCGGGGGCGCCGACGGCACAACGGGTCTGCTCATCAAAGGGCGGCCGTGGAAAGCCGGGATCATCCAAGAAAAAGAATCCGGAGGCCGCGCGTGCAGCCTCCGGACGGGATAATTCACTTTGTGCGGCCTTACGGCAACCCGGGGCCGGTGTCAGGGCGGCCCCAGAACCTCATGAACCTGTACCTCCGCCCCGCCGAGCGCCGGAGACACGAGCGCCGAACCGTGCCGGTATTCGCGCACCTCGGTGTATTCGCCACGGGCCGGATCCCGGTGCACCAGAACCGCGGGGCGGTTCACGTCCACGATCCAGTACTCCGGGATGGCTGCCCGGGCATACAGTTCCGCCTTGGCCAGGTCGCGGTCAAGCGAACTGTCAGAAACTTCCGCCACCAGCAGGGCGTCCGACGCGCTCGCCGGCCGCGAGCGGTACCGGTCTTCGTGCATGCGCAGGAGAACGAGGTCCGGCATCAGCCCCCGGCCGGAATCGAACTTGAGGGGACTCTGCACCTGGAGGATGGCACGTCCGCGCGCCCGCTCAGCCAGATACTCCGTGAGCAGGTTAACCGTGTAGATGTGGCGGTGCCCGACCGGCGTCATACAGACGAGATCCCCGTCGACGAGTTCAAGGCGCTCGTCTTCATCCACGATCCCGCCCGCGACCATCCGCTCGCACTCCTCGTACGTCCACCGGTGCGGGGTGCCCCAGGCGTTCTGCTCCCGCACTTCGCCCATGACGAGTTCGACGCCCGCCTCTCGCAGGATGCCGAGTTCGATCATGCGGTGGTACTCCTCTGCCGTCCACGTGCGGCGGGCAGAACAGGTGAGCGTGTGCATCCACGGCTCCTGACGGCTGGCGCCGGTGCGGTCCGGACGAGGTGAATCAAACGACAACGAACACCTCCACGTTACCGGAATTTCCCATGCCTGTCAACTCTGTACGTTTTACGCCACGGGCCGGACACGACTGGAAAGGGATACTCCATCCGCTTCCGCCGGGCAACCTGTGTGCGGCTACTCGTGCATTCTCGACGAGCGCAGAATCTCGTCCACCGGAACCACCAATCCGCCCAGGGCGTCGGAAACGAAGGATTCCCCAAGGCCCAAGGTGCGGACTTCCCAGTAGTCGCCGTTCGACGGGCCTTTGTGGATGGTCATGGTCCTTGCGCCCCCATCCGCGTGCCACATCTCGGGGATTCCAAATCGGGCCCGTTGCCGCCGGCGCATCTCAAGATCCACGTGGATCGGGGGTGCCGTGGCTTCCATCGTCACCAGCGTGTCCGCTCCGCACGGCCACTCGTCTCGATCATACGCATGTATCCGCCCTCGGAAGATGGAGATCCCCGGGATTGCCACGTTGGAATCATCCAGGACGATCCAGGTGGAGGCGCACGTGGCGAAGTACCGCTCCGCATCCACGGCGCGGTACAGAAAGTCTGCGGCACGCATCCGGATCCAGCACTCGACCGCTCCGATCTCGGGCTTCGCGAGGACGAATCCCTCAACGAGTTCGGTGTGCTCGGCCGGCGTGATCAGGCCGCCTTTCATCATCCGCTCGTAATCCCACAACGACCAGTACCGAACGTGGCCGCCGATGGCGTACACCACGCCATCAAACAATTCGTAGCCGCGAAAGGGGATCAGCCCGATCTCGGCGAGCTTGTTGAACTCGTCACGGCTCCAGCGGCGCACGCCTGCAGGCGCTTTGTCCATCGTGCCCTCCCGTTGCACAGAAATTGGTCGGAATGGACAATGATAACCGTGCCGGGCTCTCCTGTGAAGATTGTCCAATTGCGACACGGAGGGGCAAAAACAACGGGAGCTCGCAGGAGCTCCCGTTATTCTGGTATCCACCTCTCCACCGGCCGGACGCGCTACACGTTCGGCGGGAGAACAAAGGCGCCCAGGTGCGGGCCCGGGTTGTTGAGCGCGGTGCGCAGCGCCAGCGAGAGCGCGGCGCGGGTTTCGTCCGGCAGGATCACGGCGTCCACGAAGCCGCGGGCGGCGGCGTAGCGCGCGTCCAGCTGCTGGTCGTAGTCGGCGCGCACGGCGTCGATCTTGGCCTGCAGCTCGGCATCCGGCTTCTTGCCCTCCTTCTTGAGCGCCTCCAGCTGCCCGCTGAACAGCGCCACGGCCGCGCTGTCCCCCTCCATCACCCCCATGCGCCCCGTGGGCCAGGTGAAGATGAAGTCGGGGTCAAAGCCCTGCCCCGCCATGGCGTAGTACCCCGCGCCCGACGCGTGGTTGATGGTCAGCACCAGCTTGGGCACCGTGGCCGTCGCCATCGCCTCCACGAAGCGCGCGCCGGCCCGGATGATCCCCGAGTGCTCGGCATCCTTGCCCACCATGAACCCCGACACGTCCTGCACGAACAGGATGGGCGTGCCGTGGCGGTTCAGCGTGTCGATGAAGAACGCGACCTTGTCCGCCGAATCCGCGTAGATGATGCCGCCGAACTTGGGCGCGCCGCCGTGCGGATCCTTGAGCATCCCCCGCGCATTGGCGATGATGCCCACGGGAATGCCGCCGATGCGCGCATGCCCGCAGATCATCTCCGGCGCGTGGTCCGCCTGGAACTCGTCCAGCGCACCGCCGTCCAGAATGCACGCCAGCACGTCGCGCACTTCGTACGGCTGCTTGTGCTCGTTGGGAAGCAGGTCGTACAGCTCCGCCTCCGGGCGCGCCGGCGGGCGGGCGTCGGTAATGGGGAGCGTGCACGCGTCGCGCGGAAGCTGCTTTACCAGATCGCGGATCTTGCTGATGCAGGCGCGGTCGTCGGGGGTGCGGTAGTGGGCCACGCCGCTGATGGCGTTGTGCGTCCACGCGCCGCCCAGCGTTTCTCCATCCACCGACTGCCCCGTGGCGCCCTTGACCAGGTTGGGCCCGCCCAGCCCCATGAACGAGGTGCCCTCCACCATCAGAATCACGTCGCTGAGCGCGGGCAGGTACGCCCCGCCCGCGATGCACGGCCCCATGACCGCGGCGATCTGCGGCACCTTGAGGTAGCGCCGCATGATGCTGTTGTAGTAGAACAGCCGCGAGGCGCCGTACTGGCCGGGAAACACGCCGCCCTGGTAGGGCAGGTTCACGCCCGCGCTGTCCACCAGGTAGATGATGGGGACGCGGCAGCGCATGGCGATTTCCTGCGCCCGCAGCATCTTGGTGATGGTTTCCGGCCACCACGACCCCGCCTTGACGGTGGCGTCGTTGGCGATGACGACGACCTCGCGCCCGCACACGGTGCCAAAGCCGGTCACCACGCCCGCCGCGGGGGCCTGCCCCTCGTACTGGTCGTACGCGACCAGCAGGCCGACTTCCTGAAAGCGGGTGCGCGGGTCGATCAGCAGGCCGATGCGTTCGCGCGCGGTGAGCTTGCCGTCGTCGTGCTGCTTCTGGATGCGCTTGGGCCCGCCGCCCTGGCGAAGGCGGGCTTCCAGCTCGCGGAGTTCGCCGGCCAGAACGCGGCCGCGCGAGGGAGCCGGCTGCGCCTGCGTGGTGGCGGAATCGCTCACGGGGCGGCGGCCTCGCGGTCGCGGCCGTGCTCGGCGAACCAATCGCGGATGTACTCCACCGCGGCGCTCGTGGTGGTGCCCGGCCCGAAGAGTTTGCCGATGCCCTGCTCCTGCAGCGCGGCCATGTCTTCTTCGGGAATGATGCCGCCCCCCGTGATGAGGATGAAGTCGGCGCCTTCCGCGTCCAGCAGCCGCTTGACGGCCGGAAAGAGCGTCATGTGGGCGCCGGAAAGAATGGAAAGCGCCACCACGTCCACATCTTCCTGAATGGCGGCGTTCACCACCATTTCCGGCGTCTGGTGCAGGCCGGTGTAAATGACTTCCATGCCGGCGTCGCGCAGGGCGGCGGCGATCACCTTGGCGCCGCGGTCGTGGCCGTCCAGTCCCGGCTTGGCCACCAGGACCCGGATCTTCCGTTCTGGCATGTCGATGTGCGTCAGTGAGGATCGTCGGTGCGGCTGCGCCGTTTTTCGGCCGCAGCCGGTGCAAGCTAAGGTCCCCCGGCCGCGCGCGGCAAGCGAAACCGCCGACTTCCGCCGCATCCGCGCCCCAGTCCGTTTCATCTCCGCGAAACCAGTATTCTCTCCGCGCCCCGCGCGGAACCATCCCCGCCCCACACTCCCCGTCCTCCGCGTGAGGGCAGTTCGCAAGGTCAGGAGCCGCGCCGGGGCGCGAGGACGTCCACCCTGCCCCACGGCTCGACGGAAAACGGAGTGGCGGCCACCACGTCGCCGTTCACGTGCGCTTCCTCCTCCGCCGGGCCTTCGCGCGTGACGCGGAACTCGCGGGCGCGCAGCACGCGGACGCCGGGCACGCGGAGCTGCGCGGCGCCGGGCAGTTCCACGCCCATCCAGAACGCCGCCAGCCGCGCGCGCGAAACGCCGCGCAGCAGAACGAGTTCGATGCAGTCGTCCGCCGGGTCCGCATCGGGAACGAGCGTGTGGCTCCCCGCGAACCGGCGCGTCACCGTCGCCAGCACCTGGGTGGCGGGCTCGTCGAACGGATTGCCATCCCCATCGGTTCCCGTCACGCGCAGCGCGGGAAAGTCGTAGCGCGCCCACTCCCGGATGCCCCGCGCGCCGATCGCCAGCAGCCCCAGCGCGTGCTTGAGCGAGAGCGGCGTGCGCCCCATCGCCCGTGCATCAAAGCCGACGCCCGCGCCCAGGATGACGGCGCGCCCGTTCATCTGCCAGATGCGGAACGGGCAGCGCCGCGGATCGCCGGAGAGCGCCGCCATTGCCCGGTCCAGCCGCTTGGGGATGCCGCACTCCGCCGCGACCACGTTCACCGTCCCCGCGGGGAGGATTGCGACCGGGATGCCGCTGTCCACCATCCCCGCGACGGCCTGGCCCACGGTGCCGTCGCCGCCGCACACCCAGACGGCCTCCGCGCCGTGCAAATGCTCGCGCACGATCTCCGTCGCGTGGTCCTGGCCACGGGTGAGGTGCAGATCCACCGCCCACCCGTGCGTCGCCAGCCGGTCGCGCAGCCGCTCGGGGTCGGGGCGCCGCCACCACTGCCCGGCGGCGGGATTTACGATCAGCAGTGCGCGGCGCATCGCTCTCCGGGTACGGGGAATCCGCGCCGCGCATTCGCAAACCTCCGGCCCGCGCGACTCTCCTGCGCTGAACGACAAACGGCAACAGCAAGGCTCACACAGAGGCACAGAGCCGCAGAGAGAACGATCGGGGAGATCTCACCCGC
The DNA here is from genome assembly GCF_036387355.1 of Longimicrobium sp. Taxonomy (GTDB): domain Bacteria; phylum Gemmatimonadota; class Gemmatimonadetes; order Longimicrobiales; family Longimicrobiaceae; genus Longimicrobium. The sequence goes on from NZ_DASVTX010000323.1 coordinate 29,884, forward strand.
GGAAGCGCGCTCCGTCCGATCGGCGTGCGTGTCTCAGTGACTCGGGGCTCTGCGTGAGATACAGCTGTTATTACTCGTGCATCACGGGGCCCGGCGACTCCACGCGTGTCAGTTCGGGGATGCGCCACGCGGCAATCAGCGTCAGCAGGCCCAGGAGCGCGGTGCCCCAGAAGACGACGTGCAGGCTGTCCGACAGGCCGGCGCGAAGGAGCGTCATGACCTCGGCGCTCAGGTGCACCGTGGCCGGGCCGGCCTCCGACATCAGGTCCTGAATGCTGTCCAGCGACACGCGGTCCTGCAGACCCTGACGGCGCAGGTAGTTGCTCATCAGCAGGTTCAGAATGCCGCCGAACAGCGCGGCGCCCAGCGCGTTGCCCAGAATGCGCATGAGCATGTTGCTGGCGGTGGCCACGCCACGCTGGTTCCACGGCACGCTCGCCTGAATGGCGATGATGGCCGTCAGGCTCAGCAGCCCCAGGCCGATGCCGACCACGAACGAGCCGATCCCCGCCGCCACCGGCCCGCGCGACGCCAGCAGGGCGATGATCACCGTGCCCAGCAGCACAGCGGCGCCGCCCGCGCGCACCATCCGCTGGACGCCCACCGTCACGATCCGCTTGCCCGCGAGCACCGCCGAGATGGGCCAGCCCAGCGTCATGGCGGAAAGCGCAAATCCCGCCACCAGCGCGCTTCCGCCCAGCACGCCCTGCACAAAGGTGGGCAAAAAGGTGATCAGCCCGATCATCATGATCCCCGACCAGAGCGTGGCCAGGTTGGCGTTGCGGAAAAGCGCGCTGTTCCACAGCTCCATGTGCATCAGCGGGTCCGCCGCGCGCCGCTCCTGCCGCACGAACAGCACGAACGCCAGGGCCGAGACCGCAAACAGCCCCGCCGTGGCCGCCACGGGCCAGGTGCTCGCCTCGGTCAGACCCAGCATCAGCGTGCCGACGGCCACGAGCAGCAGGACCGCGCCGGCGTAGTCCACGCTGCGCTTTTCCCGCTCCAGCCCTTCGTGCAGGTACACCATCACCAGCGCGATGGCGGCGACACCGAACGGAATGTTGATCCAGAAGATCCACTGCCAGCCGACGCTGTGCACAATGAGCCCGCCCGCCAGCGGCCCCACGATGGACGAGAGCCCCCACACCGCCGAGATGTAGCCCTGCACGCGGCCGCGCTCCTCCAGCGTGTACAGGTCCGCTGCCAGCGTGCTGGTCATCGGCTGCACGGCGCCGGCGCCCAGCCCCTGCAGAAACCGGAAGAGGACCAGCATCATCATGGAATCCGCGAACCCGCACAGCACCGATCCCGCCAGAAACACCACGATCCCCAGGATGAACACGGGCTTGCGCCCCACCACGTCGGCGAGCTTGCCAAAGATGGGGATGGCGATGGCCTGCATGAGCAGGTACGACGAGAAGACCCAGCTATAGAGTGAAAACCCGCCCAGTTCCGCGGCGATGCTGGGCATGGCCGTGGCGATGATGGTGCCTTCGATGGCGGCCATGAACATCGCCAGCAGCAGGGCGAAAAAGACGAGCGAACGGTGTGTGGTGGCTTCCTTCACGCGGTACTCTGGATGGCGGTGAAACAACGCGCGTCGCCGCCCCGGCAGGCGGAGCGGCGACCGTGCGGAATGTTTGTGCACTCCTCGTACCGGGGGAAGAGCAGTGCGGAGTGCGAAGGGCTAAGTGCCAAGTGCCAAGTGCTCAGTACCAAGTGCCCAGTGCCCAGTGCGGAGTGCGGAGTGCGGAGTGCGGACCTGGGCACTGGGAACTGTGCACTGGGCACTTTCTTTCCTGGGCACTGGGCACTTCTGTTTTTCCTTACACTGGCATGAGCGGCCGGTGCGGCCCCGGGAGCGGCTCCACGCGGATCACGTCGCCCGGGCGCACGTCCCCGCCGCGCAGCACGACCGCCATGATCCCGGACTTTCGGATCGATCCGCCACGTTCGTCCCTGCCCAGCACGGCCGCCAACAATCCGTTCTGAAAGCGGTCGATCTGCACGCACGGGTTCCGCAACCCGGTGACCTCCACCACGGCGCTTTCGCCCAGGTGCAGCCGCGTTCCCGTGCCCAGCGCCAGCAGGTCCACGCCGCGCGTCGTCACGTTCTCACCCAGGTCGCCCGCCACCACCGGGAACCCCGCCGCGCGCAGTTCGTCGTGCAGTTCCGCGTGCATCAGGTGCACCTGGCGCAGGTTGGGCGCGTGCGGCGTGAAGCGCAGACGCGAGCGGTGTTGCACCGTCGCGCCCATGTGCGCGTCGCCCTCCACGCCCAGGCCTTCCACGAGGTGGATCCACAATTCGTTGCGCTTGCTGAACGTGTGCCGTCCGCTCCGGCTCACCGCCTCCACCGTTCCCGTCATCGCTGACCTTTGCACCGAGTCCACCACTCCTGACCGGACGTGAACCAAGATTTCGCCGTTCTGCCGTTTCGACCAGCGCATGCGCCCGCTGCCCGGATCACGCGCTGAGCCTTCCACAGAATGTGGCGCTTGACATGCGCTGCGGCGAAATGTACCGTGAATCTGACGCCGCAATCCTCTCGCGACACTCCTGATAAGGAGGCGCTATCCATGCCGGACATTTCCCGGATCCGGGCACTCGCATTTCGTGCCGTGCTCACGATGACGTGCCTGGCTGGAGCGGGCATCAGCCTGCAGACCACGAAGACGGCGGCCGCGCAAACCGTACGAAGGTGCCCAAACACGGGTTGTGTCGGGATCGACCGATGCTACTTCTACGGCGGCATCAGCTGCTCGATGACAGCCGTGAGTTGCACCAACACCGTCTGCTGAACAGCAGCGGGAGTAACGCCCCCGGAACCCGGAGCTGCAGATGCCGCGCGTCAACCGATCCGTTGTTTGCAAGATCATCCTCACGCTCGTCGTTCTGTCCGGGGCAATGCACCTGGATGTGCTGGGCGGCGTGCCCCGGGCGGAGGCGCAGACCTGCTCCAACACGGAGTGCCACGGCTGGGCCATGTGCCGCTACATGCCCCGTGTGAACTGCGCTCTGTTCGCCCGGGACGGAGGATGCGCGGCGACCCGCTGCCCGTAGACTTTCATGAGACCGCTCCGCGAAATCCGAGGGGTGTCGCTTGCCCTGCTGCTGGCGTGCGCAGTTGGGGTGGGAGTGCACCAGGCGAGGCGCCCGGCTGCACAGCCGCACGCCGAACCGCGCCCCGTGCCGCTGAGGGTGTTCCGGGGCGCGGAATCCCTCACGCTCGCCGTTCCGGGCTCTCCCCCGGAGAACGCGTTCGGGCTGGTGGGCGACGTGGCGGTCGCGCCTGATGGACGCGCGTTCGTACTGGACGTGCTCAACCACCAAGTAGGGGTCTTCACCGGGTCCGGCGAGCGGTCCGCGCTCCTTGGGCGGCGCGGCGCGGGCCCGGGCGAGTTCATGGGTCCGGTCGCCCTGGCATGGGACGACGCGGGAACCGGGCTCTACGTGCTGGATGAGCGGCGGCAGGGGATTGACCACTTCGACGCGGCACACGGCGCATGGCGCAGAACCATCCCGCTGGATTTTCACGCCGGTGACCTGTGCTTTGTCGCGGGACGGCTCTACGTCCTCGGCGCGCGCGCGGGATTTCTGCTGCATGAGGTGAACCCGGCGAACGGGCGGGTCCTGCGCTCGTTCTCGCCGGACCATGATTCCGAGGACATCCTGCTTCACGGTTACAGGGCCAGCGGCTACCTCGGATGCAGAGCTTCGGGAGAGATCGCGTTTCTGCCGTCGCTTCGCCCCGAAGTGGCCCGGTTTTCCGCACCGACGGGGCGGCTGCTCGGCACGTCTCCCATCCCCGGCTACCGCCCCGTGCGGGTGCGTGCGGCCGGTGATGGCAGCGTGCGCTTCGACGTCCCGGGCGGCGGCGGCCACGACTACGGGAGCGCCATCGTTCCGCTCGCCGGCGGCGACTGGCTCGTCCAGACCGGCCGGCTCAAGAAGGGAACGAACAGTCCGCACGAGTTCGAGTCCGTGCGATCTCACCTCCTGTCCGCCGCCGACGGCCAGGTCCGGCCGATGGCCGTGGCCCTGCCGCGGGTGATGGCCGCGACGAACGGCCTCTGGTACACCGTCGAGACGAGTCCCTGGCCCGCCGTTCGGCGGGTGCGTGCCCCGAAAGAGGAGTCGGAGCCATGAAGCTTCCCACCTTTGCCTCCGACGCCGTTCGGCGCGGAATCGCGCGCGCGGGCACGGCGGTCTGGCTCGCGACCGGGGTGCTGCTGCTCGCGGTTGTCGTGCGCGCGCAATGGACGGCACGGGTGCCCGCGACACGCGCCGTCACGCAGGCGCTCGCGGCGCCGGCCAGCACGGAAACCGCCCTGCGCGTCTACCAGCCGGGGACATCGCTGGAGTCCGGCGAGGAGATCGTGCTGGTGTTCATCGGCGCCAGCTTCTGCAACGCGCAGAACCGGCCCGGCTTTCCCGCGGTGATCGAAAACGCCAAGCTGCGGCTGCAGGAGCAAGCGAAAGCGAGTGGCGCGCGGTTCCGGGCCATCGGCGTCGCGCTGGACTGGCGCGCCAGCGACGGTATCGCTTTCCTGGGCAGATTCGGCGAGTTCGACGAAGTCGGTTCGGGCGGCAACTGGATCAGCGAAGGCGCCACCAAGTACATCTGGCGCGACCATCCCGGAGGCGCCGACGTTCCGCAGTTGCTGGTGCTGCGGCGCAGCGTGCAGGCAGACCGGGCCGTCCAGATCGGGGAGGACCGGGTGGTCAAGCGCATCCGCGGCGCGAACGACATCGAGGCCTGGGTTGCCGGCGGCGCTGCTCTGGATCGCTGAAGCGCGACGCCGGTGCCAAGCGCGAGGGGAGCCCGACCGGGTTCCCCTCGTTGCCGAAAGGCACCCAAGCTTGCTCGCTGCGCACAGATAGACGACATTGCACAGTCGGCGTACGCATGACGCCGCGCACTTCCAGTTCCCGGGCTTCTTCCGCGAAGGCACTCTTCCGGTCCAGGTCCCCCCGCTTGCCCCGCGCAAGCTCCCTCATCCCCCGCCGCCGCGGGGGAGACCATGGACCAGACCGCAATGCCAGTTCAGCAGCAGGCCATCCCGAGGATCAGCCGGCCCGGAATTCGTTGACGGCGCCGGAAAGCCAGGGGCACGACATCATCGTCATCGGCGCGTCCGCCGGGGGCGTGGAAGCGGTGCGCGAAGTCGCCGCGCGGCTCAGCCCGGACCTCCCCGCGGCCGTGTTCGTCGTCGTCCACTCGTCACCCAGCAGCCGCGGGCTGCTCGCCAAGCTGCTGGACCGCGCCGGACCCCTTCCCGCCAGCGTCGCGGAAGATGGCGCGGCGGTGGCGCACGGCCGCATTCACGTCGCCGCGCCGGACCAGCACCTGCTGCTGCGCGCGGGCCACATCCACCTGTCGCGCGGGCCGCGGGAGAACGGCGCGCGCCCCGCGGTCAATCCGCTCTTTCGAACCGCGGCCTCCAGCTACGGCGACCGCGTGATCGGCGTCGTCCTCACCGGCAACCTGGACGACGGAACGGCGGGGCTGCTGGCCATCGCCGACGCGGGGGGCGTTACCGTGGTGCAGGATCCGGAAGACGCGCTTTATCCCGGAATGCCCTCCAGCGCGGTGACGCAGGTGCCGGTGGACCACGTGGCTCCGCTGGCCGCGATCCCCGCCCTGCTGAACCGGCTGGTGCTGGAGCCACGCGGCGTACCGGCCGCCCCCTCGCCCGTGTCCACGGCCGAGGCGGAGGACGGGCTGGACTGGCTGTCGCACCGCCGTCCACCGGGGCACGCTTCGGGGCTGTCGTGCCCGGAATGCGACGGTCCGCTGTGGGAGATCCGCAACGGCGAACTGCTGGAATTCGGCTGTCTGGTGGGCCACCGGTTCTCGCCGGAAACCCTCGCAGCCGCTGCCGCCGCCTCGCTCGAAGAGCGGTTGAGCGTGTCGCTGCGCGCGCTGGAGGAGCGGGTGAGGATGGCGGAACGCCTGGTGGAGAACGCGCGGGAGCGCGGCACCAGCCCCATCATTGCCGACCGCCGCCTGCGGGAAGCGGAACGGGCCCGCCGCGTCGCCGCGCAGATGCGCGAACTGATGGAGGCCAGCAGCCGCGTCCGGGACGGCGAAGCGGCCGACTGACCTCGCGCTCTTGCAGCACGGAGCCGTTCCGAAGCGAGCCGCGGCCCCTCCCTTGGGATCGCCGCGGCTTCGTCGCTCCCGGGCGGATGCAACGGGCCACGCCACCGCTGCCCCGATCCGCCGTTTTGTGCTCGCGGTGGCCGTGTTCTGGCGCTGCCATTCAGCACGCTCGCTACACCGTACGTTTTCTGCTACTCTGTGGGGCCGGCCGGTGATCGACAGAGATCTCAGCGAGCGCGGCGCGTCGTAGTCCGCTGCGCTCGCGGATTGGCTCCCTCCTTCCCTCCACCCATCCACGCGAGGACGCGAATGGACTTCCCCCGTCCGCTCCGCACGAGTCGCCTCGGCTCAGCACCAGCGGGCCGTTCCTGGCGACCACTGCGTCCCTGTCTCGCCGTTTTTCTTCTGCTGGCCGGATGCGACGTGCGCGATCCGGTAACCACACCCGTCGTGGCGCCGGCCACCTCCGGCCCCGCACGAAATGCCGAGCCCGTGCTGCTGGGCAGCTACAGCACGCCGACCCGCATCTCCTCCTCGCCCGGAGCGCTCGACTCGCACCTGGAGCCGAGCGAAACGCCGTTGCGCATTCCGCC
>NZ_DASVTX010000324.1:0-2165 GCF_036387355.1 Longimicrobium sp.
ACCCGCGTGCTCGGCGTCCCCATCCCCTTTCACCGCAACTTCGAAGAGCTCAACCTGCGCTTCTACGTCCGCCGCCGCGGCCCGGAAGGCTGGCGGCGCGGCGTGGTGTTCATCAAAGAAATCGTGCCGCGCCGGGCCATCGCCGCCGTCGCGCGGTGGGTGTACGGGGAGAACTACGTGCGTCTTCCCATGCGCCACCGCATCGACGTGCGCCCCGGCGCGGGCGGCGAGGTGGAGTACGGATGGCGCCACCGCCGCCACCCCTCCCTGCTGCGCGTCTCCGTCACCGGCGACGCCGCGCCGCTGGTGGCGGGATCGGAGGAGGAGTTCATCACCGAGCACTACTGGGGCTACGCGCGCCAGCGGGACGGCGGGTGCGTGGAGTACCAGGTGGAGCACCCGCGCTGGAACGTGTGGCGCGCGAAATCCGCCGTGCTGGAAAGCGACGTGGGCGCGCTCTACGGCGCCGCCTTCGCCGAATCCCTCTCCGCCCCGCCCCGCTCCGCGCTCCTGGCCGACGGCTCCCCCGTCATCGTCCGCCGCGGCGTCCGCATCCGCTGATCCCTCCCAAGGAACGATCCTCCGCCCCCGGACGTACAGAATCGGACGGGATCAGGCGGATCGCGCGGCGGATGTGCACGTCCGCGTGCGCCCGGCCGCGGCGGCCCGGACGTTGCGCCAGCGGCTGTCGAATGTTAGTAGATGCTTGCGCCGGACGAATCGCCGGCGGTCACGGGAGCGGAGCCGCATGGAAGAACGCGTGGTGCTGGTGGACGAAAACGACGCGGAACTCGGCGTTCTGGAAAAGCAGCGCGCCCACACCGAGGGGCGCCTGCACCGGGCGCTGTCCGTCTTCGTCGTAAACGGAGAGGGGCAGATGCTGCTGCAGCGCCGGGCGGCGTCCAAGTACCACTCCCCCGGCCAGTGGACCAACACCTGCTGCTCGCACCCGCGCCCGGGCGAACCGGTGGACGCCGCCGCGCGCCGCCGCCTGCGGGAGGAGATGGGGTTCCAGTGCGAGATGGAGCCCGCCTTCACCTTTGTCTACCGCGCCCCCGTGGGCCAGGGGCTCGTGGAGCACGAGTTCGACCACGTGTTCCTTGGCCGCTGGGAGGGCGAGCCCGCGCCCGACCCCGGCGAGGTGGACGGCTGGCGCTGGGCGTCGCCGGAGCAGGTCGCGGACGAAGTGGCCGCTGATCCCGCCGCGTTCACCCCGTGGTTCCGCATCGTGCTCGCCCGCCCGGAGTGGGCCCGCGCCGTGTCGCGGTTTGTTGCGTCCGCCTCCGCGGGCTGACCTCCACATCCTGTCCGTTTCGGCTACTCTGGCCCGCCCCGTGCGGGAGGGCGCCGCATCATGCGCCCTTCGGCACCCGCACTCCCGTACGCACCGCACATGACCGATCGCACCGACTCCGCGGCCGCCGCCAACCCCCTGCTGCGGAACGAACTGCCCATCCCGTTCCACCAGATCACGGCGGAGCACGTGGTGCCCGCCGTGCGCACGGCGCTGGCGCGCGCGGAAGACGAACTGCGGCAGATCGTGGAGCTCACGGGCGAGCGGACGTACGAGAACACGGTGCTCGCGCTGGAAGAGGTGAGCGAGCGCATGGGCCGCATCACCCGCCCCGTATCGCACCTCATCTCCGTCCACGACCGGCCGGACCTGCGCGCCGCGTGGCAGGAAATGGTTCCCGAGATTTCCGCCTTCAACGCCCGCATCGCCCTCAACCCCGGGCTGTGGAGCGCGGTGAAGGCATACGCGGAAACGGATGCGGCGCGGGCGCTCACCGGGGTGCGCGCGCGGCACCTGGACAAGATGGTGCGCGCCTTCGTGCGCGCCGGCGCCGACCTGCCCGACGAGGCCAAGTCGCGGGTGGAGGCGCTGCGGGTGGAGCTTTCGCAGATCGCGCAGAAGTACGCCAACAACGTGCTGGACGCCACGAACGCGTTCGAGATGGTGCTGGCGGACGAGGCGGACCTGGAAGGGCTTCCGGAGTCCGCCCGGGCGCAGGCGCGCGCCGCGGCGCAGGCCAAGGGCGTGGACGGCTGGCGCTTCACCCTGCAGCTCCCGTCGTTTCAGCCGTTCATGCAGTACTCGGCCCGGCGGGACCTGCGCCAGCGGATGTACCAGGCGTACATGAACCGCGCGTCCGACGGCGAGCACG
>NZ_DASVTX010000325.1:0-21505 GCF_036387355.1 Longimicrobium sp.
ACGCGCTCGCGGCCGCGGTGCACCCATCCCGTCACGGAGGCGCGCGCCTCGTCCACGCCGCCGGCCGCGGTCTCGCGCAGGCCGCCGGCCAGTCCGCGCAGCGCGCGCTGCGTCTCGCGCCCGGAGCGCGGCGCGAGCACCAGGGCAATCCCGGCGCCCACCATCATCCCCAGCACGAACGTGCCGGCGCCCCCGCCGCGCTCTTCAATGACGATCTGCGGCAGGGTGGGCTCGGTACGCATTCTGTATCCTGAAGGAAGTCGGGTCAGTGAAGGCTGAGCGCCTCCGTGGGGGAGGCCCCTGCCTGCAGCACGTCGCGAAAGCGGCGCAGGTCCAGCGGCTTCTGAAAGAAGAAGTCGGCCTCGCGCCGCAGGATGCTTTCCGCCTCTTCACCCCCGCACCCCGCGGTGATGATGATGACGGTGATGCCGCGTGCGGCGGCCGAGCGGATGGCGCGCACCACCTGCAGCCCGTCGATGTCGGGGAGGTAGAAGTCGCACACCACCGTGTCGGGGTGAAAGTCGGAAAGCCGCTCCAGCCCCTTCCGGCCGTCCTCGGCCGTGCACACGGTGTAGCCCTCCTCGTCCAGGAGGCTCTTGAGCGCCTCGCGCGCGCCAGTCTCGTCTTCAATGACGAGTATGCGTTGTGCCGCCATCTCCTGCAACCTCCAGTGCGGCGTCCCCCGGCGAGACGCGGGCCCTTCCGTTTCTTCCGCAACCGGAAAGGGCAATCGGCATGCCACCCGAAGGAGAGCCGAAACGAGCGCCGCGCACCCGGGTGGATGCGCGGCGATGTTCATGCTCTGCGCAGAGTTGCGGCGAGTCGGCCGAAAAGCGGCGGAACGTGTGTCGGCCCGCCTTCGCCCCGTCCACCGGGCAGGTCAGCGGCGCCGGCGTCCTCCCATCAGGGCACCCAGCAGGCCGCGGGCAAGGGTGCTGGCGAACGACTTTGCGGTGGGGGAGCGAAGGATCTGCTCCAGCGCGCTCTTTTCCGCCTTGGGCTTCCGTCGCGCCGCCGGTTCGTCCTCCGCGCTCCGCGACGGGCGCGTGGACGGCCGGGCAGGCGCCTTCTCCGCCTCCTGCTCCGCGTCCGCCATGCGCGCCTCCAGCAGTTCGCGCGCACTCTCGCGGTCCACCGCCTGCGCGTACCGCCGTACCTGCGCGGAGCCACCCAGGTGCGCGCGCAGCTCGTCCGCGGTCAGCGGGCCCATGCGCGAGGCCGGCGGCACCATCCGCGTGGCAAAGGGCGGCGTGGGCACGCCCGTCGTCGAAAGCGTGGTTACGAACGCCTCGCCGATGCCCAGCGAGGTCAGCGTCTCCTGCACGTCGTAGTGCGGGGTCTTGGGATACGTGCGCGCGGCGGAGCGCAGCGCCTTTTCGTCGTCCGGGGTAAAGGCGCGCAGGGCGTGCTGCACGCGGTGGCCCAGCTGCCCCAGCACCTCCGCCGGCACGTCGCGCGGGTTCTGGGTGATGAAGAACACGCCCACTCCCTTGGAGCGGATCAGGCGGACCACCTGCTGCACCTGCTCCATCAGCGCCGGCCCCGCGTTGTCGAACAGCAGGTGCGCCTCGTCAAAGAAAAAGACGAGCTTCGGCTTGTCCACGTCGCCCACCTCGGGGAGCGTGTGGTACAGCGTGGCCAGCATCCACAGCAGAAAGGTGCTGAACAGCGCCGGCCGGTCCTGCACGTCCTGCAACTCCAGCACGCTCACGATGCCGCGGCCGTCCGGCGCGGTGCGCAGCAGGTCGTCCACGTCGAACTCCGGCTCGCCGAAGAGCAGATCGGCGTCCTGCTGCTCCAGCTCCACCAGCTCGCGCAGCAGCACCCCGACGGTCTGTTTCGACATCCCGCCGTACGCCTTGAGCTCGTCCGCGCCGTCGCCGGACAGGTACTGCAGCGCGGCGCGCAGGTCGGAAAGGTCCAGCAGCAGCAATCCCTTGTCGTCGCAGTACTTGAAGACGAGGGTGAGCACGCTGGTCTGCGTGGCGTTCAGCCCCAGCACGCGCGCCAGCAGCAGCGGGCCAAAGGAGGAGAGGGTGGCCCGCATCTGCGCGCCCAGGGCGCCGCTCAGGCTCAGGTACTCCACCGGCATGGCGGCGGGCTTCCACGCGTACCCGGTTTCCGCCGCGCGGGTGTTCACGCGCTCGCTGGCCTCGCCCGCCGCGCCGATGCCGCTCAGGTCGCCCTTGACGTCGGACAGAAAGACGGGGACGCCGGCCGCGGAAAGCTGTTCGGCGATGAGCTGCAGCGTCTTGGTCTTTCCCGTACCCGTGGCCCCGGCAATGAGGCCGTGGCGGTTCATGAGCGAGAGCGGGAGGGTGATGACGGGCTCGGGGGCGCAGCTGCCCTCGTGCACCACGGCGCCGAGGGTGATGGCGCCGGACTGCGAAAAGGCCGCGCGCGCGGCGGCGAGAACGTCGGGGTTCATCAGCGAGTGGAGCGGGAGCCTGGGGTGGACGAGGACGCCGCCGTGCGTGGCGGCGTCCGGTGCGGACCGTGGGTGCGACTCAGCCGCCGAACAGGCCGCCGAGCTTGCCGGCCACGTCGCCCAGCCCGCCCGCGCCGCCCGCCGCGCCGCCACCCTCCACCATGCGCTTGAGGTTGCCGCCGATGGGGGCGGGAAGCCGCCCGTCCAGGAACTCGATGGCGGCGTGGGCGGCCTGCTGGGCCTGCGCGGGCGGCAGGCCGGTGCGCTGGGCGATCTGCTGGACCATTTCGTCGATCATGGACATGGAGCCGTCTCCGCGTGTGAGGTAGCGAGCGAGCCTTTCGGGGCAACCTCACGCGGAACAGTGCCCGGCGCAAGGTTTGGCGGGGCGGAGAGGAACGGCAACCGCGTCTCTCACGGAGGTCACGGAGGAGGCACGGAGGTCACGGAAGGTCAACCCGAGCCGGGTTCGGAGAGGGCAGGATCCAATCTCGTCCGTTCCAGGACGGCGGCCACCTGCTCCCGTGCAACGCCGGGAATGCCCGCGAGAAAGTCCTCGATCGTATCCCCCGCTCGCAGGTGGGCAAACAGGCTCGCCACCGGTACACGCGTCCCGCTGAATACGGTGTTCCGCTCATGATCCCGGGGTCCCGGGTGATGAAAGAACTGCGTTCCATTCTCCACCTCGCTTCTTTCTGCGTCTCTGCCGGATGCCCTGCTGTTGCCGTACCGTGCTCTCCGTGGACCTCCGTGTACTCCGTGAGAGACGCGGCAAATGACAGAGCCGCGCACCGAACTCTCCGGTGCGCGGCTCTGAATCCCTCGAAAACAACGAAAGTGCTCAGGCGGGAACGGCCTCCGCGGCCACGGCCTGGTTCAGGCGGTTGCGCAGTTCGTCCTCGTCGATGCCCAGCAGCGTGGCCGCCTTGTGGTGGTCGCCCTCGGTGAACGAGAACGTCTTGAGCACCAGCGTGCGCTCCGCCTGCTGCAGCGACGTGCCCACCGGCAGCCGCACCTCGCGGTCCTCCGACGAGATCAGCTCGTGCGCCCGCAGGTCGCCCAGCGTCACCTGCTCGCCGCGCGCAAAGATGGCCGCGCGCTCCACCGCGTTCTTGAGCTCGCGCACGTTGCCCGGCCAGCGGTACGCGTTGATGAACTCCAGCGTTTCCGGCGCGAACGACTTGAGCGTCTTCTTGCCGTTTTCTTCCGCGAACCGGCGCAGAAAGCTCTCGGCCAGCAGCCGCACGTCGCCGCGGCGCTCGCGCAGCGGCGGGAGCGTGAGGGGAATCACCGCCAGGCGGTGGTACAGGTCCTCGCGCAGCTTGCCGTCTTCGATGGCCTTGCTGATGTGCTTGTTGGTGGCGGAAACCACGCGGATGTCCACGCTGATCTCCTTTTTGCCGCCCAGCCGCCGGAACGACCGCTGCTCCAGCGCGCGCAGGAACTTGACCTGGATGTCGGGCTCCATTTCCGCGACTTCGTCCAGGAACAGCGTGCCCCCGTCCGCCAGCTCAAAGCACCCCTGCTTTTCGTTGATGGCGCCGGTAAAGGCACCCTTCTCGTGGCCGAACAGTTCGTTCTCCAGGATTTCCCGGGGGAACGCGGCGCAGTTGATGGCCACGAAGGGGCCCTTGGCGCGGTTGCTCTTTTCGTGGATGGCGCGCGCCACGAGCTCCTTGCCGGTGCCGCTCTCGCCCACGATGAGGATGCTGGCGCTGGTGGGCGCCGCCGCCTCGATGGTGGAGTAGATGGACCGCATCTCGTCGGACTGGCCGATCATGTCCACGAAGCGCGTCAGGTTGGCCAGCCGCTCCTCGAGCTGCTTGTTGGCCTGCTTGACCTGGAATTTCTCCAGCGCCTTGGGGATCAGCTCGCGCAGGCGGTCGATCTTGAGCGGCTTTTCCAGGTAGTCGTACGCGCCCTCGCGCATGGCTTCCTTGGCCGACTCCACCGAGCCTTCGCCGGTGATGATGATCATCTCCGACGCGATGCCGGCCTTGCGCATGCGCGAAAACAGCTCGAGCCCGTCTACCTGGGGCATGCGCAGGTCGGCCAGCACCACGCCGTAGGCGTTGGCCTGCACCAGCTTCCACGCGGTGTTGCCCTCGGTGGCGGTATCGACCTCGTAGCCCTCGTCGGCAAGGAGCATCTGCAGCCCCTCGGCGATGTGGCGCTCGTCGTCTGCGACGAGGATCTTTTCAGGCATGCCCGTGATTCGTCGGGATGGAGTCTCTGGAATCGAACGTTTCAAGATACCGGCCGGGCGAGGGAAAGGTCAACCGCATGCCATCAAAGCACGTACAGTAAGCTCAGATGCGTCCGCCGGGAAGGGTGAAGCTCCGTTCGGCGGCATCCACCTCCACGCGCCCCCCCACCGATTCGGCGAGGGCGGCGGCCACGGAGGTGCGTTCCCCGGCGCTTTCGGCGGCGGGGCCCTGGATCAGGAGCACCGACCGGCCCGTTTCGCCGCGCACGCTCACGTGCAGGGTTTCGCCCGGCGGCAGTGCATCCAGCGCATCCAGCACCAGGTTCAGCACGATCTGGCGCGCCGGCTGGCGGCCCACCGTGACTCGGGACATGGTGCCCGCCGTATGATACTCCACCCGCGCCTCGCGGTGCCGTGCCTCCAGCTGCACCAGCTCCATCACCTCTTCCACCAGCTCGCTCAGCGTGGTCTCCTCGCTCCCCCGGTCCGGGCGCGAAAGGCGCAGCAGCAGGTCGATCCGCCGGCTCACGCGGTCCAGTTCCTCGCCCAGCACGCCGGCGTAGCGCTGCACCTCGTCGCCCCCTTCAAGGCGGCTGAGGCGCCGCTTGAGCACTTCCAGGTTGATGACCATGGAGTGCAGCGGGTTCTTGATCTCGTGCGCGAGGGCGTCGGCGAGCCGCTCCAGCAGTTCGAGCTTGTTGGCCCGGACGGCGAGGGGGTCGGCTACGGCAAGGCCGGGCGGTTCGGTGCGGATGTCGCTCACGTTGTGCTGGGGGTTGCGTCGGCCGCGGCGGAGCCGGGATGCAGGCTGCGCCGCGCCCTCCCTGGACGCGGGCCGGCGCACCCGGAACCCGGGCGCGGCGGTCGTCGTCCGGCGCGGGTTAGCAGGTTTCGTTCCCGGCGCCGGGGCGACGACGCGGCGGGAATGGGGCGCACCCGCCCCACTCCCGCCGCGTTGCGGAACGGAAGATCACCCGCCCGGCTGCCGCGTGCCGCTCCCGAATCCACCGCCCTGGCGTCCCTTGCCGCTGTACGGCTGGTCGTACCGTCCGCGCAGGGTCCGCCCGTATCCGCTGTCGTAGCCGCCCGCCGCGCCGCGGAAGCCCGTGTCGTAGCCGCCCGCCTCCGATCCGCCGGACACGCCGCCGTACCCCAAGCCGCCGCGGGGCAGAGGCTGAAAGACGGTGTCGTATCCGCCGCGCATCCCGGCGTGGTATCCGCCGCCCGGCCCGCCGCGGAATCCGCCGTCGTAGCCGCCGGACGGTCCGCCGAAGCCGCGATCATACGCGCCACGCATTCCGTTGCCAGCGAACGAGCGTCGCGCCCCGCTCGCCCGCCCCGCCTGACCGCGGGGACGGCGGAAGCCCCGCTCGTGGTGCTCGCGGTCGTGCAGCGGACCCGGGTCCAGCGAGCGCGGCCCGGTGTTCACGGAGTAGCCGCCGGATCCGCCCTGGTAGTCCTGCCGGTAGCCGCCCACCCACGGCCGCTCGCCGTCCCACTCTCCGCCCGCGCGGTATCCCCCGTCGTAGCCGTGGGTGCCGCCGCGCATGCGGTACTCCCATCCGTCGTGCGGGCCGTATCCCCTGTCGTAGGGCATGGCTGCTCCTCGTGTTGATGGTTGATGGACAGCGTTTTGGCGTCTGCGTTACAGCTCCACCTGCGTGAGCCGCGCGCGGACGGTGAACGGGCCGTCGGGGCGCACGCCGCTCAGCGTCACCTGCGTTCCGGGCTGCCGCTCGCGCAGCGCCCGGCGCAAGTCCCCACCGCTTTCGATGGGCGTGTTGTCCAGCCGGGTGATGATGTCGCCGCGGCGAAGCCCGGCCTGCGCGGCGGGCGATCCGGCCACCACCTGCTGCAGGATGATGCCGCGCTGCACGGGAATGCCGAACTGCCGCGCCATCTCCGGCTCCACGTCGCCGTACGAGATGCCCAGGAAGGTGCGGCGGATGCGCCCCGTGGTGAGCAGCTGGTTGGCCAGGTCGGAGGCCAGGTTGATGGGGACGGCGAAGTTGAGGCCCACGGCGGCCACGTCCGCGCCGCCGCGCAGCACCAGCGTGTTGATGCCGATCACCCGTCCGCGCGAGTCCAGCAGCGGGCCGCCGCTGTTGCCCGGGTTCACCGCCGCGTCCGTCTGGATCAGTTCATCCAGCCCCACGCCCCCGGGGCTGCGCCGCAGCGCGCTCACGATGCCGCGCGTCACGGTGCGCTCCAGCGCCAGCGGGTTGCCGATGGCGATGGCCGTCTGCCCCACGTTCAGCTCGTCGGAGTTGCCGAGCGGCGCGGTGGGCAGGTTGCGGCCTTCCACGTCCACGATGGCGATGTCCACGCCGGGGTCGCGCCCCAGCACGCGCCCGGTGAGCACCTGCCCGTTCGCCAGCCCGATCTCCACCTGCTGTCGGTTGCCGACCACGTGGGCGTTGGTGATGATGACGCCATCCGGGCGGATGATGACGCCGCTCCCCGACCCGCCCGGCTGCGTGACGCTCACCACCGCGGGCGACACCTGCCGCGCCGCGGCGATGATCAGCCCTTCCTCGCCCAGCTGCGCCGACTGCGCGTGGGCGAAGGGAACGGCCGGTCCTTTTGCCGCCACCGTCGCGCCCGCGCCGACTCCCACGCCCACGGCCAGCGCCGCGGCGATCGACCGCATTCCCTTCATCTGCCCCACCCCTTCCCGGGTTGCCCGTCCGTCGCGAACCGGGCGGCGTTCGTCCGCACCCCCCGTGCCCGGTCCGAGGCAGAGCGGACCTGCCACACCCGTCGCGCGTCACCCGCGCGCAACCGCCTCCGCGATCTCCCGCGCCGCACGGCGGCCGGACTGCAGCGCGCCTTCCACCGTGCTGTTCAATCCGCCCGTGCACGTGGCCTCGCCCGCAAAGAACAGCGTGCCGCGCACGGGGCGGCCCAGCGCCTCCTGCGCGGCGAGCGCGCCCGCGGGCACGTAGCTGTACGCGCCGCGGGCGAGCGGGTCCGCCGTCCAGTCGTGCACGTGCGCGGATTCGAGTTCATCCTCCACGCGCTGCCGGTCCATGCCCAGCCAGTCCGCCAGGTCGTCCAGCGCGGCGCGAACGGGGTCGCCGCCGGCGATCAGGCGCTCCGCCGCGGTGGCGCCGGCCCAGGCGACAATGGTGGGAACGTGGATGGGCGACTCCGTCCACCAGACCAGAAACGGGCCGCCGGGCTGCAGGAACTTCACTTCGTCCGCCTCGCCGACGCCGTTCAGCCCATCCCACAGGAACGAGCGGAAGCGGAAGGTGATCTTGACGACGTGGGCCACGCCCAGGGCCCTCGCCGCGCGCAGCGTTTCCTCCGGCTCGGGGGAGAAGGCCAGCGCGCCCGGCTGGTCCGCGGAGGCCTGCAGCACGCCGAGAGGAACGGTGACGAGGACGGCGCGGGCGCGGAGCGGCGGCATTTCCGTTCCCGCCACGGACCGGGCGTGCACCGTCACCTCGCCGGGTGCCCACTCGATGCGGTGAACGACGGTGTTCAGGCGGATGGCGCCGCGCTCGTCCAGCCCCACCCGCAGCGCGTCGGCCACCAGGCCGAACCCGCCGAGGGGCTGGTAGCGCACCTCGCCGCCGCCGCCCGCCTCGTCCTGCTCCGCCAGCGCGAGCCACTGCACGCCCACACGGTCGATGGGCGCGGCGTGAAAGCCTTCCACGTAGCGCACCGCGAGGTCGCGCGTGCCGGCGTCGATGCCGGGGCAGCGGCGGTCCAGGAAGTCGCGAAAGGTCTCGTCCGCTCCCGGCGGCGGGTCCAGCCGCGCCATCACCTCCCCCACCGCGCCGAAGTCGCTGGGCTCGGCGCGGCCCTGGTGCACGCGCCAGAAGCCGCCGGTGCTGCGGTACGCCGCTCCGCCCGCCGCGCGCAGGAGGTCCCACGCCTCGCCGGGGACGTCCACGAACGACGCGCCGAGTTCCACCGGCAGCGGATGGACGCCGTCGCGCAACGTGTGCACGCGCCCGCCCACGCGGTCCCGCGCCTCCAGCACGCGCACGCGCAGCCCGGCCGCGCACAGGTCGCGCGCCGCCGCCAGCCCCGCCACGCCCGCCCCGACCACCACCACGTCCAGCCGCTCGTCGTCGCTCATTTGTCTCCGCTCCCGGGTGCCGCGGGGGCGCGCAAAACCCGTACTCTCGTCCGCGAAGAGGGAACCGGGAAATTCATCCCTGGGGACCTCGGACCCCTCTGGGAAAAGGCAGCCAGGCCAATTTCAGGCGCGGGAACGCAAAGAGCCGCGCACCGAAGTCTCCGGTGCGCGGCTCGTGCTCGCCGACGGTCGATGGGGCCGTCAGAGGCCCGGATGTTCGCGTTTCATCAGCGCGCGAAAGTCCAGCCTGGCGGCGGTGTCGCCGATGAATTCCATGCTCACCATCTCCCATCCATCCCCGCCCAGCTCGTTCAGGTGCTTCACGATCGCATCGCGGTCCACGATGTTGAAGAACCCGGCCTGCAGGTCATCGGAGGTGACGATGCGGTACTCCCACTTTTTCATGGCTGCCGTCCCGTCGCGGGGAATAAATCAGGGCACCGGCTCGATGCGGAGTTCCTTGTCCGTCTGCGTGTCCAGAATGTGCAGCGCGTCCAGCAGGCGGACGCGCAGCGTGCCCGGCCCGATGCTTCCGGACGCGGCCATCTCGCCCGCGAGCCCAAAGAAGGCGAGCGCGTATGCCGTGGCGTGAAGCGGATTGCTTTCCACGGCCAGGAACGCGCCGGTGACGCCGGTGAGCGCGCATCCCAGAGCCGTCACCCGCGTCATCATGGGATCGCCGTGGTGGATGGCGAGCGTGCGCACCCCGTCCGTCACGTGGTCCACCGCCCCGGTGACGGCGACCACGCATCCCAGCGAGCGGGCCAGCTGGGATGCGGCTTCGCGCGCCTCTTCCGGCGTTCGCGTGCTGTCCACCCCCTTGGTGCCGCCCACCTCGCCCGCCAGCGTCATGATCTCCGACGCGTTGCCGCGGATCACCGTGGGTCGGCGGCGCGCGAGGTCGCCGGCCACGCCGGTGCGGTAGGGCGTGGCGCCCGCGCCCACGGGGTCCAGCACCCACGGGGTGCCACGCGCCGCGGCGCTCGCGATGGCCAGTTCCATCCCCTCCACCCACGGCGGCGACAGCGTGCCGATGTTGATGGTGAGCGCGGCGCTGATGGCGGCAAAGTCGGCCGCCTCCTCGCGCGCGTGCACCATGGCCGGCGACGCGCCGATGGCGAGCAGCGCGTTTGCCGCCACGTCCATCGCCACGTAGTTGGTGATGCAGTGCACCAGCGGCGCCTGCTCGCGAAGGCGGCGGAGGGCGTCCCAGCCGCGGCTGGCGTCAAAGGCGGTCTGAATCACGAGAGGGGTCCCGGGTGGAGAGCGGCGCCGGCGCGCGGACCGGCGATGGCGGAAAGCGGATGGCAGATCACGCCTCGTCCTCGCCGCCGTACGAACAGCCGGAGGTGCAGGTCTCGCGCACGACCACTCGGCTCAGAAGCGGAAGCCGGGGATGCAGCCGCGACCAGATCCACCGGGCGAGAACTTCGCTCGTGGGGTTCTCCAGCCCTTCGATGTCGTTCAGGTAGTTGTGGTCCAACTGGTCGTACAGGGGACGGAACGCCGCCTTGAGGTCGGCGAAGTCCATCACCCACCCCAGCGCGGGGTCCAACGGCCCCTGCACGCGGATTTCCACGCGGTACGAATGCCCGTGCAGCCGGGCGCACTTGTGCTCCGGCGGCAGGTTGGGCAGACGGTGCGCCGCCTCGAACCCGAACTCCTTGAAGATCTCCACCCGCTTCTCCCCGTATGCTGAATCCATTGCAGCCGGGGAGTTTAGGGGAAACGGGAGGGGAAGGGAAGTCCGGGGAGGAGGGAAGAAAGTGTTCAGGTTCAAGTGCCCAGGATCAAGTGCCCGGGATCAGGTTCGGCGCTGCGCGGGAACATGCGATGCGGCGGCGGTGGTGGCCCGGACGGGCCGGGGTGCCGTACTATGGCCGGTCCTTCTCAACACGTGACCGATCTGCCGATGAACCGGAACCAGGCCCACACCGCCTTCGCGATCGCGCTCGTTTTCCTTTTCGCCGCGTGCGCGGGCGGCCCGCGCTCCCCCGCCGCGCCCGCGCCGATGAACGCCCTGCGTGCGTCGGCGGACGAGACGGGGATTCCCGTGCTCACCTGGCACGGGTTCGCGGATACGCTCAGCGCGCGCGGCGGGAATCTGACGTCGACGTACGCGGCGTTCGAAGAGATGCTCGGGTTCCTGCGCGACAACGGCTTCCGCTCCGTCTTTCCGGAAGAGGTGCGGCCCGGGGATGATCGGCGCCGGCTCGTGGTGCTGACGTTTGACGACGGGCCGCGCGACCACCTGCGCGCGGCGGCCCTCCTGGATCGCTTCGGCTTTCGCGGCATCTTCTTCGTCATCCCCAACCGCATCGCGGAGGGCGGGCCTCGGCACCTGTCGGCGGACGAGGTGCGGCGGCTCGCGGCCGGCGGCCACCGCGTGTCGGCGCACGGCTTTGAGCACCGCAGTCTCGGCAGTTCCGTCCGCGAACTGGCGGGAACGGTGGCGCGCTCATGCGAGATCATCGCTGCGCAGACGGATGCAGCCGCCGCGGCAGCGGATTTCGCCTTTCCCTTTGGACACTACACGCCGGAGGTGGCGGAGGCGGTGCGCGGGCGGTTCCGCTTCCTGCACACGGTTGATCCGGGATACTGGGACGGCCGCTCCACGCTCGTGCCGCGCTTTCTGGTGATGAACGACATCGATCCCGCGTTCTTTCGGGAGTACGTGCTGGGCGGCGCGGGAAACCTGCCCGTGTGGGAGCCGCTGTTCGCGAGCGGGAGCACGGGGGATACGCTCGCTTTCCTGTCGCACGGGACGCCGCTCCCGTCGAATGCTGAACTGCTGGCCATCTCGCCCGACGCGCAGGGCCGCAGCTACGCAAGCCATCCGCTTGGCGACAACGCGCGGATGCGCGGCGACACGGTGATCGTGGACATGGCCGGGCACCTGAGGCGCTGGTTCCCGCCGGAGCGTGTGGCCGTGAGTTACGCGCTGATCACGCGCCAGGGCGGCCGCATCCGCTACCTCACTCCCGGCCTGCTGCACTGGGTGCGCGACCCCTCGCAGCCTGCGCCCTGATCCGCTTCTGCACTTCTCTCATAGGGACAATTCGCCGCACGGCGTTCTGCCGGGACACGATCTGCCGCCTCATCGTTTCGGCCCGGCAGACCATGCCACGCCTGTGGCGCAGAAGGGCCGGCGGGCAACACCGGAAGGCCAGCTCGGGACCGAAGCGTCTGGTGGCGGCTTTTGAAAGTTGACGGAGTGAACGGGGCGCGGATACCTTTCGGGCCGTACCGCAGGACCGTCTTTCGCCTCCTTCTCCGGAGCCGCCGTGCTCGCACGAGTTCTGTCCGGCGCAGTGCTCGGCATAGATGCCTACCTGGTCACCGTAGAGGCGGACGTGGCCAGCGGACTGCCCGCGTTCAACACCGTCGGCCTGCCTCAGGGCGCGGTCAAGGAAGGCCGCGAGCGCGTCATCGCCGCCGTGCAGAACAGCGGCTACCTCGTGCCGCCCAAGCGCATCACCATCAACCTGGCGCCGGCATACGCGACGACAGCATAAGTGGTGCTGGCATTCAGGGGCCTCAAGGTTGAAGACAGTTTGCTGAATGGAAGTGGCTGAGTGCTACTTCTCACCACTAATACCCCGCGTTCGACGTATCGTCATACGGCGCAGGTATCGATCAGTGCGCGGGGCCTTCTTGTGCGACGGGCGGGAGCCGAATGGAATTCTAGATTGGCGCCAGTTCAGTCACCAACTCGTTGGGAATCGTCACCGTGCCTGTCTGTCCATCGACCGTAAACAAGACCCACCAGTCACCCTCACCCGTCTCCGGGCACTGTAGCTCGATGACTCCGTCGTCTGTGATCACAGTCACGACAGCCCCGCAGCCCGCAAGCATTGAGCTACCCGGCGCGAATTTGTGCACCGAGAACCGGTACAGGCGCTGCTCCAACCGGTGTACGACGATCTGCTCGGGACCGAAGCCTGTTTGTATGTCTTCTGCGTAGGTAGCCCAGGGAAACGCGTCCCGGGCTCCCCGCTCGCAGTACGTGACCCCCCGATCAAGTGACGATCCACTCACGTCAAGCCGGAGGTCGAGGTCCTGCGGCTCAATGCGCCAGGAGAGCGTCACCGCAAACGGCGCCGCAACTACCGGTATCACGGAATCGCTCTGCCGACCCCCCTCTAACTGGTACCGGCGCTCAACGGTCTCCCTCACCAGCTTACGAAAATCGTCCACAAGGCCCGGTGCACCGGGCCGCAGGCCTCCCAGAACGTGTACCCGCCCCCGGAGTTCCGGGTCTACCACTCGGTCGGCGATTTCCGCCCTTGCTGGACCGTAGTTCACCAGGACGACCTGTGCTCCCGGACGTCCCCGGGCGTAGTCGTCCAGGGCCGCTGCAAAGCTCTTTGGTGCTGCGCGAAGGTACTGCTTGCATTCAACCACCAGCACGGCGGAGCGGACGGCTGTGACCGGATCTGTGAGCAGCGTATAGTCCGGCTGGATCGCGTTCGTCCGGCCGTGCCCTTTGGGATTCTCCAACGGCGACCGCACTTCGGCCATCACATGCAGGTGTGGAGTGAGGTCGTCGCAGGTGGCCAGGTGCGTGCCCGAGAATGAATAGACCAGGACGCCGTTGTCATGGTGCACGCGGACCCCGTAATCCTCGAGGGCGCCGACGATCAACGTTGAAACCCACGCCGAGTACAGTTCATAGCGCCGCTCCCACATCGGAAGGCTCAGGAAGTCTTCAAGGGCGCGAAGAAGAGTCTGGTGCGCTACGGTCGTCTTTGGGACGCGTTCGAAGACGCTGGCCAACTCGCCCGCCAATTCGGCGGCATAGCTCGCCCGCTCACCTGCGGGAAGCGTCCGCATCAGTTCTGCATGGGCGTAGCCGCCGATGACAAATGATCCCGGCCAATAATCGCTCTCCAGAAGCCAGAGCGTATTTCGCGGCAGGTCAGAAGCCAAGCGCCCACCAGTCAGTGCCTCTTGATCGAACCTGCGGGACATCACTATGGAATGATCCTGCCCCAGCGCCTTGATCGCCGTGAATACATCGGTCCACACGTTCCACGCACGCGCGAGAATGGGATCGAGTTCGGCGAACCCGGTCCGGGGTGCTGCGGGCAGCGACGGGGGCCACACGCCAGCCATGTACGTGTCCATCCAGTCGCGTACCGACGCGTCACTGACGATGTCCCGGTACCCACTGAGCGCGTTGAAGTCCGCGCGGAGTACTCCGTTCAGCGCCCAAAGAGTGTCGTGGCCCCACAACTCGGTCTGCAGGAGGCGAGTGACTTCCCGCCAGCGCTCGATCCAGTGCCGGAAGTGCTCCAGATTGAAATTGAGCGCAGGGCGTTCCTTGGAGAAGTCGAACTCCACCTCAAGGTTGTGATCGCCTTGAGTGGCCCCCGCTCGCTGGAACGTCACGAGCAAGTCACTCATCATGTCGACGAATGGCTGAGCCGAGCGGAAGAACGCGAAAATAAAGTCCTCCACGCTGACCGTGCCGCCAGCCAGCAGGTCAGCGAGGGGTTCATCTCCGGGCGTGTTGAGTTCCTTCCGGATTTCGTTCTCGAGTTCTTGGTCGTAGTGGGTCAGATTGGTCCCGCCACGCGTCCGGACGAATTCCCAAACCTCACTCGCGGTCATCAGTAGCTGCACGTCCGTCACATTGTCACCGTGGGCTGAATGAGAGTTCATCATGTAAGGCATCAAAGCGGGCAATCTGTTCCCTGAGATCAGACCTTGGACGCCGGGAATGGAAAGCCGTCTGGCGGAGGAAGATTCTTGTTTACCCACCCGCGTACGGCGGCGTCACTCAACGCGTAGCCCCAGTTGATCAACCTCTCCTGAGTCACGCGGTCCATGGCCTTGAGACGCGTGTCCAGCTCGGCAAGCTCGGTGGTACGCTCAATCGGGCACGGCAGCGTCTTGGGCGCCGGGTAGTCGCGGATGTCGCCGCGGGTCCGCCAATAGGCTCCCTTCCGGTCGCCCGCGACCAGAGAGTCCACTACCTGCCGCTTGCGGAGGCTGCGCACCTGGTTGTCGATGATCCCGTTTACGCGGAGCGCATGGCGCGCCCAGTCCGAATGCGGCTGCGCCTCGGGCGCCATCTGCCCGCCACCATCGCTCACGAGCACCGTCTCGTACCGCTTCCAGACTGTCTCCAGCCCCAGGTTGTCGTACACCCCGCCATCAGTCAGGTAGATGTCCGTGGTGTACGGCTCCTCGTGAAGGTCTTCCGTGGCCCCGGGGCTTTTCTGGACCAGTCCCGGCGGGAGTTCCATGCGAGCGGGAGAGAGCACGGGCGGGAAGGCCGACGACGCGGTAACCGCAAGGGCGAGAGACACGTCAGGATTCGCAACCATCCCGACCCGGTAATCGGCCATGAACTTGCGCGAAAAACGCCACAGGACGCCGCTCTGGACGTTGGTCGCGTTGATCACGAAGCGGGGGCCTTCTCCGTCCGCCGGCAGATCCTGCAGCGTTGCCTCGCCGAACAGGTGCTTGCGGTACGCGCGTTCCACCAGTTCGCTGATGCTGACGCCGGGCAACACGGCGCCGCCTCCGACGGACCAGCCATCCACCGTGTGGCGTGCGAGTCGTTGGATCGGTTCGATCACCTGCTCCGTGAGGTCGGACGCTACTGTGCGACCCTCTACCTGTAGCCACCTCAAAGAGCGCCAGTGTAATCCGAGCATCGCCGCGGTGAGTGAGCCGCCGGAGACGCTGGAGATACGCTTTAGTTCGTGAAGAATACCCAGTTCGTTCAATCTCCAGATCACCCCGGCATGGAACAGCATCGCACGATATCCGCCACCGGACAGGCATAAACCGATGCCCGGCTCGGGCTTGTGTTCGCCGCCCGGAACCATCGCCGGGGAGCGGCTTTCGGCCGATGTGTTTGCAAACTCACTCATGATTGTCTCCTGTGGACGATTGAGATTGTGGCTGGCTTAGCTATCGAGGTAACAGTCGATCCAGAGGTCATCCCCCGGCGTTCGGCGCTCCCACTGATTGTGTTGCTCTTGGCTGAGTCCGTACTTCGCCGCTTCGTTGAACGGCAGCCGTCCGTGATCTGCACGAAGGATTCGGCCGCGGGTTCGCTCCTTGAGACGCTCGTATAGCGAACAGAAAGGCATTTTCCACTTCCGCTTTTTCGCCATCCCCTCATCGACAGGGATCAGCGCCACCAGATTGGGGCTGTTCATCTTCTCCAGTCCCTGTGCGCGCATTGTGGCGTTGTGGCTGGCATGGTGCCCGACTTTGTACAGGACAGTGCGCTCGAGCAGATCGTCGATGGTGACCTTCCCGCCGCCGTCAGGTTCGCTCGGCCTTACAGGCCAGGCGAGCGAAGACCATGAAAGCCAGTTGCCGACTTGGGCATCCGCTGGGAACAGAAGCACGGGGCCGCCCTCACCCAGTTCGAACGCGAGCGCGAGTGAGGTGTTGTTTGTGTCGCTGTCGAGCGCGAGAGCCAGATCCGCCGCTGCGCCCAGCCAGTCACCGTCGATCCGCCGCCAGCCGGGTCGCCGTACTCGGTCGGCCTGTATAGGGATCTCTGGTGTAGGCTGTTCCTCACCTGTTGACGGGTTTGCCTGCGGCACCGGGTCAAATCCGTACCTGTCTTGGAAGAAGAAAAACGGAACCCCGTCTGCGCTAGGGACGGCGTAGGAATGTGCCGCCTTTGGATCCAGGCGGTACTTGCGGTCGAACGGGAAGGCGAGCTCAGCGGCCTCGGGATCGAGTTGGACGCCAGCCGCTTGGGATTCCGTTCCCAATGCAACTGCTGCGAAGAACGTGTCCGTCAACGAGAGAGCGGGCTGAAGATCGTAGACCTCGCGACCGCGCCTCGTCGGGTCGCTCTTCTTGATCATCACGCGGTCTTCCGGCGGGCCCAGCACGTACACACGCACATCGTTCGTACCTGGCAACGCAAAGACGGGTTCACCCGGCCGCCGATAGATCACTCGCGCATCGCTTCGCGTGGATAGCGCACTCAGGGCGTCCTCTGTGGTACCGTCACCCCCTTGGGCCCCGAAAAAGCCAAGGAGTGTGTCGATTGTCGTCGCTGTGTCCCCCATGCCGTGGATGCCTCGCATGCGGATCGCGGCCGAGCGCAGGTGTGCTATCTTCCGGCTGCGGTCCCGGCGTAGCTCACTCGCCAAGGGGTGGCCGGGATTCTCCGTCCACGCCAGCCAGACCTCGCCGACTTCGACGAGTTCATCGAATTCTTTCCGCGCCTGCACGAAGCCTGAGAGGTGATCCCAGTGCTGGTGCGTCCCAACTAGAACGTCTATGCGGCCCTTCGTTTTGCCGTCTGCCGAGCCACCCGTTTCAAGGGCAATGCTGCGTGCCACCCTCTGCATCTTTTGCGGCGCATCCTCAGTTCCGAGAAGCACGCCGCAATCGATCAGGACGGAGAACGTGCCGCCACCTTCGGCAGGAAACGACAGCAGGAAACAATCGCCCAGCCCCTGCCGGTACATGCGTACCCGCACTCCGTCCATCGCTCTAGTCATTGCTCAAGGCTCCGCTTGGTGCGTTGCGTGAAGGAGGGCAAACGGCTCGATATCGTCCTGCACGCTCCCGAAGTAGGTCATGCGCAGGCCGGGCGACTCGCCCCCGGACCGGTACGTCCGCTGGCGGCGGAGGCGATTCTCGCTGTCGATGCGTTTGACGACGGCGTAACGCAGTTGCTGTGATTCCAGGTCCAGGATAAGGGTGCAGCCGCCGCGGAACGTAAACCCGGGGATCTCCGAATTGCCGTCCATGTCGCTTGTGGACTCGTACCACGCCGAGGATGGCTGTGCCTCTGGGTCGAGTGGCACCTTCCGGCTTTGCGTGATGCAAATGATGACTTCGGAGAGCAGATCGCCGTCCGGGCCAACGCGCACGGCCGGGCGGATGGAGTGCACCTCGAAGCGGGGGCCGCGCGCACCGGGGCGCAGGCCCTGAGGGGGATTCCGCGTCGAGAGGAACAGACCTGTGAGTCGTGCGAATGCTTCCCGCTCACCTGCGTATAGTTTTGCGTTGATGCGCCGATTGAGGAGCATGCCGTAGTGCTCCATCGTCCAGAAGATCCGTTCACGCTCAGAGAGGGTGCTCCAAGCCGGTGATTGGTTCCCACCCATGCCTGCCCACCAATCGGGCTCCTGGTTTTCCGCTGTGATGTAGGTATTTCTCTGTACGAAGTCGCGCAACACTTCACACAGTGGCTCCAGATCGCATTTTACCTCTTCCGCCTGGGCACTCCAGCGGAGTGTATCTTCAGACAGTGTGCGCAGGTCGCGGGGGTAGATACCCCGACGCCGGAACGCCTCGATAAACGCCAGCCTGTAGCCGCGGTCATCGTCGCGCACCAGTTCGTAGTCGGCAGTCACCAGTGCTCGCAGGTAGTCGCCGAACGTGATGTCTACGGGTGGGCAGTAGTCCAAGGCGCGGATGCACATGTTGAGCACGTGCCGCGCGGCTTTCGCGGCCTCGGACGCGAGACGGTTCACCAGATCGGGGTGAAGTGAGCCAGACCCCAGCACTCCCGTCCCACCCGTGGCGATCCTGAACAGATCCGAGACCCGGGACCCGTATATTGAGAGGAAGGCATCGAAGACGGCAGCCACCAGGATCGCACCCCGGGCATGGGGCTCCCGCACATTCAGGTAGTCATCCGGATTCGGTCGCTGTGGCTCCCAGCGACCGGTCTCGGAGTCTACTTGGCCGAGAGCATCGCGAAGCGCTCCATGACTGCCGATCGCCTGCCCAAACTGATGCGCGAGTTGGCCAAGCAAGCTCTGGCTGGCCAAGTCGCCGCGCGTACGGCCAATCTGCTGACGCAGCACTTCTGGAAAGGTGAAGTGCTGGAAGAGGGCGACGATGTCAGCGAACGCTTCATGGAACGCGAGACCGTCGGGGTGGGTGTCTTCAACGAAGCGGCGATGCATGCCGTCGAGCAACGCGTGTGTGACCTCGTGCGCGACTACGTCGTGTGACAGTGCGGTGAAAACGATCCCGCCTGGATAGTGACTCCCGGGCGCGTTCTCCGACGCGGGGAAGTAGCCGAAGAGCAACGCTTTCTTCTGTGGGCTGTAGTAGGCGTTAGCCTGCCGCATCGCATGCGGGTAGAGCCGGAGCCGCGGCACGTACTCGTAACCCCAGCCAGACTGCGCATTGCACTTGATGCACCCGTCCATGCTTGTTGCCGGCCGGAAGAACTGATACGTCCGGGCTGCTGCCGCGGCTTTACCTGCTGGAGACTTCTTGCCGTCCTTCGCATCCGTCTGTGGGGCGGCTTCGGTCTCCGCGGGCGCGATGCTGTCTTCTGTCGTCCAACCGGGACGAATTACGCGCGGCGACCACAGAGCTTTCCGGCCCAGGGCACGTTCGAAGTTCGCGATGGTAATCATCGCGACCGCATAGACCATCTGCTGGTGGAACTGAGGGTTCCCTTCCGAAGGTGAGAGACCGTCCTGTGCCAGGAGGCCCGGGCTGTTGAGATCCACTGGGGCGTAGAAACAGCCGCTAGCTGGGTCGAAGTCGACCACTTCCAGGTACTCACCTACGGGCCCTACACCCAGATCTTCCTCCCAGCGGACCTTGAAGACCACCTCGTTCAGCACGGCGGTTTCCAGCTTCGTTGAGAAACTGGGGTCGAAGGCGTAGCCCCGCAGTTTGCGGTATGGTGGACCGAAGGAAGCGTTTGCCATAGTAAGTTGTGGAGCAGCGAGAAGTGAACAGCATACGTTCCGGCGACTCTGGGAAGCGGCAGTGCGCTTCAGACGGATGCATCCTTCTGTCTCACACGTAGAAGAATTGGCGCATAGTGAAGCCACGGGTCAGGTCTTGTCAATGTTCTTCAATGATCAGCCCAGCGCCCCAGGTTGTGTTCTGTGCCTGTCACGTTTGCAGGCTGTATTCAACCGTGGTACACTTCGGTGTTGATGGCGGGGGATGACTTGGAGTTCGGGGGGGGTGCCCAGCAAACCAGTCTCAGTTACTCAACAATAGGGCTGACCTCGCCGGCTTGGGTGAGGTTCTCGGTCAGTTCTGTTCTGCTGACCAAGCTCTGTTTCAATCAGGGTCACTGTGCGCGCCCAGCCGCTGGATTTCAGCTACCAAGCTCAACCTTGCGGTTGACAGGGTCACAGTCATCAACTGCTGTCGGCTGCTCACCGAGGTCAGGATTCCACTGAACACCAAGTGCGCCAAGGTTCGTTCGGTCAACCGCTCGGCCGAACCCCTACGTGAAAAAGGCACGTGTACCGCCAAGTATCTCCGTACGGGCTCATAGAGCAAAGCTACAATGGCTTCGACGGCTCCGTCGTCGCCGTGTTTCGCCGCCGCCAAGTGACAAGCCAACTCGTCCTTGTGGTGGTGGTAAGATCTCATGATATGACGGAAGCCGTGTCTAGCCCTGATCGGGGTCGATTGTGCTTGGCGAGGGGGTATAGGATCGTCCCATCCAAACCGAAGTCGGACTTATGCGGCACCTGAAGCGCCATCAGCAGGAACTCCTGGCTGAACTCGTACGTTGCGGGGGCATGGAGTCTGTCGACGTTGACGGTCGCACACTGCGACCTCTCCTCGCGGCAGGGTACGCTCTCACTCGCGGGTCTCGTATCCTCGCCAGCGACCAGGGCCGGGTGCTTATTGATCAGCAAGGAAAAACTAACGCGGGCCGCTCGTTCGGGGTGCGGCTGAACGGAAAGCAAGAGGACCTGCTCCGGACGGTTGCACGTCGGGGCCGGAATGTCTGTGCGGACGAACTCGACGGTCGTGTTGTGGGCGCGCTCGCGTCGCGAGGACTGATCGCACGAAGAGACCGGTACGTCACGGTCACGGATGCAGGCCGGAGCTACTTGCGCGCGCCGCATGGAACGTCAGCGAAGCGCCAAGCACCGACCCCGGAGAATGGCCGTGTGGCCGTGATCATGCGTGCGCTGGCTCTTCTCGAGCGATCACTCCCGACAGATGCGGAAGTGCTGGTCGGAAACATTCTGGCCGGTGCTGACGACGTGGTGGACGGCTTCCGGAAGTACGCCAGGGGGCTGAGCCGGCCGAAGAAGAAGGGTGAGTGAGGCGTCGGGCGCGGTCGTCCAGGCCGAGCTGCATCGCGCCAGCCTGCGCGCAACGATAAGGAATGGCCGCCCGATCAGGTCGGCGGGTCCGTCCATGGGAGCCCGTTCCCTCCAGGCTCGCTTCTGCTGACGTGCCAAACCTCTGCCCGGTCAGTGTCAGTCCGGGCTCCCCGGGATGCATTCGGCGTCCAGCCAGCATGTTGAGCCCCGCGGCTACAGGGCCCGGACCCGGCTATGCATCCACATTCACGCGTTGCCCGCGCTCGCCCCGATGCTCAGACGAGCGGTCGAATTTGTACGATAAATCGCCGGTGAAATCATTTTTTACGGCACTTTCGATCAGAACGCCGTAGTAAATCGGCGCGAGGCCGTAGAGCAACGCAGTGTATCCGGGATGTTTCTTCCCGTGCTTCCGGCACCTCGTAATCGCTATTGCGAGCAGCCAGCGCCGTTGTGACTGCACCTGAATCAACTGCCACGTCCGAAACCAACGGCGAGCGGTGTCTGACTCGGGCCTGAGTTTGCTGGACCCGTCTGGTCAACGCGCGCCCCGTCCCGCTTTGACGGCCCGTGTTCGGCTGACCTTTTGAATCGCGCGCCGCGCGGCGAGTGTTGGTTCGGCGATCTCTTTCAAGCCTGCGTCAGCCGCCTCGCGCCCCGATTCATACAGGGGAACATCAGAGGTGAAGTCTCCGTCTTCCGGGATTAGCCGGTCCTCAAGCACAGCCAGCCTGTAGGCGAGC
>NZ_DASVTX010000326.1:0-3114 GCF_036387355.1 Longimicrobium sp.
GCCCGCCGCCCTCACGCAGAGGGGGCGTGCGGGAAAAGCTTCTCCCCCGAAGCCGCCGTACCTATTCCCCATTCCCTATTCCCCATTCCCTATTCCCTGCCGTTCCTGCTGTTCCCCCGCTCCTCGAGCATCGCCCAGATCGTCTCCAGCGAATCCGCGTCTTCGGGCCGCTTGTCCGTGCGCCAGCGCAGCATGCGGGGAAAGCGGACTGCAACGCCGCTCTTGTGGCGTGGCGAGCGCTGGATCCCCTCGAACGCAAGCTCGAACACCAGCTCCGGCTTCACTGTGCGCACCGGGCCGAACCGCTGCGTGGTGTTGCGGCGCACAAAGCTGTCCACCTTGCGGATCTCCTCGTCCGTCAGCCCGGAGTACGCCTTGGCGAACGGCACCAGCTCACCCTCCTTCCACACGCCGAACGTGTAGTCGGAATACAGCGAGGCGCGCCGGCCGTGGCCCCGCTGCGCGTAAATCAGGACGGCGTCCAGCGTGAACGGCTCCACCTTCCACTTCCACCATCCGCCCTTTCGTCTCCCGACACCGTAGGGCGCGTCCAGCCGCTTCAGCATCAGCCCCTCAGCGGCGCGGCCGCGCGCGTCGGCGTAGGCGCGCAGCACGTCATCCCACGAGCCTGTCTGGGCGATGGGGGAAAGCAGAAAGCGCCCGGCGGAGGGCGTCGCTCGGATGAGCTCCTCCAGCCGCGCGCGCCGGTCAGAGAGCGGCCGTTCGCGGATGTCCGCGCCGCCGGCCTCCAGCAGGTCGTACGTAAGCAGGACCACGGGGACTTCGGCCAGAATCTTGGTGCCCAGCACCTTGCGCCCGATGCGCCGCTGCAGCTGCGCGAACGGGAGCGGCCCGTCGCGCCACGGCATGATCTCGCCGTCCAGCACCGTGCCGTCCGGCAGCAGCGCGGCGGCCTGCGCCAGTTCGGGAAAGCGCTCCGTGATCAGCTCCTCGCCGCGCGACCAGATGAAGGTGGCTCCCGCGCGGCGAATGACCTGCGCGCGAATGCCGTCCCACTTCCACTCCGCCTGCCATTCCGCCGGGTCGCCCAGCGCCTCGGGCTCGCCCTCCAGCGCGTAGGCCAGAAAGAACGGGTACGGGCGGCTGAGGTCGGCGTCCCGCGTGTCGGCGTGCAACAGGCGCAGGTAGAACTCCGGCGTGGGATCCCATGCGCCCATCATCCGGTGCGCCACGGCGGCCTCCTCCACCCCGCCCAGCCGGGAGAGCGCGCGCACCACCAGGCTCTGCGACACGCCCACCCGAAAGCTGCCGGTGATCAGCTTGTTCCACACGTAGGCTTGTGCGCCATCCATCTGCCGCCACGCCTGCTCCACCACGCGCCGCTGCGACTCCTCGTCCTCGCCGCGCAGGGGGAGCAGGCGTTCCTCCACCCAGTGCCGCAGCGGAAGGTCGCTGGATGCACCGCTGGCGGGAAGCAGCAGGCTGATGGTTTCCGCCAGGTCGCCCACGGACTCGTAGCACTCCGCGAACAGCCACTCCGGCACGTCCGCCGCCTCCATGGCCCACGCCGCCAGCTTGCGCGCGCCGATCAGCCGCTTGGGCCGGCGCCCGCTCAGAAAGTGGACCGCCCACGCCCCGTCCGCGGGGTCGGCCGACGCGAAGTAGCGGGCGAGCGCGTCCACCTTCTCGCCCGTCTTCGTAGTCTCGTCCAGCTCGGCGTAGAGCGCGGCGAAGGCCTTCACGGGTCCGGTGGATGACGGAAATGGTGTGTAGAGTGGTACGGCCCGCGGTGCGGTCAGGTAAGTTGCGTGCCGCAGCGCGCGGTGGCGGTTTCACGGGCCGAGGAAGTCTCCTTGCAGATGGCTGGAACGGCAGCATCGCGGGATCCGTCGGGCGAGGCTCGCACAGTGCCGCCGTAAACGATCTCGATCGTGCCGACCGCAAAATCTGCACGCGCGATTCCTGCTCGTGTACGCGCTTCGGCCAGCCGCCGCCTCCACCTGCGCGCGCTTTCCAGAAGCGTGCGTCCCCCTCGATCCCCGGGAGGGCCGTTGCGTCCGCCGCAATGGAGCTTTCCCTTCGCCTGTGGTGCGGCCCTGAGTTCACGGGATCGCGCGGCAGGTCGTGCGATCCGCTGGCCCAGGAGACGCTCCGGCGAAATGTGTGACTCTCGCAAAAAAATTCGGATGCCCTCCTGCCACACCTCGTCTCTCAGGCGGCCACTCGGCTTCGCCCCCGCCGTGCGGGAGCGATGAAGCACGTGCCCACTTGCCCGCATGACCTGCCGCGCCTGCACGCGATGGGTGAAGAACCAGGAAGGGCGGGTGCGTTTCCGCACCCGCCCCGCCGGTCAGGTTCCCGCGGTCACCTGGTCCGGGGCAGACGACCAGTACCGTTCGCGCATCCGGTCCGCCATCACCACCATCCCGTACGCCACGCCGGCGGCAACGAGGCCGTAGTGGCTCAGCAGATACACGGGCCAGATGGACGCCCACACCGCGTTCATGATGGAATCCACGCTGAACCCCCAGAACCACGACAGAAATCCGGTCCGCACCAGGTCCTGCACCCCGGTGGCGCGCTGAACCGTCTCTCCCAGCGACTGCGCCTCCAGCAGGCACCAGAAGCCGAGCCCCACCACACCGTAGGCGCCGCCGCCGAACGAAGCTACCCGGCTGCGCAGGCTGTCTCCCGCGCGGGCGCGGCGTCCCGGGGTGCGCACCCACCGCCACATGGCGCGCCCCGTGATCACCACCGCCGCCACCATGACCCCGGCGCGAAAGCCGGCTCCCGCCGTCCACCCGCTGCCCAGCGCGCCGCCGATCATGGCTCCGGCCGCCGCGATGAGCCCCAGCGCCGCCCAGCCGCGTCCGCTCATCGACCGCACCACGCTCAGCATGGGCGACGAGTGGATCTGCGCTGCGACCGCGTTTCCCGGCCCCGAGTGCAGCCTGTCGTCCAGAGACGCCGGACGCGGACGCATCCTGTGGTTCATCGAGCAGATTCCCGTTCAGATGGGGAGTGTGGCAGCGCGCAGGCAAACATAACCGCGCATCAAGCGGTCCTGGCAGGCGCTCGATGGACACCGCGCCCGTCGGTTGCCGTCGTCGATCAGTGCCGTCCCTGCTGCATACGGCGATGGAACGGGAAAGG
>NZ_DASVTX010000327.1:0-18747 GCF_036387355.1 Longimicrobium sp.
CTCGTACTCGCCCGACGCGCCGAACCGCAGGCCGACCGCGCCGACGTGATCCAGCCGAACCCCAAGCTCCGCCGCGACCGCCTCAACGGCCGGACGCACGCCGCCGGAAAGGATGCGAACATCCTTCTGCAGCCACAGGAGCGCGGCGACGACTTCGCGCGCATCGGGCACGAGCGTCTGCACGTACTGGCGCCCCACCGCATCCACCTGCGCGCGCGTGGGGCGGATGAGCGCCAGGCGGCGGCCGTACACCTCCTGCAGCGGCACCTCGCCG
Organism: Longimicrobium sp.; assembly: GCF_036387355.1. GTDB lineage: Bacteria > Gemmatimonadota > Gemmatimonadetes > Longimicrobiales > Longimicrobiaceae > Longimicrobium. The sequence continues at coordinate 275 of NZ_DASVTX010000327.1, forward strand.
CGCATGGCGGCGTCGGTGAGCGCGGAGATCTGCTCGCGGAACGGGCCCGCGAGTTCATCGATCCCCTCGATGCGCACGAGGGTGGAATCGCAGTCGAAGACGACGGAAGCGAAGCCGTTCACCGGGTCACCAGCACGGGGGCGGAGTGCGAAGGCGGCATGCTGGCGAAGTGAGCGGCGCTCGGCAATGGCCGCGCCGTCCCCATCGGCCGTCGCGGATGCGGACGATCCGTCACGCCATGAGCACGGGGGCAAAGCCGGCGGGGAGCGCGAGCACGAAGGTGGACCCCACGCCGGGCCGGGAGCGCACGCTGATGTCGCCGCCCAGCCTGCGCGCGAGCTGGCGGGAAAGGCTGAGCCCCATCCCCGTGCCGCCGTACCGCCGCGTCGCGGATCCATCCACCTGCCGGAAGGGCTCAAAGATGGCCTCCTGGTCGGCTTCGTCGATGCCGATCCCCGTATCCTCCACCTCCCACACCACGGCGTGCCGCGCATCGCCGCCGGCGCGCGCCTCGGGCGTCCACGGGGACCCGCTGCTCACGCGGACGCGGACGGTGACGCGGCCGCTGGGGGTGAACTTGTAGGCGTTCCCCACCAGGTTGCGGAGAATGCGCACCACCTGGCTGGGATCGGTTCGCACGGGCACCGCCGCGTCGGGCGCCAGGGTGCGCACCTCCACCTCGGGCGCGGGCGGCGCCAGCCCCGACATGGCCGCGCGCGCCAGGGCCACGGCGTCGCACGTTTCCGGCTTTACGTCCAGCCGGCCCAGCTGCAGGTTGGCCATGCTGAGCAGGTCGTCGATCAGGTGCATGAGCGCCATGGCAGCCGCCTCCACCTTTTCCACGCTCGCCGCCTGATCTTCCGTGAGCGGCCCCGCGTGCTGCTCGCGGAGCAGGTAGGTGAAGCCCAGAATGGCCGTAAGCGGGGTGCGCAGCTCGTGCGAGACGTTCGCAAGGAACTCGTTCTTGAGCCGCCGCGCCTCCTCTGCCTCGCGAAAGCGGGCTTCCAGCTCCACGTTCTGCTCGCGCAGCCGCAGGTTGGCGCGCTGCAGGTCCTCGATCAGGTGCGCCTTCTCGGCCGTGGCGCTCAGCTGGTCGGCCACCAGGCGCAGGAGCGCGCGGTCGCCCTCGTCCAGCTGCTCCGTCTGGCGGAAGTAGAAGGTGAGCGCGCCCTCCGGCCGGCCGGCCAGCACCACGGGGAGCGCCACGGTGGATGCAAAGCCCAGTTCGCGGGCGGCGTCCCACCAGTCGGCCAGCGCGGTGTCGCCAAAGACGTCGTACACCTCCACGAAGCGGTGCTCGGCCACGGCGATCCCCGTAGGGCCCAGGCCCACGCGCACGCGCATCTGGCCCAGGAACGGGCGAAACTCCGTGGGCCAGTTCCACGCCGCCACCAGCCGCAGAACGTCGTCGCTCTCGCGCAGGTACACGCATCCGAACGCCGCGCCCACGACCGGCGCAACGCGTTCCAGCGCAAGCCGATACACGTCTTCGGGAGAGCGCGCCGTGAGGAAGGCGTGGGCGATCTCGCGGGCGGCGCGCAGCTCGCGAACGTGCCGCTCGTGGGCGGGAATTGGCGTAGCTACTGAGGTTTCGTGCACGGCAACTCTCTTGACGTGTGCGGAGGGTGCGCCTACTCTACGGTGCGAACGGCGCCGCCGTTTGGTTGTTGTGCCAATTCACACCCCACTTCGACAGGAGCTCCTTCGTGAACAAGTCTGATCTCATTCAGCAGCTTACCTCCCGTGCCGACCTGAGCCGCTCGGAAGCCACCAAGGCCGTCGACGCGCTGTTCGGTGTCGAGGGCGGCATCATTTCGGAGGCGCTGCGGAACGGGGACAAGGTTCAGATCACGGGGTTCGGCAGCTTCGAGACCAAGAAGCGCGAAGCGCGCAAGGGCCGCAACCCGCGGACCGGCAAGGAGATCGACATCGCCGCCAGCACCAGCGCGGCGTTCAAGATCGGCAAGCGCCTCAAGGACATGCTCGGCGCGTCCTGAACCACGGACGGACGGCGGCGGGTTCGCCGGTAGTTTTCGCGAAAGCCACGGCCCCGCGCCGTGGCTTTCGTGTTTCCCGCCACGGGTGAGTGAGACGCGGTGAAGATGCACGATCCGCGTGCGTGGTCCACGCCGTGGCCCTCACCCGGCTCGCTCCTCTCCGAATAGATGTGGGAGAGAGGCCACACCTGGGGCCGGCGCGGCCTCGAATCCGGTGCCGGCGGCAGACGGCCGTGCTCCGGACCGTTCTCCAGACTCGAAAGCCCGGCCTGAGGATTAGGAAACCGCAGCTCCAACCACCTGAGCTCCCCGTCGTCGCGGGACGCGGCGGGCATCGTGCATGTTGGCGCGACGCACGCGATTCCGCCCACCACTCCCTTGCGCATGGCCCGGAAGAAGCGCCCCCGATCCCCTGAACCACCCTCGCCCGGCGTTTCGCGCGAGGCGTGGGGGCGCGTGCACCCCGAACTGGACCTGCACGGCATGACGGGCGAGGAGGCGCGCACGCGCACGGAGCGGTGGCTTCGCGACCAGCAGGCGCGCAACGTCCGGACGGTGATGGTGGTCACCGGCCGCGGGCTGCACTCGCGCGGCATTCCCGTGGTGCGCAACGAGGTAGAAGACCTGCTCACCGCGCTCAAGGGGCGGCTGGTGAGCAAATGGGAAGCAGCCAGCCAGGGCGGAAGCTTTCGCGTGGAGCTGCGCCGCCCGCCTCCGCCCGAGCGCCGTCCGCCGCGCGCCTTTGAATCCGCCGTGCTGAACGATGCGAACCCCGCGCTGCGCCTGCGCGCCGCCGAGGCCCTCGCCGAACTGGGGGTGAGCCCCACGCCCGCCCTGCTGGACGCCGAAATCCGCCGCCTGCTGGCCGAAGGCGCGGATGAGGGCTGATTTCGCGCCGCAGTGTAGTGGACGCAAAGGGCGGAGCGCAATGGAGGTAAAGAAAGTGCCCGGTGCCCAGTCCCCAGTGCCCAGGATCGGGTGCGCAGGTGGAGGCCGCGGGGTCGGCTGGACGAAAGAAGAGCGGCGCGCAATCGGATTGCGCGCCGCTCTTCTTTCGTCAGGTGCTCAGGCCAGTGCTTTATGCCCAACCGAATCCTTCACTTGGCACTTGGCACTTGGCACTTGGCACTGCTGTTTTCTTAGTCCTCCCGCGGGCGGCGGAATCCGCCACCGCGCGACGGGGCGCCGCCACCCCCGCGGGGCGCGCCGCCACCACCGCCACCACCGCGCGGTCCTCCGTATCCACCGCCACCGCCGCCGGGGCCACCGCGGGGCCGGTCATCGCCGCCGCCGCGCGGGCCGCGGTCGTCGCGGCGCGGAGGACGGTCGTCGCCGCCGCGCGGTCCGCCTTCGCGGGGGCCGGGGCGCTGCGTGCGGCGCATGGGCCCGCCGTCGCGTGCGCCCGCGGGAGCCTTGCGCTGCCGGTCGTAGTCCACGCGCAGGCTGCGGCTCTTCATCGTCGTTCCGTTCAGGGCGCTGATCACGCGCTCCGCCACGTCCGCCGGCACCTCCACGATGCTGAAGGTGTCGCGGATGTCGATCTTGCCGATGTGGCTGCCCGGGATGTCGGCCTCGCCCGCGATGGCGCCCATGAGGTCGCTCGCCCGCACCCCGTCACGCTCGCCCAGGCTGATGAACAGCCGGGTAAAGGCGGAAGGCGCCGGCCCCGCGTCGGTCTGCCCCGCCGCGGGACGGGCCTGCGGGCGCGCCGCGCGGGCCGCCTGCGCCGCCGCGGGCATGGCGTCCGCCGAGGCGGCCACGGCCGCGGGACGGCGGCGCAGCAGCGCCGACGCCGCCGCGGCCACCTCCGCCGGGGTGAAGTCGTCGAACAGCGGCTCCAGGATCAGCATCTGCGCGGACAGGTCCTCCTCGCGGATGGCGCGGCGAAGCTCGCCCCGGAAGGCGCGCAGGTCCGCGGACCGCGACACTGGCTCCTCGCCCGCGATGCCGGCCGGCTGCGCGTGAAAGCCCGCGCGCCTGGCGATCTGCCGCAGGTGGCCCAGTTCGCGCGGCTCCACCAGGATGAATCCCGGGTCCTCGCCGCCGTGGCGGCCGCGGAGCGTCTCCTCGTCGGCGGGCACGTCGAAGCTGATCACCTGCCCGGCGGGCGTCTCCGCCTCGTCCTCGTCGTCCGGCGCGGAGCCGATGACGGCCACTTCCGTGTCCGGATCGTCCGCGTCGCCCACCAGGAACCCGCGCAGGGAAAGCGCCTCGGCCACCTGCGCCGCGCGTTCGTCCGTGCGGCAGTACAGCACCGTCACGTCGCCCTCGCCGCGGCCGTTGCCGCCCAGCAGGCGCGCCACGGTGTCCACCTTGTCCCGGTCCGCCACGGGGACGTAGCCCACCGTGGAGGTGGGCGCCTCGGCGGGCGTGGCGTCGGGGACGGCGGCCTCGGCGGGATAGCGGATGGCGCGCTTGACGCGGCGGCCGGCCAGGTCTTCCACCGGCTCAATGACCTCCGCCGTGACGATGACCCGCTGCGCGTCGCGCGGCAGGTGATCGAACAGCGTTTCCAGCATCTCCCATCCCCCCAGCGCGTGGATCTCGGCGGCGCCGTCGATCACCACCGCCTCCACGCTCTCCAGCTTGACGTCGCTGGAGCGCACGGCTTCCATGACCTCGGCGGGCGTCGCGGCGAGCACGTCCGCCTGCCCCGCGGGCGTTCCCCATCCGCCACCGGACGCACTGACCGTCAAGCCGCCGGCCTGTGCAAAGGGCACCAGTTCCAGCGCCGCGCGGTCCGCCGCCTCGGGGGTGGCGCTGAGGATGAGCAGGCGGGTGCCGCCGGCGGCATCGTCCGCGTCGTCCTCGCCGGTTTCGCGCGGGGCCAGGCGGTCCAGCACGCCCAACCCGTACGCCAGCGTCTTGCCCGAGCCGCTGCCGGCGCGCGCCACGAGGTTGCCTTCGCGTCGAAGCACCGGAATGGCGGCCTGCTGCAGGGCGGTGGGCCGCTCGATCCCGGCATCTTCCAGCGCCGCAAGGAGCGGCTCGCGAAGCCCGAGGTCGTTGAATGAAGCCATGTACGTCGTTCCGTCCGTCTGGGTGGGTCACACCGACGCGCAGCGTCAACCGAATCGCGCGCCCGCATTCGCAAGGTTCCTGCCCGCGACGCATTCCTGCGGCGTGCGGGGTGCACAACTTACGTCACGCGGGCGCGATGCGCGAAGTCCGGCCGGTTTTCGGGGCTCAGCGGGCGCGGACCGACCGGTTTTCGCGCGTGGGGGATCGTGCCGGGGTTCACGCGGACGACGCGGGGTGGCAGGGGAACGCGGGGGAATGGCGGGGGAACGGCATCACGCAGAAACGCGGGTGAGAAATGCAGAAGAGGAGAACAGGCCCGGCGGCTTGTTCTCCTCTTCTTCCCGTTCTTCGATCCCGCAACCGGGCTGTCAGTAGCAGCCGGCGCAGATCTGGTGGCCGGTGCCCTTCTGGCAGGTCGACGGCTGGGTGGGCGCGATCACGCAGTCGTCCGAATCCGTGCCGAAGAAGTCGGTGCCGACCGACGACGACACGCCAAAGCTTTCCACCTTGAGGTCCTGAACGTCGAGCTTCATGGGAAGGGCCCTTTCGAATGCGGAGTAAACACGTGGATTGCGCCGGCGGTGACGTGGGCCGGCGCGCAGGGAATCTCACGTGATCCGGCGATCATGTCAATCTGAATCGGACGTAAAATCCGTAAATCTTCGCTGGCCGCCTCCGGACGAGGACCGCCGGCCGGTGCAGGCGGACTATCGCCCGGAGGCTCCCGCCCGTACTCTGCGCGCTCCCGGTCCGTGATCCATCCGCAGAATCCCATGCCGTTCCATCCTGACGCGCGCGGCCCGCTCGCCGGCATCCGCGTGCTGGACCTGAGCCGGGTGCTCGCCGGCCCGCTCTGCACCATGACGCTCGGCGACCTGGGCGCGGACGTGCTCAAGATCGAGCGCCCCGGCACCGGCGACGACACCCGCACCTGGGGCCCGCCCTGGTCCGCCGGCGCGGAGGGGCGCGAGTCCGCCTACTACCTGTGCGTCAACCGCAACAAGCGCTCGGCCGCGGTGGACCTCAAGTCGGAGGACGGGCGCGCGCTGGTCCGCAGGCTCGCGCGCGACGCCGACGTGCTGGTGGAGAACTACGCGCCGGGGATGATGGACGGCTGGGGACTGGGATACGACGCGCTCGCGGCGGACAATCCCGGCCTCGTCTTCTGCTCCATCACGGGATACGGGTCGGATGGGCCGGAGGCGGGGCGGCCGGGCTACGACTTTGCCGTGCAGGCGCGCTCGGGATGGATGTCCATCACCGGCGACCCGGAGGGCGCGCCCACCAAGGCCGGCATCGCGCTGGTGGACGTGCTCACGGGGCAGAACGCGGCGATCGGCATCCTTGCCGCGCTGCGCGAACGGGAGATTTCCGGGCGCGGGCAGCGGGTGGAAGTCGCGCTGTTCGACTCGGCGATGGCGGGGCTGGTGAACGTGGCGCAGGCCGCGCTGGTGACGGAAAAGGAACCGCGGCGCTGGGGGAACGCGCACGCCACCATCGTTCCGTACCAGACCTTTGACGCCGCGGACCGCCCGGTCGCCGTCGCGGTGGGCAACGATGCGCAGTGGCGGCGGCTCTGCGGCGTGCTCGGGGCGGATGACCTGCGCGACGACGAGCGCTTCGCCACCAACCCGGGCCGTGTGGAGCACCGCGACGTGCTCGTCCCCCTGCTCGCGGCGCGGTTCGCGGTCCGCGATTCCGCCTCATGGCTGGCGGACATGGAGGAGGCCGGCGTCCCCTGCGCGCCCGTGCAGACGGTGGGCGAGGCCCTGCGCGACCCCGTGCTGCGGGAGCGCGGCGGAGTGTGGGAGATGCAGGGCGCCACCTACGGCGCCGTGCGGACGGTGGCGTCCCCCGTGCGCCTGGCCCGCACGCCCGCGAGTGCGCGCCTCCCCGCCCCCGCGCTCGGCGAGCACACAGCGGAGGCCGCCGATTTCGGCTGGCTTCCGCGCCCCGGCGGCCCGTCCGAATCCGCCACGCGCACGCTGCCGTAGGGCTCGTTCCGGGCGGGATTCACCTGCACGCGGCAGAAGGTCCGGCGTGAGGAGCAAGCGTCGCCGCCGCCCCGGCTGTCCTGAGCGGATGAATCCGCCGCTCTGAAAGCGGGAAGCCCCGACTCGTGGCCGCTGACGCGTCCAGGATCGAGGCTTCGACCGACCCGGCGGACGGCCCGGCGTGGCGCACCGAACCATCCCGCACGCCGAACGGCTCCCCCTCTCCCGCGGAGCGGGTGGAGGGGGCTGGGGGGAGGGGGCCTCCTTCGGCCGCGCCGAACCGTCCCAAGCGCACCGTCGCTGCCGTTTTCCTCTCCAGCTTCCGGCCAAGAAGGGGAGCGGGAGGGGCGCGGAAGGGGCCGCCGAGGCTCGCTGCCCGCGCGGTAATCCGGCCTCCGCACCGAACTGGGGTGTGCTCCCTCTCCCACGTCTGTTTGTGGGAGAGGGAGCTCGCGGAGCGAGCGGGTGAGGGCCCTCGGCGCGTCAAGGCGAACGCCATCCCGAACCCTGCGCATCCTCTCCGCCATCACCCCATTGCCGTCATCCAGCGAAGCGAACCAGCAGTGACGACCGGCGCGAAGACCTTGGGCGGCGGCATCAACGCCGCATTGTACCTGCACGGGGCGCGTCTCGCGTTCCGGCGCCAGTTCGCGTACCCGGCGGCCACGTTCTGGGGGCTCACCACCAATCTGTTCTTCGGCGCGCTGCGCGTGGCGGTGATCCTCGCGCTGTTCGGCGCGCGCCCGCAGGTCGCCGGCTTCACCGCCCAGGGCGCCATCACCTACACCGGGCTCACGCAGGCATTCCTGAGCGCCTTTGCCATGTTCGGCTGGTACGACCTCATGCGCACCATCCATCGCGGCGAGGTGGCCACGGAACTGCTGCGCCCGCACTCGTTTCTGGGCTTCTGGATGGCGCAGGACGCCGGGCGCGCCGCCGCCCAGTTTCTGCTGCGCGGCTGCACCATCCTGGCGCTGTACGCGCTGATCTGGGGTCTGCAGCGGCCCGCCAGCCCCGGGCTGCTGGCCGTCAGCATGCTGTTCGCCTGGGCCTGCGGATTCGCGTTCCGCTTCTGGGTGAACTGCGCCGCCTTCTGGTCCGCCGACGCCGTGGGGATCGGCCGGTTCGCGTGGGCGTGGATGGGGCTGGCGTGCGGGTTTCTGATGCCGCTGGCGTTCTTTCCCCCGTGGCTGCAGCGCGTGCTGGCCTGCACCCCGTTCCCCAGCATGATGAACACCATGGTGGAGGTCTGGCTGGGCGTGCGCACCGGCGCCGGCGCGGTGCAGGGCATCGCCGTGCAGGCGGCGTGGACGGTGGCCCTGCTGGCCCTGGCGCGCCTCACGCTCGCGCGCGGGCTGCGCCGGCTGGAGGTGGCCGGTGGCTGACCTCGTGGGCGGCGCGCGCCACCACCTGCGCCTGTACCGGCGGCTGATCGGCGCGCAGATCCGCTCGCAGCTGGTCTACCGGTTCGCCTTCGTGCTGGACGCGGCCGCCGCGGCGCTCATCACCGGCACCGAGTTCGTGGCCTTCGCGCTGGTGCTTCCCCGCTTTGGCGGCTTCAACGGATGGAGCCTGGGCGAGGTCGCGCTGCTGTACGGCATGGCGGAGCTCGCGTTCGTGCTGATGGACCTGGTGTTCGGCGGCTTCGACGCGCCCACCATCAGCACCCACGTGCGCACCGGCAGCTTCGACACCTTTCTGCTGCGCCCGGTGCCGCTCCCGCTGCAGATCTTCGGGTCGGACTTCGCGCTGCGCCGCGTGACGCGCGTTGCGCTCGCGGCATCCATCCTGGCGTACGGCGTCGCGGGCGCGGGGGTGGACTGGACGGCCGGCGCCGTGCTCCTGCTGGCGGCGAGCGTGCTGGGGATGATCGCCTTCTTCGGCGGGCTCTTCGTGGTGGGCGGCACGCTGACCTTCTGGACGGTGGACAGCGTGGAAGCCATGAACGTGCTCACCTACGGCGGCCGCACGCTGATCTCGTTCCCCATGGACATCTACGGCACGTGGCTGCGCCGCACCTTCACCTACCTGATCCCCGCGGCGTTCCTCAGCTACTTTCCCGTCCTGCACGTGCTGGGGCGCCCGCTGCCGGACGGGCTGCCGCGATGGGCGGCGTTCCTTCCGCTGGTGATCGGCCCGCTGCTGCTGGCCGCCGCGTTCGCGTTCTGGCGCGTGGGCGTGCGCCGCTACCACGGAGCGGGCAGTTGAACCGTCCATCTCCTCCGCGCCGGGGCCGCGCATGATTACCGTCGAGCACCTGCACAAGACGTTCGTCACGCGCACGGGCGGGCTGCTGCGCGGAACGCGGCGGACGGTGGAGGCCGTGCGTGACGTGAGCTTCAGCGTCGCGCGGGGCGAGGTGGTGGGCTACCTGGGGCCCAACGGGGCGGGAAAGAGCACGACCATCAAGGTGCTCACCGGCCTGCTCGTTCCCACCTCCGGCCGCGTGGACGTGGGCGGGCTGGTGCCCTGGCGCGACCGGCGCCGCCACGTGGCCCGGCTGGGCGCCGTCTTTGGCCAGCGCACCACGCTCTGGTGGGACCTCCCGGTGCGCGACTCGCTGGACCTGCTGCGCGACGTGTATCGCGTTCCGCGCGAACGCTTTCGGCAGAACCTGGCCGCGTTCACGGAGCTGCTGGACCTCGGCCCCTTCCTGGGCACCCCCGCGCGCTCGCTCAGCCTGGGGCAGCGGATGCGGGCGGACCTCGCCGCCGCCCTGCTGCACGATCCCGAACTGCTGTTTCTGGACGAGCCCACGGTGGGGCTGGACGTGGTGGCCAAGGAGCGCATCCGCGCCTTCGTGCAGCACATCAACGCCGAGCGCGGCGTCACGGTTCTGCTGACCACGCACGACCTTACGGACACCGAGCGGCTCGCCCGGCGCGTGCTGATCATCGACCACGGCCGCCTGCTGTACGATGGCGGGCTCCCCGACCTGCAGGCGCGGTTCGGCGGCGCGCGCGAACTGGTGGTGGAGTTCGAGTCGGCACCCACGGATCCCGCCATTGATGGGCTGCAGTTGATCGGCGCGGAGGGGCCGCGCGTCACCTACGCCTTCGACGGCGCGGCGGCGCGTCCGATTGCGCTTGTGACGGCGCACGCGCCGGTGCGCGACATCGAGGTCCGCGAGCCGGACGTCGAGGCCACCATCCGCCGCATCTACGAGGACGGCCTGCTGCGCACGGACGGCTCGTGATCCGCCGTGCACCCGCGCCGTGGCGGATACGGAGTCGCATCGTCAGAGAGGGAGATGCGCGGAACGGGCGCCGATCGTGCGTGGCGGCCGGGCAGGCGCTTTTGGTGGATGTGTTTACGCGGGAGGATGGATGACGGTGCGTGGATGGAGGAGCGCCGCGCGGGTGATGGTCATCGCGCTGGCGGCGATGGGGACGGCGGATCGCGCGGAGGCGCAGTTCCGGTCCGCATCGGCAGTCTCGCTCAGCGGCGGAGCGCGGATGTACGACCAGGGAGGCAATCTCGCCGTCTCGCTGCGGACGGAGTTTCCCGTCGGAGACCTGCTGGCGGTGGAGTTCTCCGGCTCGGTGGCGGACCCGGTGGAGGGGGCGGCGCGATCCACGGCGAGCGTGCTGGAGGCCCAGCTTCAACTCCCCGTCCGGCTGGGGGAGGTGCTGACCCCGTACGCCGGCGCGGGAATCGGGTTCGCGAAGACGTACACGGGGCAGAACGCGGACTCCCGCGCGCAGACGGTTCTCTCCGCCAGCGTGGGCGTGCGCGCCGGCTTTTCGCGCGAATTGGGGCTCGTGGCGGACGCGCGGTTCCGCGGCATCGGCGGTGCATGGGAGGGCGACCACGTGGACCTGACGGTGGGGATGCGCTACCAGTTCCGCTGACCGCGGCCCGAACGCATGCGAGGCGCGGAGATCAAGTCTCCGCGCCTCGTCTTTCCGGATGATCAGCCGCGTCGCTACTCCGCCGCGATCACCAGCCCCCGGTCCACCAGGTCTTCCGCCTCCAGGCGCGAAAGCAGCCGCCCCGCGCGCAGGGCGCGGAACGCCGCCGCCGTCGCGGCGGGAACCATGCGCAGCGAGCGGGGCTCCGTCCGCGCGTCCATCACCAGGTGAAATACCCCCTCGAGCAGGTCGTCGTACGGAAGCGGGCGCTTGGCGGCCAGGGCGCCCAGCACCGCGCCGGGCTCGCGGCTGAACCGGGCCACCCCCACCAGCGGATGGGTGCGCAGCGGCGCATCCGCCCGCGCGCGTTCCGCCGCGCCGCCCAGCGCATCCATCGTGCGGCGCGGGGCCAGCAGCGCCAGTTCGAAGCCCTCCATCTCCCACTCCAGCACCTCGCCCACCAGCGGATCCTCCACCTCGCCGGCCGCGATGCGCCCGCGCACAAAGGCGGCGAAGCGGCGGACCTCGGTGGGCGCGTTGCGCTCCACCACCGGGTTCTGCGCCCAGTAGGCGCTTGCGAGGCCGCGCATCGCGGTGCCGAGCAGAAAGCAGGTGTAGCGCAGTTGCGACGCGAGCGGCGCCAGGCGGTTGCTGCGGTACAGCATGGCGTTCACCGTCATGCCGCGCTGCCCGGCGGCGTCGCGCAGGCGCATGCGCTCGCGCTCCGTGAGCGTGTACCCGCGCAGCCCTTCCGCGTCGTCCCCCGCGCGCACGCGGGCGCACAGCTCAGGCGAGGCGGCCAGCGCCACGATGGCACGCTGAAAGTCCGCGAGCGCCATCAGCCGCGGGCCGCGGGGCGCCGGTTCCACGCCTCGCGCGCGCGCTCCAGCTCGCGCAGCACGCCGTCGTCCCCGCCCAGCGCGGGAAGGTAGCCGTCCTCGAACTCAAAGGTGATGGCGCACAGGTTGGGTGCGGCGGCCACCACCTCGTCCAGCAGGTCCCACACGGGTCCCGCCACGGGGCCGGCGTGCGAGTCGGTGTACATCCCGCCCATCTCGCTTCCGCCGGCGATGTGCAGTTCCACCACGCGCGACAGGTCCACCGCGCGCAGGAACTCGCGTGCGTCGAATCCGTGGTTCACCGAATTCGCGTACACGTTGTGGATGTCCAGCAGCAGCCCGCACCCGCCGCGCGCCGAGAGCGCGTTCAGGAATTCGGGCTCGCTCATGTCCTGATCCGGAAGGTCCACGTAGTAGACGTTGTTCTCCAGCAGGAACGGAACGGGAACGATCTCCCGCACCCGCTGCGCGCGCTCGGCCACCATCTCCAGCACGTCGTGGTCGTACGGCACGGGGACGGCGAGCCCGGCAAGGTCGCTGTGCGCGTCCAGCCCGGGAAGGCGGTTGAAGGACAGGTGGTCGCTGTGCCACGGAAAGCCGTAGCGCGCCTGCCACCGCGCGATCTGCCGCACGTGCTCCTCGTCGAACAGGTCCGCGCTCCCGATGCTGAGCCCCACGGAGTGCCCCACGATGGGCTTTCGCTCCGCGACCCAGTCCAGGAGCTCCACCTGCCGGTCCATCTCGCGAAAGCGCGTCCCGGCCCGCGGCCCGTCATCCGCCCAGAACCGGTCCGGCACGATGGCCATGTAGTCCAACGTGTCCACGTGCTGGCGCAGAAAGGCCGGCAGGGACGGCACGTACAGCACGCCCACGCCCAGTCGGGGCAGGGACGCAAGGTCGGGCGCGGCGGCCGCGGCGGGACGGGCGATGGTCATGGGTCACTGCGGAAGGGGTACGAACGCGGCGGCTCCGCCCACCCTGGACGGAGCCGCCGGAGGTACGGCGAGCTTACGCTTCGGCCGCCGGAGCGGGCTCGATGGTGCCCTCGAACCACGGATCCCGCGGCGGCGTGCCGGACAGGCAGGTGGGGCAGCCGGTCGGCTCGGTGGGCCAGGTGGGGTCGATGATCGCGGGCTCGCTCTTGCTGATGGCCATGGGGTCCTCCAGGGGAGTGGATGAGAGTCCTGCTGTGAAGTGCATGGATGATGGAGCAAAACGGCCCATCCGTCAATGATCGGCGGATAATGGATACGGGGTGGACGCGCGGTTCCGGGGAGAAGCGCCGGCCTGGTCTGCGCACGGGAGATCAGGTGGAGTGCGGGCGTTCGGCCCGCGCGCGGACGGGAATCCTGCAGCCGCCATGGCGATGCCGGCCGGTCCGGGCGTTCGCCCCCCCCCCGCGTGACGCCCGGCTCGATTGCTCCGTCACTCCGGTGATTGAAACGACGGCCCGGCCCGCCGAAGCGGTCATTCTCCGCGAACATCGACGCCAGACGAAAGCCGTGGATCGGTACCCCAGACGACATCGCGCGCCGAAAGTCTTTGCGCGATCCGTGTGATGTCCCTAGTTTGGGCCTGAAAGGGTCCGCGCTCCGACCCTGCCCCAACCTCATCCCTGACTCCGGAGCCCGCCAGGATGCCACGTCCTGCTCCCCAAGCCATTCGCCATCGCCGGCCGTCGTACCTGGCGCCTCCGCCGCTGCTGCTGGAATCGGAGCCGTTTGAGGGTGCCGCGCTGCTGCAGGAGCAGCCCGGGCCGCTGGGTGTCGTGCTCTGGAAGTCGCTGCGCGACGTCTCGCTCTGGACGTCCGCCGGCCCCGAGGAGCGCCCCACGCTCTTCGTCCCCTCCGCGGCGGGCGCGCGCGGGGCGGAGATCGCGGAGGCCGCCACGCCGGAGCTGTGGGCCCCGCTGCTGGTGATCGCCCACGTGCTCGCCGAGCCGGTGCGGGTGGACGAGCGGCGGCTGGTGCACGCCTGCCGCACCATCGCCGACTGGGGACGCAGGCAGGGCGCCACCGCGGTGCAGCTCGCGTTCACCCAGGCCGCCGCGCGGCTGGTGCCCGACGAGCCGCGCCTGGCCTACGCCGTGGGCCGGCTGGCCCGCGACCGCGGCGAGTACGCCCGCGGCGAAAGCTGGCTGCGCGCCTCCATCAGCCTGTCGCGCAACCAGGACTGGCACACGTACGCCTTGGGCTACCTGAGCCTGGGATCGTTGTACCAGATGATCGGCAACCTGCCCGCCGCGCGGGTCGTGACGGTGCGCGGCTACCGCACGGCGTCCAGGCGCCGCCTGCGGCCGCTCCGCGGGACGGCGCTGCACAACCTGTTCTCCATCGCCGGCGAAATGCTGGATTTTCGCCGTGCGCACAAGTACGCGCTGCTGGCGTTCCGGCAGTACGGGCCGGACCACGAGCGGTTCCCCGCGCTGGTGCAGGACGTGGCCTGCTTCTGGATTCTGCACGGATGCTTCGATCTGGCCGTGCGCGCGTTCCATTCGGTGCTGCCGCGCTTTACGGCGGGCGAGGACCGCATGCTGGTCCTGGCGAACCTCGCGCGCGCGGCCGCGGCCGCCGGCCACACGACCCTGTACCTTGCCGCGCGTGCAGAAAGCGCCGCACTGATGTCGTTCCCGCAGCGCCCGGAACGAGAGGCTCAGGTGTGGCTGAACCTTGCGCGCGCCGATGCCACCGCGGGACTGACGGAGCAGGCCGAAGCCGCTCTCGGCCGTGCGGAGGTTCTCGCGGACCAGCTGCGCCTCGGCCTCATGCGGTTTGAGGCGGAAGCGCTGCGCGGCGCCATTCAATCCGCCCGGATGCAGAGCGCCCGCGTCGAGGCTGCTACCGGCACCCCGGGGCTGCGCGACGAGGCGGAACAGCTTGCGACGGCCATTCTGGAAAGCCTCGCGCCCAGCACCCGGATGAGCGGAGCGGGGGCGTAGCCGCGCGTCACGGCTCCGCGCGAGTTCCGCCCCCCAGAAATCCGGTTCCGTTGGTCAGGCTCTCCGACTGCGATCCCTGCGAAGGCGATCCAGCGGCCGGGGCGGTGGGGGAGCCGGAGCAGGCGGCCAGGGTCAGCAGGGCGGCCGCGGCGGTCAGGCGGATGATCTTCATCGTGCCTCTCAGAGAGCGTGAGGTGAAGAGAAAGTGTCCGGGAACGCCCCGGCTTCCTGTAAAGTGCACAGTGTTGGTGCACTCCGTCAATCAAAACGCGTCGTACAACGCATCGCAGCCGACACGTATGGAAACCCCGCCCCGATCCGTGCTCCTCATGCACCCCTCCGCCGCGCTGGCGGAGGCGCTGCGCACCGCCGTGGGCGGCGAAGGGCGGGTGTGGACGCTGGCGGGGTGGGATGAGCTGGAGGCGGCGCTGCACCGCGCGCCGCCCAGCGTGGTGGCGTTCGTGGACCCGTTCCTGGGCCAGGAGGAGGGAACCCCGTCGCCGCGCCTGCTGGACCTGCTGCGCGACGTGCGCTCCGCCATCGTGGTGGCCGCGTTTCCCGTGGCGGCAGACACGCTGCGCCACCTGGAGCAGATGGTGCGCGCCGGGCTGGCGGACGTGGTGGACGTGGGGCGCGAGGACACCCCGGCGGCGCTGCGGCAGCGGCTCATCGCGGTGCGCCGGCGCTCCGTGGCGCGCCTGCTGGACCGGGCCCTTCCGCGCAGCACTCCCAGCCGCACGCGGGCCCTGCTCACCGCCGCGGCGGAGGCGGCCGCGGCCGGCGAGGGCGCGGCGGAGTTCGCCGCCGCGCTGGGCGCCACGGAGCGCACCGTGCTGCGCTGGTGCCGCCGCGCGGACCTGCCGCACCCGCGCCGCCTGCTGGCCTGGCTGCGCGTGCTTCTCGCGGCCGAGATGCTGGACGATCCCGGGCGCCCGCTCACCGTCATTGCGCGGGCGTGCGGCTACTCCAGCGACGCGGCGCTGCGCAACGCCCTGCGCTCGTTCCTGGGCAGCCCTCCCGGCACGCTCCGCGGACACGCCTTTTCCGCCGCCGCGAGTGCATTTGCACGCGAGCTGTTCAGCCTGCGCGAAGCCGCCGCGGCGCGCGGCCGGCCGGACCGCACCTGGCTGCACTGACGCGGCGCATCCGTGCGGACGACGCGGCGGCTCCGCACGCACCGGGGGCCGCTTTCTCGTTTCCGTCCCGGCCTCCCTCCTCCGTTTCCGTCCCGCGTCACATCCGGCCCGGCTCGGGCGTTGCACCCCGGCGGCATGAGCGCGCGACAAGGCGTCCGCCGGAGCAACGGAATCCGTGTGAGAGGATTGTGATGATGAGAGCGTGGTTGGTCCGGCTGGCCCCGGTTCTGGTCCTGTTCACCGCGGGCGCGTGCGACTCGCCGTTCACCAGCAACGGCGACGAGGAGCAGCGCCGTCGGCTGGCCGAGGCGCGTGAGCGGTGGGAGGAAAGCGGCGTGCGCTCGTACAGCTACACGGCCAAGCTGGACTGCTTCTGCGCGCCCGCCGACTCGCTGCTCCCCGTGCGCGTCACCGTGCGCAGCGGCCAGGCGGTGAGCCGCGCGTACGTGGTGGGGGCGGGCCAGCCCGCGCGGGCGGCTTCGGAGGCGCTGTTCGGCGCGTACGACACCGTGGAGGAACTGTTCGAGGTCATCGAGGACCAGGTGCGCGGGAGCCCGGCGGTGCTCAACGTGTCCTACGACGAGACCTACGGTTTCCCCAACGTGATCGCCGTGGACCCCGCGGGCGACGTGCCCAACGACCAGCGGGCGGTGCTGGTGACGGGGTTCGCCGTCGCGACCACCACCACCGGCACCTGACGCCGGGCCCCGATGCACGACGCCCCGCCGGAACCGGTTCCGGCGGGGCGCCTTTTCGTGTCGGCCCGGGCTACTGGGTGGCGGTGGCGTCGCCATCGGACAGGCGCCGCACCGAAACCGTGTTGCGGCGCAGGTCCCAGTACAGCTGCTCGTTTCCGCGCGTGCTGAAGATGGGCGAGGTCAGCACGAATCCGCCGGTGGCCTGCGCCTGCAGCCGGTAGGTGCCGCCCAGGTCCGGCCGCCGCACCGTGAGCGTCTCCACCCCCAGCGTGGTGAGCCGACCCACCAGGATGGGCATGGTGCCGCCGCCCTCGGGCACCAGGTTGATGCGGGGCTGCTGAGTGATTACCCCGTCGTTCTGAATGACGACCCGCAGGATCTCCGGCGGGGTTTCCTCTTCGCCGGGCCGGGTGGTCGCGCATCCCGTTACCACGATGGCCGCCAGCAGGCTGGCCACGATTCTGATCGCACGCATGTTCGCTCTTCCGTTGGGGTCCGGGACCCTGGACGAGCACTGTGCGTGCCACGGCACGCTACACCTCGTCGACGGGCTCCCGGGCCGGGCCGTCGGACCCCTCCTCGTCTCCCGCCGCGGCCGGGTCCGCGGCCGGAAACAGCAGGTCGCCCAGGGTGTCCAGCAGCTGCTGCGTGTTGTCGCCGTTCACCGCGCTCACGGGAATGGCCTGGTCGGGATCGATCTCCAGCTTCTGCACCGCCGCGCGAAACTGGTCCTGGCGCTTCATCAGGCTCAGCTTGTCGGACTTGGTAAAGGCGAACAGGACGGGGATCTCCAGCCGCGCCAGGTAGTTCACGTTGCGCAGGTCGTCGGGCGTGGGCCCGGTGCGCAGGTCGATGAGCTGCACCATTCCCACCAGGTCCGTGCGTGCGGTCAGAAAGGCGTCGATGACCCCCTCCCACTTGCGCTGCAGGTCCTTGGGCGCCTTGGCGAAGCCGTAGCCGGGAAGGTCCACCAGAAAGAAGTCGCCCAGGTCGGCGCGCACGCGGTAGAAGTTGATTTCCTGCGTCTTGCCGGGCTGCTGCGACACACGCGCGATGGCGGTGCGGGTGCGCCCCAGCAGCCGGTTGATGAGCGACGACTTGCCCACGTTGGAGCGCCCGGCGAACGCCACCTGCGGCATTCCCCGCGCGCTCTCCGGCGGCTGCTGGCCCAGCTGGCCGATGGCCCCGGCGAATTCGACGGACTTGATTTTCACAGCAGGGAATAGGGAATAGGGAATAGGGAATAGGGAATAGGGACAGCGAACGGCAGGG
This sequence comes from Longimicrobium sp., assembly GCF_036387355.1. Classification (GTDB taxonomy): domain Bacteria; phylum Gemmatimonadota; class Gemmatimonadetes; order Longimicrobiales; family Longimicrobiaceae; genus Longimicrobium. The sequence goes on from NZ_DASVTX010000327.1 coordinate 18,021, forward strand.
GCGCCGTGCGGCGCGTTCCGGGAGAGCGGGGAAACGAGCGACCCCGCCGCCGGGGAGCCGGCGCGGGGTCGGGACAACGGGACACGGGTCGCGGGCAGGAGCAGAGCCTGCGCCGGGCCACCTATTCCCTATTCCCTATTCCCTGCAGTTCACGCTTCCTTCTTGCGCCGCGGCTCGGCGGCCAGCACCAGGAGCGGCGGCACCGCGTCCGTTACGCACTCCGGGGTGACGACCACCTCGCGCACGTCCTCGCGCGACGGGATGTCGAACATGATGTCGCGCATCAGCGTCTCGATCACGGCGCGCAGGCCGCGGGCGCCCGTGCCGCGCTCGATGGCCTGCCGCGCGATGGCCCGGATGGCCGCCGGATCAAAGGTGATCCCCACGCCGTCCATCCCGAAGATCTTCTGGTACTGCTTCACCAGCGCGTTCTTGGGCTCGGTAAGGATGCGCACCAGCGCGTCCTCGTCCAGGTTCTCCAGCGTGACCGTTACGGGAAGGCGGCCCACCAGCTCGGGGATCAGGCCGAAGCGCAGCAGGTCCTCCGGCTCCACGTCGCGGAACGGATCGGTGTCGTCGGCCTCGCCGCCCTTGCTGGCCGCCGCCGCCGCAAAGCCGATCTGCCGCTTTCCGCGCCGCGCCTCGATCACCTTGTCCAGTCCGTCGAACGCCCCGCCGCAGATGAAGAGGATGTGGCGGGTGTTGATCTGGATGTACTCCTGCTGCG
>NZ_DASVTX010000328.1:0-6673 GCF_036387355.1 Longimicrobium sp.
GCCGGGGACGCGCGCATGGATTCGCGCCCGGAGCCGCGGATGGAGCCGCGCGCCGACCGGCTGGAGCACCGGCCGGAGCCGCGCCCGGACGCGCAGCCGGGGGTCACGCCGCTGCACAAGGTGCCGCCGCGGCCGGAGCCCAAGGTCCCCAGCGACCTGGAGATCCCCACCTTCATCCGCCGGCAGATGGACTGACGCCGGCCCCCTCGCCTCCCCGCGGCACGCGCCGCGGGGAGGCGAGCCTCTGGTGCCCGGCCGCGTCGTCCCGCCGGGCAGGATCCACAACCCCAAGCAGGAAGACGGATGTCTCGTCCCGCCCGCATGATTGCCGCCAGCGCGCTCTGCGCGCTGGGCGCGGCGCTCGGCGTTCAGCGCCTGGCCACCCTTCGCGCCGCGGAGGAGCCGGCGCCCGCCGCCCCCGCGTGGCTCCCGGCCGCGCAGGCCCGTCCCGCGGAACTGGCCTTTGCCGACACGCTGCGCCGCGGCGAAAGCCTGTCGCAGCTGCTGGGCCGCACCCAGCTGGACCTGGACGCCACGCGCGCGCTGCTGGACCAGCTGACCCGGGTGCAGGACCCGCGCACCGTGCGCCCCGGCCTGGTGGTGGAGTACCGCCGGTCCACCCGCACCGGCGCCGTGCGCGGCGTGAGCACGCGGCTGGACGCGGACCGCCGCCTCTCCCTGCGCCCCGCGGCGGGGGGATGGGACGCGCGGGTGGAAGAAGTGGCGGTGCGTGCAGATACCGCGGTGCTGGCCGGAAGCGTGCGGCGCTCGCTGTACCAGGCGCTGATGGACGGCGAGGGCGGCGTGCCCCGCGCGGAGCGGCAGCGCGTGGCCGACCTGCTGGCCGACAGCGTGTTTCCCTGGCAGATCGACTTCAGCCGCGACCTCCGGGCGGGCGACACCTTCCGCATTCTGTACGAGCGGATGGTGCGGCCGGACGGCAGCGCCCGCTCATCGCGCATCCTGGCCGTGCAGTTCGACATCGGCGGCCGGCAGCACGACGCCTACCGCTTTCACGTGGACGGCGCCGACGAGTTCTACGACGGCCGCGGCGAATCGCTCAAGCGCGCGTTCCTTCGCGCCCCGCTGGAATTCCGCCGCATCAGCTCCGTCTTCAGCAGCGGCCGCTTTCACCCCATTCTGCGCCGGGTGCGCGCGCACCAGGGGATCGACTATGCGGCCGGCATGGGCACGCCCGTCCGCGCCGTGGGCGACGGGGTCATTGCCCGCGCCGGGTGGGGCGGGGGATACGGCAACGTGGTGGAGATCCGCCACATGCGCGGGTACGCCAGCCGCTACGGGCACATGCGCGGCTTCGCCCCGGGCATCCGCCCCGGCGTCCGCGTGCGCCAGGGGCAGCTGATCGGCTACGTGGGCACCACGGGGCTCAGCACCGGCCCGCACCTGCACTACGAGTTTCACATGGACGGGCGCCCGGTGGACCCGTCGTCCATCCGCTCCCTGACCGGCGCGCCCATTCCGGACGGGGACAGGGTCCGTTTCCGCGCCGTGCGCGACGGGCGTTCGGCCGCCCTGGAGCGCGTGTCCGGCCCCCGGCTGGCGCGGCGCGACACCGCCCGCGTCCGCGACCGCGGCTGATGGCGGGCTTTGCGCTCTACCCGGCCATCGACCTGCGCCGGGGCCGCTGCGTGCGGCTGGAGAAAGGGATGGCGGAGCGGGAAACGGTCTACGGCGAAGATCCCGCCGCCGTCGCCGCGGGGTTCGCGGAAGCCGGGGCGGAATGGATCCACGTGGTGGACCTGGACGCGGCGTTCGGCGACGGGAGCAACCGCCCCCTGATCCGCACCCTTGCCGCGACGCCGGGCGTCCGCGTGCAGACCGGCGGCGGGCTGCGGACGGAAGCGGACCTGGAGGAAGTGCTGGATGCCGGCGCCGCGCGCGCCGTCATCGGCACGGCGGCGATCGAGAACCCGGAACTGGTGCGCGCCGCCGTCCGGCGCTGGGGGGCGGACCGCATCGCCGTGGGGCTGGACGCGCGCGGCCGCCGTCCCGCCGCGCGCGGCTGGGTGCAGGAGAGCGGGACGGACCTGTTCGACCTCGCGAAGGCGCTGGTGGACAGCGGCGTACGCACCATCATCCACACGGACATCGAGCGGGACGGGATGATGATGGGCCCCAACCTGGACCTGTCCGCGGAACTCGCGGCGCACGCCGGGGCGGAGGTCATCGTCTCCGGCGGCATGCGGGGGATCCAGGATGTCCGCGCCGTGGCCGCCGCCGCGCGCGAGGGGCGGGGGATCGCGGGCGCCATCATGGGCCGCGCCATCTACGAGGGCGCGGTAGACGTGGCCGAGGCGCTGCGGGCCGCGCGATGATGTCGCGGGTGGTGGTCACCGGCGCGCGGGGCAGGGCCAGCGGCCACGCCGTCGTGGGCGTGCTGCAGAACTACACCGGCCTCACGCACCCCGAGGCCAGCCGCCTGTTCGGCCAGGTCCGCGCCGGCGAGCGCGTCGTCCTTGATCTGGATGACGAATTCGCCGCGTACGACCTCGTTTCCATGCTCACGGACCTGGGCCTGCAGGCCGAAGTCGCCGACACGCACTGACGCCGCGGATCCATCGTGAAAGAGCGCGCCTCCCCGAGCGGGAGGCGCGCTTTTTCGTGTTGTCCGTTTTACGCCTGTGGCAGCTTCCGTATGGGCTGCTCCTCGATCCGCAGAAATGCGTTGACACGCCGCTGGCGCATGAGGATCGCGCCGGAAATCCCACTCGCGGGATGATCCCCTCCGCTGTCCATGTTGCCCCTTGTGAAGCGCACTTCGCGTCTGTATGTATCCAAAGTGAACAGGGTGCGCACACCTCTCCGGGGACGGGCTCGTGTCCTACTTTCTGGATCATACGGCGGAAACCAACGCCTCCATGCTGCGCGAGATGGAGGAGCTCGTCGCGCGCGGCGAAGGCGAGCAGGCGGAGTTCAAGCTCAGCACCGGGCAGCGCACGGAGGCGGTCAAGACCGTCTGCGCCATGCTGAACGCGTCCGGCGGGTTCGTGGTGTTCGGCGTGAGCGACAACCGGATTCTCGTGGGCCAGCAGGTGTCGCCGGACACGCTGGAGGCCCTGGTCCGCGAACTCAAGCGCATCGACCCGCAGCCGCTGCTCTCTCCGGAGACGGTGGACCTGCCCAACGGCCGCGCCCTCATCCTGATCCGCGTTCCCCGCGCCGATCCGCCGTACACGTACGATGGCCGGCCGTACATCCGCATGGGGCCCACGACCAGCGTGATGTCGTCGTCCCAGTACCAGCGGATGATGGTGGAGCGCATGCAGCCCTCCAACCGGTGGGAGCTGCTTCCGTCCTCCCTGACCATCGGCGATCTGGACGGCGCCGAGGTCATCCGCACGGCTGAGGAGGCGATCGGCCGCGGGCGCATGGAGGATCCCGGGACGCGCCGGGTGGAGCACCTTCTTCTGGGGCTGAACCTGCTGCTGGACGACACGCCGAGGAACGCCGCCGTCGTCCTCTTTGCCCGCGCCGACCGGGTGCTGCCGCTGTATCCGCAGTGCCTGCTGCGGCTCGCGCGCTTCCGCGGGCGCGACAACGGCGAGTTCGTGGATGGGCGGCAGGAGGTGGGGAACGCCTTCCAGGCCTTTCACCGCGCCCAGCGCTTTCTTCGCGACCACGTTCCCGTGGCGGGCCGCATCGTCCCCGGCCTGTACGAGCGGGTGGACGATCCGCTCTATCCCCCGGTTGCGCTGCGCGAGGCGATCGCCAACGCGCTCTGCCACCGTGACTACGCCATGCACGGCGGCTCCGTGGGCATCGCCATCTACGACGACCGCGTGGAGATCAGCAGCAGCGGCCCGCTGCGGTTCGGGCTGCGCTCCGACGACCTCAGCCGCCCGCACCCGTCGTGCGCGTGGAACCCACTGATCGCGTCCGTCTTCTACGTCCGCGGCATGATCGAGCGCTGGGGGCGCGGCACGCTGAAGATCGGCGAGCTGAGCGAGCTTGCCGGCCTGGTGAAGCCGGACTTTCACGAGCGCGCGGGCGAGGTGGTCGTGCGCTTCTTTCCCAGCAGCTACGTGCCGCCCACGCGGGTGAGCCACGACCTTACCGAACTGCAGCGCCGCATTCTGCTCAGCCTGGCCGAAGAGGGGCCGGGCTCCTCCGCGGTCGTGACCCGCCGGCTGGCGGACGGCACCAGCAACGACCGCGTGCTGCGGGCCTTGCAGCAGCTGCGGCACCTGGGGCTGGTGCAGATCATGGGCGCCACCCGAGGGGGGCAGTGGACGCTGGGGAGGCGCGACTACGACCCCGGCTGATGCGGTACCGTGCGGTAATGTGCGGTAATTGGCTGGAGGACAAAAAGCAAGCAGAACCGCGGGGTTTCTGGCGCGGAGAACGGATGCGGGAGCGTTGGCGGGGGCGATTGCCGCACCGCGCGCCGGGCACCGTGCGGCAATCTGCGGTAATGCGCGGTAATCGGGACGGCGCCGGCCGCGGCTGATTTTTCACACCGGAGGAGGGGAGGAGAGGGAGCGGCCATGGGATATTTCGGGAGTGGGATGGATACCTGCTGGCCCACGATGGAGCGACGGCTTCCCGTGATTGAGAGGAGGTGCAGAATTGACCGTGGCGGCCTTGCCGCCGAGGCGGAGGAGGGGGATCTTTCCGCCTCCGACGATTCCCCGAAGAACGAACGATGCCCGAACACGTCCGCGACGTCGTAGACCTGCGTTCCGACACGGTAACGCGCCCCACCCCCGAGATGCGCCGCGCCATTGCCGAGGCGGAGGTGGGCGACGCGGTCCTGGGCGACGACCCCACGGTGGCGGAACTGGAGCGGGCCGCGGCGGAACTCCTGGGCAAGGAGACGGCGCTGTTCTTTCCCAGCGGCATCATGGCCAACACGGCCGCGGTGCTGGTGGCGGGCCGCCCGGGAACGGAGGCCGTCATCGACGCGGGCGGCCACATTCTGAACTACGAAGAGGGCGCGGCGGCCGCGTGGGGCGGCGTGCAGCTTCGCGCGGTGCCCACGCAGGACGGGCTGCTGGACCCGGACCTGGTGGCCGAGGCCATCCGCCCCGATTCGCCGTACCTGCCGCAGACCTCGATGGTGTGCCTGGAAAACACGCACAACAGCGCGGGCGGGCGCATTCTGCCGCTGGAGCGGATGCGCGCGGTGCGCGAAGTGGCGCGGGAGCGCGGCGTGCACCTGCATCTGGACGGCGCGCGCCTCCCCAACGCGTCCGTCGCGGCGGGCGTGCCCATGGCGGCGTGGGCGGCGGAGGCGGACACCGTGATGTTCGCGCTTTCCAAGGGTCTGGGCGCGCCGGTGGGCTCCATGCTGGGCGGCGACGCGCAGACCCTGTCGCGGGCTTGGCGCATCCGCCGCCGGCTGGGCGGGGGAATGCGCCAGGCGGGGATCCTGGCCGCGGCGGGGCTGCACGCCCTGCGGCACCACTTTCCGCTGCTGGCGAACGACCACCGCCGCGCGCGGGAGTTGGCGGCCGCGGCGGACGCCATCCCCGGCGTTCGCGCCGCCGTGCCGGACACCAACATCGTCATGCTGGACCTGGAAGACGCGGCGCTGCAGCCCGCCGCGCTCCTTGCCGCCCTGGCCGGGCGCGGCGTGCTGATGACGCAGTTCGGGCCGCGGCGGCTGCGCGCGGTGCTGCACATGGACGTGGACGACGGGGGAATCCGGCGCGCCGCACAGGCGTTGCGCGACGCCGTGGCGCAGGCGGCGGGCTGACCCGGGAGGCCGTCCACGAGGCGCGAGAAAACCCTTGTGCGCCGCCCCGCTTTCGTGTAAACTTTCGCCTTATCTTCGGGAACGCGCTTTCCGGCCCGGTGTATTGTCCGCACAGCCGTTCGCGGCTTCTGAACACGCTATCTCCAAGGGAACACCATGGCATTTGTCGAAGTCGCGGATGACAAGAAAAAGGCCCTGAACGTCGCGATCGGCCAGATCGAAAAGTCGTTCGGCAAGGGCTCCATCATGCGGATGGGGGTCAACGGGCCCAAGGTTCAGGTGGCCGCCATCCCCACCGGCGCCATCAACCTGGACGCCGCCATCGGCGTGGGCGGCATTCCCCGCGGCCGCATCTCCGAGATCTACGGGCCGGAGTCGTCGGGCAAGACCACGCTCTGCCTTCACGTGATCGCCAACGCGCAGAAGATCGGCGGTGTGGCGGCGTTCATCGACGCGGAGCACGCGCTGGACATCGAGTACGCGCGCAAGCTGGGCGTGGACGTCGACAACCTCCTTGTCTCGCAGCCGGACACGGGCGAGCAGGGGCTGGAAATCGCCGAGGTGCTGGTGCGCTCCAACGCGGTGGACGTGGTGGTGATCGACTCCGTGGCGGCGCTGGTGCCCCGCGCGGAAATCGAGGGCGAGATGGGCGACAGCCACGTGGGCCTGCAGGCGCGCCTGATGAGCCAGGCGCTCCGCAAGCTCACGGGCGCCATCAACCGCTCGCAGACCACGGTGATCTTCACCAACCAGATCCGCGAAAAGATCGGAGTCATGTTCGGCAGCCCGGAAACCACCACCGGCGGCCGGGCGCTCAAGTTCTACGCGTCGCTGCGGCTGGACATCCGCCGCATCGGCAGCATCAAGGACCGCGACGTGCTCACGGGCAACAAGACGCGCGTCAAGATCGTCAAGAACAAGGTGGCGCCGCCCTTCAAGCAGGCGGACTTCGACATC
>NZ_DASVTX010000329.1:0-6613 GCF_036387355.1 Longimicrobium sp.
CGCTTCGTCTCCAGCAACACCTTCGTGCCGTTCGCCTGGTACCGCATCGCGTTCGGGTCGCTGCTCCTGCTGCTGGCCCTGTACGGCTACGCCTGATCCCCCGACCGGCGCGCCCACCGGGGGCGCGCCGACCTTCCCTGACGGACCGCTTCCCACACCATGGCAACCGTTTCCCTGTTCGCGCAGCGCATTCCCGCGGAGCTGGCCCGCAAGCTGGAGCGCACCGAGGCGCTGGCGCGCGAGGCGCTCATTGACGTGCACGCCAACTTGGCGCTGGACCTGGTGGGGGTGCTGGCGCCGCGCATGCCGTTTGACGAGGCCATCGAGCGCTACATCGAGAGCATGGACCTGCAGGGCGAAGACGCCGAGGCGGTAGGAACGCGGGCGGTGGCGCTGCTGAGCGAGCGCGAGGTGGCCGACGACCTGCAGCGCGAGGGGCACCGCGGATGGGGATGGGACTGGCGCTACGCCACCCCCATGGGCGCCATGCGCTACATCCAGCGGCAGAAGCAGCGCAGCGACGAGGAGCAGCTGTGGCTGGAACTGGCCGCCGCCCGCGCCGAGGAGGCGCTGGTGAACGCGCACATGGAGTACGCCACGCAGTTCATCGGGCTCATGGACGAGCACGAGTACGCCGACCCCAGCCGGGCCGTGCAGCACTACGTGGAAACGCTGGGCCTTCCCGAACTGCGTGCCCGCATGGTGTACCAGCGCACGATGGCGCGGTGCGCGGCCACGCTGCTGCCGCGCCTTCCGGCGGACTAGGAGCGGCGCGCACGAAGCTTGCTCCCGCACCCGGCCGATTCCGCGTGCATCGGCCCGCGGCCCCGCCACGGCGGGGGCAATCGTCCAGAATCCAGCGTCTACAGCCGGACAACATGTCGATTTTCAAGGATGGGGGCCGCGCCGCCGCCGCGGTGGCGCTGGTTGCGCTGCTGGCCGCGTGCGGCGGCGGTGACGAGGGTGACAAGGGGGCGGCCAAGGGGGCCGGTTCCGCCGGCGCGGCCACGGCCGCCGCTCCGGGCGCCGACTCGGCCAGGGGCGCCGCGCAGGCCGCTCCGCAGCAGACCGCGGGCGGCCCGGTGACCGGCCTTCCCGCGGGGCCGACGGTCAACGCGCCGCCCAACGAGATGGGGCGCATCATGGTGCTGGAGTACCACCGCACCGGCAGCCCCGAGGGCGAATTCGTGCGCACGCTGGCCAACTTTCGCAAGGACCTGCAGGCGCTGTACGCCGCCGGCTTTCGCCCGGTAACCATGCGGCAGGTGCTGGAAGGCAACATCGACATTCCGGCCGGCACCTCGCCCGTGGTCTTTACGCTGGACGACGCCACCCGCGGCCAGTTCTACATGACACCCGCCGGCGAGGTGGACCCCAACACCATGGTGGGGAGTTTTGAGGCGTTCAAGCGGCAGAACCCGGCGTGGGGCACGGCGGGAATGGTGATGTGCATTCTGCCCGCGGCGCAGCACCCCTCCAACTTCTTTGGCGAGACGCCCGACAAGGGCACGCCCCGCGAGCAGCGCGAGGCCACCATCCGCAAGAAGATGGAGTTCCTGGTGCAGAACAACTACGAGATCTGCAACCACACGCTCTACCACGCCCGGCTGGACCGCGCCAGCAGCGCGCAGCAGGCCATGGACTGGATCGGCATCGGCGAGGACAGCATCAAGGCGTACCTGCCGGCGGACTACGACATCGTGACCTTTGCGCTGCCGCTGGGCATGTGGCCGCGCGAGCGGTCGGCGGCGTGGACGGGGACGTACCGCAACGGCAAGCGCTATGAGAACAAAGTGGTGCTCGAGGTGTCGGGCGGGCCCAACGTGTCGCCCTTCGACAACCGGTGGGACCCGCACTCGGTGGACCGCTTCATCGTGGCCCCGGGCGCGCTGGAGGCGCAGCTGCGGCGGTACGCGGCGGACGCCAGCAACCGCTACATCAGCGACGGCGACCCGCGCACGGTGAGCTACCCGGCCAGCATGGCGCAGTACGTGGCCCGCGACCGCCTGGGCGGGCGTACCCCGCGCGAGGTGGCCGGTGCGCCGGCGGCGGCGGCTCCCGCGGCGGGCGCCGGAGCGGCTCCGGCGCCCGCGGGCGGCGCGGGACGGCGCTGAGCGTACGGGCGGCGGGGGCGGGGAAGCCTTCCCCCGCGCTGTAAGGCGAAGTCCCACAGAGGTTTCCGCATTTGCGGATTCGGGGGTGGCCGGGTTGTCGCGCGAGCGGTTCAGGGTTAGATTGATCGCGGCGATACGGCACCCCCATTGGACGGGCAGGCTCGGAACGGACCGAGGCCCCGGGTGCCAGGGTACGTTCGTTTTCGCGGACTGCCGCACATTCACGGACACAGGGAGGTTCCCATGCCTTTCGGACTTGGTTTCGGCGAGCTGGTTCTCATCTTCGGCGTCATGCTTCTTCTGTTCGGCGCCAAGCGCCTCCCGGAGCTGGCCACGGGCATGGGCAAGGGCATCCGCGACTTCAAGCGGGCCATCAACGGCCTTGACGAGCAGTCGATCGCGGGCGCGCCGCAGCAGAACTACCTGCAGCAGGCCCCCGCGGCGCCCGGCGTGCTTGCCGACGCCGTCCCGGCCACGGTCGAGGGCGAGCCCAAGCGGCTGTAATCCGCCTGCAGGTTTCCTGACATACAAAGCGGCCCCCGGCACGCACGCTGGGGGCCGCTTCTCGTTCCGCGTCACCTCAAGAACTGCATCTCACGCGGAGACCGCAGGGAACGGCAGCGGACTGGGCTCACACAGAGGCACAAAGAAAAAGGGAACGAACGGGAGGTCGATCACCCCCGTCCGTCCCCCTATTCCCTATTCCCTATTCCCTATTCCCTCGCAGTTCCCCTCACTGGCCCTCGTACTGCGGCGCGTCCGGCTGCTGGCCATGCGGCTGGGTGGCGCGCAGGCTCTTGAGCCGCGACGCCACCTTGGCCACCCGGTTGCCCAGGTTGCGCGCCGTCAGCAGTTCGCGCTCCTCGGGCTGGCGCGATCCGTCGCCGCCGGCCAGCGTCCCCGGCCCGTACGGCGAGCCGCCGATGCCGTCCGTCGTCAGGATGTGCGGATTCTGCCCGTACGGCGTTCCCACGAAGATCATCCCCAGGTGCAGCAGGGGCACCAGGCCGGTCAGGATGGTGGCTTCCTGCCCGCCGTGAATCGTCGCCGTGCTGGTAAAGATGCCGGTCGCCTTGTCTTCCAGCTCGCCGTTCTGCCAGAGCGCGCCCGTGGTGTCCAGGAACTGCTTCACCTGCGCGGGCATGTTGCCGTAGCGCGTCGGCATGCCCCACACAATGCCGTCCGCCCAGCGCAGGTCGTCGTGCGTGGCCTCGGGAATGGAGGCCTGCGCCTCCTGCGCCTTGGTGTACCACTCCTGGCCGGACATGGCCCGGCGCGCCTCCTCCAGTTCGGGAATGCGCACCACGCGCACCTCGGTTCCGCCTTCCGCCCGCGCGCCTTCCGCCACGGACTGCGCCATCTTGGCGATGTGCCCGTAGGCGCTGTAGTACACCACCAGTACGTGGGTCGCCATCGGCCCTCCCCTTCCGGTTGACTGCGTCCCAGCCCGGGCCCCGCGCCCGCCGCCGGCCCTCTTCACGGCCCTTCGCGCCGCGCCCTTCGCAGCAGCCGCTGCACCTTCCGCATCTCCGCTTCCGAGAGCCCGCCGAAGGCACGGTCCAGCTCCGCCTCCACCACCGGAACCGCGGCCTGCGCCCGCGCCCGTCCCGCTTCCGTGAGTTGCACGCGCACCGCCCTCGCGTCCGCCGGGTCCGGCCCGCGCCGCGCCAAGCCGGCACTCTCCAGCCGCGACACCAGCCCGGTCACGTTCCCCTCCGTCACCAGCAGCCGCTCGCTCAATTCACCCATCCGCAGCCCGCACTCCGGCGAGCGGACCAGCGTGGCCAGCACGTCAAACTGCGGCACCGACAGTCCCATTTCCGCCAGCGCGCGCGCCTGCCTGCGCGACACGTGCCGGTACGTCCGCGCGACCGACACCCACAGGCGCGTGGCGGGAGGGATGGGATGGTCAGGCATGCGACTCCTTTAGATGTAAAGTATCCGCAAGCACCGTTCCGCCCTGTCCGTCGCGACGGGGCGGTCAGCCGTCCGGAAGCCGGCCGCCTTCCAGCGCCAGGAGCGCCGCGCGAACCTCGGGCGGGAGCGCCGTCTTGTGCCCCCCGGCGTAGTCGTACGCCACCAGCACGCCGCTCCCGGTCGCCGCGACGTCGTTCATCGCGCGGCTCACGACCTGGTACTCGTGCGTAAAGCGGTCTTCCCGCAGCTCCGTCGTCCGCGCGCCCACCGCGAGCGTGTCGGGATAGGTGACGGGGCGGCGGTAGCGCGCCTGGGCGGACTGCAGGATGGGGCCCACCATGCGCCCCTCGCCCAGCTCGCGGAACCCGATGCGCTGCAGGTACGGAATGCGCGCGTTCTCAAAGTAGGTGAAGAAGACAGCGTGGTTCACGTGGCGAAAGTAGTCCATCTCCGCCCACACCACCGGCACCTCCACCACGACGGGAAACTCCGCCCGCAGCCGCGCTTCCGCGTCGTTCTCCATGATCTCCGGTCCGCCGTTCACGATGCGCGTCCTTCCAGGGATGCGGCCGCGCCCAGCCCCGCCGCGCGCCCCGTGGCCCAGGCCCAGCAGAAGTTGTAGCCGCCGATGGGCCCGAAGCAGTCCAGGATCTCCCCGCAGAGAAAGAGGCCCGGCGCCACGCGGCTCTCCATCGTCCGCGCGTCCACCTCGGCCAGGGGCACGCCGCCGCCGGTGACCTCGGCCTTTTTGTAGCCCTCATCCCCCGTCCAGGGAAGGGGATAGCGGGCGAGCACCTCCACCAGCCGGGCCCGCTCCTCGCGGCGAAGCTGCGAGCGGGTGCGCCACGGGTCCACGCCGGCCTCCTCCAGCAGCCGGTCCGCCAGGCGCTGCGGAAGGCGGCGGCGCACCAGCCCGCCGATCTCCCCCGGTCCCGGCTCGCGCAGCAGCGTGTCCCACGCGCCCGCGTCCATCTCCGTCCACTGCGCGTGGACGGGAACGCGCCGCGCGGGATCGCCCGCCGAACGCACGGCGAGGTGCGACACGTTCAGCACCGACGGGCCGCTGTAGCCGCGGTGCGTAAAGAGAAATCCCCCGCTCGCCTGCAGCGTCCCCCTGGCGAGCGGCGCCTCCAGCCGCACCTCCAGCGAAACGCCCGCGAGCTCCGCGTGCACCGCGGGATCCGTCGTCAGCGGCGTGAGGGCGGCGTACGTGTCGTGAACCGTGTGCCCGAGCTGCCGCACCAGGCGGAACCCCGTTCCGTCGCTCCCGGTGGCGGGTACCGACAGCCCGCCCGTGGCCAGAACGACGGCCGCCGCGGCGATCTCGCGTCCCCCGTCCAGCACCACCGTCCAGGTGGACGAGTCCGCCGGGGGCCGCAGTGCGACGACGGAACTGGAGAACACCGGCTCCACGCCCTGCTGATGGGCGTAGTCCAGCAGCCCGTCGCGCACGTCGCGCGCGCGGTTGCTGCGCGGGAACAGCTTGCCGGACTCCTGCTCCAGCGCGAGGGGAATGCGCAGCTCTTCCTCGAAAAAGCGCCGCTGCTCGGCAAGGGGCCAGGAGAGCAGCATCTTCTTGAGCGTGTTGCGCGACGATTCGGTAAAGTACTGCGCCGGGTCCACGCGCGAGGGGAGCACGTTGCACCGCCCGCCCCCGCTGATGAGGATCTTTTTTCCGCCATCGCGCGTGCGCTCCACCAGCAGCGTGCGGCGCCCCTGCGCGGCGGCAAAGATGGCGGCCATGCTCCCCGCGGCCCCGGCGCCCACCACCACGATGGGCGGGTCGTTTTCCTTGTCAGTGCTCATGGGGCATAGAATAGCGAGAGGGCGGGGCAGTGGCGAGCGGCGTGCGTTTCGGGTAGGTGGGATGCGGGGGATGCGGGGGATGCGGGGGATGCGGGGGGACCGCTCCGGAGCCAGCCGGGCCAACGGTACTGCTGTTGTCCCGTCCGTCTCCTCCGCGGGGGCGGCGAGCCTCCTCGGCGCGGACGTGCCGTGGCGCGTTCCGGAAGGTGCCGTGCGCCGCGCCTGCGGGGTCTCCCCGCCCGCTACGGGAGCCTCGCGCAACGGTGTGGTGCCGACCGCAGCTCCCGCCGGCGCGAGTCTCCCTCCGCCCAAGTGGGTTTGAACCCCAACACACCGCGCGCCACTATCTCCGCCGTCCCCATGAGTTCCCCCGCGACCTCGGCTCTGCACCCGCGTCCTGCGCGTGAGGCCAGTTGCCATCGCCGGTCCTCGGTTTCCGTTTCGCGGATGTGCCGCGCCGGTGACACGGCCGGAACAAAGCCCTTGACCTGTTCCGGGGAGCCGCTTATACTTGGCGCCCCTCAAGGAACCCCGGCCGAAGCGACGCCGAAGCTGGTTCCGGACAGGGGTTGACGGTGAGGGTCGAGGCTGATATCATGGAGGGCTGTCGCCTGAATGGCGGCGGCGGGGCGGGTGGAGGAAAAGTTCTGAAAAACGCCCCTTGACGGTTCGGCGCAACCCCAGTAGATTGAAGGAGTTCGGCGCACGACTGGTTCTGCGAAAGCGAAAAAGTTGGTGAAGCCGAGGGGTTGACGGGAAGGACGCACGCTGATAGA
>NZ_DASVTX010000330.1:0-3807 GCF_036387355.1 Longimicrobium sp.
CGGGCGGCGGCGGCGCTGGCCGCGGGCGGCGTGCTGATTGGCATGCTGTGGCTGGCCGTCGGCTTCTGGGGCGCCGCGCGGCTGGGGCGCCGCGCCGAGCTGGTGCGCGATCCGGAGTGGCTGCGCGCCTCGCAGGACGCCGCCGAGCGCCTGGGGCTGCGCCGCCCCGTGCTCCTGCTGCGCAGCCGCGCCGCCGACATGCCGGCCACCTGGGGGCTGCTGTGGCCCTCCGTCATCGTTCCGTCCATGGCGGACGGATGGCCGGAGGACCGCCGCCGCGCGGTTCTGGCCCACGAGCTTGCCCACGTCAAGCGCTTCGACTGCCTTACCCAGGCGCTGGCGCAGGCCGCCTGCGTGCTGTTCTGGTGGCATCCCGCGGTGTGGTACGCCGCGCGCCAGCTTCGCATTGAGCGCGAGCGCGCCTGCGACGACCTGGTGCTGCGCGGCGGCGCCCGCGCCTCGGACTACGCCGCGCACCTGCTGGAGGTGGCGCGCTCGCACAAGGCCATGCGCCTGGCCGCGCCCGCGATGGTGAGCATGGCGCGCCCGTCGCACCTGGAATCCCGCCTGCTCTGGGTGCTGGACGGCGCCCGCGCGCGCGGCGTTCCGTCCAGCGCCGCGACCGCCGCCACCATCCTTGCCGGCCTGCTGCTCGTGGCGCCGCTCAGCGCCATGCGCCCCACGGCCGCGCGCACGCCCGCCGCTCCGCCGGTGGAACGGCAGGCCGCGCTCCCGGCCCCGGTGCAGACGGAAAAGCCGGCGCCGTCGTCAAAGGAAAAGGACGCCGAGACGGCAAAGGTGCACCCGGCGGCTCTGAAGCTGCCCGCCGCGTTCGCCGCCCAGGCCCCCGCGCCCGCCCCCATCCAGGTGGATACGCCGCCCGCCCGGGACCGCGATCGCGACCGCGAGGTGCGGCAGCTCACCGAGATGCGCGCCGTGGGCGTTACCCCCGAGTACGTGGCGGAGATGCGCGCCGCCGGATTCGGCGACCTGGACGGGCGCACGCTCACCAGCCTGCGCGCTCAGGGCGTGACCCGGGCGTACGTGGACGAACTGCGGCGTCTGGGCCTCACCGACCTTTCCGCCCGCCGGGTGGCGGGGATGAAGGCCGTGGGCGTCAGCCCCGCGTACGTGGAGGAGATGCGCCGCGCCGGGCTGGGCGGCCTGTCCGCCCAGCAGCTCACCGGGCTCCGCGCGCTGGGAGTGACCCGCGCGTACGTGGATGAGCTTCGCCGGATGGGGTTCCAGAACCTGAGCGCGAGGGACGTCACGGGCATGCGCGCCGTGGGCGTCACCGCCGCCTTCGCGGAGGAGATGCGGCGCGCGGGACTGGGCCAACTGTCCGCCGACGACCTCGCGGGGCTGCGCGCGCAGGGTGTGACCGGTGAGTACATCCGGGAACTCACCCGGCACGGAATCGTCCCGCGCTCCGCGGACGAAGTGCAGGGGCTGCGCGCCGTGGGCGTCACCGGCGAGTACGTGGAGCAGATGCGCGCGGAGAACCTGGCCGAGTCCGTCAGCGTGCGCGAAATCACCTCGCTCCGCGCCCAGGGGGTCACGCCGGCGTACGCGCGCGAGATGGAGTCGGTGAGGCTCACCGGGCTCTCCATGCGGCAGCTCAGCGCCCTGAGGGCCCACGGCGTAACTGCGGACTACGTGCGGCGCGTGCGCGCGGCGGGGTTCGATGCGGCCACGGTGGATGAAGTGGTGCGGCTGCGCGCCGCCCGCGTAGAGCCGAGGCAGTAGGCGGACGCGGCGCCCGGACGCGGGCGCCGCGGGAAGGGACGGAGGATGGGGCGGCATCTTCGCCCCATCCCGGATTCACGAAAGTCGGATGCACAGCGTGGTGCCCATCGCGAGGCGGCCAGCGCCGCACCGGTGCGCCCATCATCAACCCTGAAACGCGGGATTCGTGGCATGCGCACCCTGATCGTCGCCGCCGTTCTGGTGGCCACCACCGCCGCCGCGGCCACCGCCGCCGGCCGCCCGTCGCGCACCATCGAGGGCACCTGGACCGCCCGCGCGGAAGGGGCCGACCGGCTGCATCTCACCATGCACCACGAGACCTCCACCTGGGGCAACACCACGGACCGCTCCCAGCTGCAGGGGCTGTCCGACGCCGACATCCATGCCGAGACCTCCACCCCGGTGGCGTTCCGCATCGACCGCGAGCCGGGGCTCATCGAATTGGAGGGATCGTTCAGGCAGGGGCGCGGGTCGGGGCACTTCACCTTTGCGCCCAACCGCCAGTTCGCGGGTACGCTGCGGTCGCTGGGGATCCGCGGCGCGGACGATGTGAGCGAACAGGATCTGCTGCAGCTTGCGTGGGCCGGCGTGTCGGCGCGGTACGTCCGCGACATCCAGGCGGCGGGAATGGAAAGGATGACGGTGGATGAGCTCGCCGGGCTGGCCGCCGTGGGCGTCACCCCGGCGTGGCTGGCGGAGATGCGGCGCCTTGGCTACGGCGGCCTGTCGCCGGACGACGCGACGGGAATGCGCGCGGTAGGCGTGACGGCGGAGTACGTGAGCGCCATGGCCCGCGCCGGCTACCCGCGCATTCCCGCGGACGACCTGACCGGCATGCGCGCCGTGGGCGTCACGCCGGAGTACGTGGCGGCGCTGCGGGCCGCGGGCATCCGTGACCTGCCGGTGGACGAGGTGACGGGGATGAAGGCGGTGGGCGTAACGCCGGAGTACATCGCGGAACTGCGCGCCGCGGGGCTGGCCGACGTTCCCGCCGACGAGCTTGCCGGCATGCGGGCGGTGGGCGTCACGGCCGCGTACATCCGCGAGATGCGCGCGGCGGGCGTGTCGGGGCTGGATACGGACGGGCTCACCAGCATGCGCGCGCTGGGCGTGACCTCCGCCTACGTGCGCGAGCTTGCCGCCGCGGGCGTGACGGGCCTCACGAGCGAGCGTCTGGCGGAGTTGAAGGCGCTGGGGATTCGCCCGGGCGCGGGCGCGATGCGGCGGAGGAACTGAGGCGGGAGGGAAGTGCGGGAGTGCGAAAGTGCAGAGTGCGGAACTGAAGTACGAAAGTACGAAAGTACGAAAGTGATCGGCGGGACGGCGGGGGATGGCGCGGCGGCGGGGTGGGCCCTCACCCGGCTCGCTAAGGCTCGCCACCCTCTCCCACGAACAGACGTGGGGGAGGGGGCACACCTCAACGGCGCCCCTCCCCCGGCCCCTCCCCGTGCAAACTGCCGCACGGAGAGGGGAGAACCCGCGCCGAAATCTGCGACCTCGTGAAGTTGAAGCCTCGATCGTGGACGCGACAGCGGCCACGAGTCGGGGCTTACGGCTTTCAGAGCGGCGGATTCATCCGCTCAGCGGGCGCCTCGGACCCGCACGGAAGCCCTCGTCCGCACAGATGCAGCCTCACAGCAGTATCGTGAGGCTTTCAGCCGTTGTTGCGGCGAGTTCACTCGCTCATCCCACCTGTCGCCGCTTGGTTGCATGCCCACCCCGCGCCAAACCATCCGCCGCGTGCAGGTGAAGTCCCCCGGCTGTTTGGGGGACTTTCCGTCGTCGTTGCGGCGAATTCATTCGCTCAGCACCACCCGTGCTGCCCTCCCGTTGGCAGTTTCTTCCGTGACCCTGTGACCTTCGGACCTCCGCCAGAAACGGCTGTTGTCTTCCATCACACATCCCGCCCGTGTCCGTAAACGTGCGTACCACATGAATTTGCCTGTTCCGGGCCTGCTTCTTGCGCCCGCGCCCACACCGGCATGGGTGGCGGGGACACACGCAAGGGGATAACGGGCCGTGGCTGGCGAACCGAGCAAGCAGACGATCCTGGTGGTCGAC
>NZ_DASVTX010000331.1:0-6653 GCF_036387355.1 Longimicrobium sp.
CGGAGCGGAAGCTGCGGGCGTGGTATCTGCGGGATGCGCAGCGCAACGTGCAGGCCGTTTCTTCGGAGGCGGCCAACAACGCACTCAAGCTGCTGGTGGGGCATTTTGCCCCGGAGCAGGGACGAGGCGCCATGCTGGACGTGCTCGGGGTGGTGGAAGGGTGCTGCGTTTCTACGCAGACGCCGATCCCCGCCTGGATTCCGGCGCTTCGGACGCAGTACTCCGAGTAGCGTTCCGGACGCACATTCTGGATCAGGGACCGTCCCCGCGGCACCGCGCCGTGGGGGCGGTCCCTTGTTGGCGTTTGGCAGGGGCTAGGGAATAGGGAATAGGGAATAGGGAATAGGGAATAGGGAATAGGGAATAGGGAATAGGGAATAGGGAATAGGGAATAGGGAATAGGGAAGAGGGAAGAGGGAATAGGAACAGCGGGATCGGGTACGCGCTCCAGGGTTCGCCGGGCGGAACCCGGCGCGTACCCCGCCAGAGCGAACGAATTCGCCGCTGGAAAAGCACCAAGTCCGCCTGCGCGGACTGCGGCGGCGGCCTCGTCGCGCGGCGCACAAACCTTCACATGCCAACGGTCATCCTGAGGAGGCGCCGGACGGAGCCGCGGACGCGCCGAGCCGTGGCGCCGACGAAGGATCTGCTTCTCGCCCGTTCCAACACCGCCGCCCGTGCGGAAACGACGCCCGCGATGTGTACGCGGTTGAAGCCTCGATCGTGGACGCGACAGCGGCCGCGAGTCGGGGCTTCCCGCTGTTTGAGCGGCGGATTCATCCGCTCAATCGCACGGGTGCCCGCCTGCTCCGCGCCGCGTTCATCCGCTCAGTCCTCGCACCGGCGCGGACGGAGATCCGGCCCGATTCTGCCGCGGCCCCGCACCAGACTGAGAGCGGTCCCAGTCCACCTATTCCCTATTCCCTATTCCCTATTCCCTATTCCCTATTCCCTGCAGTTCCTGCCGTTCCTCCCTCCGCGCCTTTCTCCGCTCCCGCCCGGCCTCGCGCACCTCGCGCAACCGGTCGTTGAACGCCGCCACCGCCGTGGCGAACGCGCCGGCGCGCCGCAGTGCCGTGCTGTCCACCCCCAGAAAGCCCGTGATGGCCCGCCGCAGCGAACGCTCGGTGCTGTAGCCGCTGGCGTACGCCGCGCTGTACACGGTGCGGCCCGGGTCGTCCAGCAGCATGCAGGCGAGCAGCACCCGCATCCACGCCTGCGTCTGCCGCGGCGCGGGCAGGTCCACCCGCGGGCAGCGCGACGTGAGCGTGCGCGTCGTGACTCCCAGGCGGCGGGCCAGGTCCGGCGCCTGCCCGTTCTCCACCGCCACCTCCGCCGCCGCCCGCAGCACCACCCGCGCGTCGCCTCCCACGTACGGCGACAATCCCGCCTCCACCGCCCGCTTGAAGGGGCGCGCGTGCGCCTGCCGCAACCGCGCCCGCAGCGCCCGCGGCGTGCACTCCGGCCCCAGCGACAGCACTTCGCTTACGCCCCACTCCAGCAGCGTCTGCAGGTCGCCCGCCAGCTCCGGGCGCAGCGACAGGGCGGCCACCACGGGAACGGACGGATAGCGCCGCAGAAGGTCGCGGATGCGCGGGAACAGGGCCCCGCACGGCTCCCCCGCGTACGGGTCCAGCACCACCAGCGCGGACGGCGGCGACATCCGCAGCACCTCCTCCAGATCGTCCCACCCCACCTCCGGAACCACCTCGTACGGAACCCCCGCGGTGCCCATCAGGTCGCGCAGGGCTGGCTCTAACGCCAGCACCGGGATGCGTTTGCGCTCATTCAGTACCAGCGCTGACCCGTCAGGAGCGGTCATGTTCGGCGGGTGCGCAATTGATTTCAGCCAAAGTGGACAACAGACTATGGGGCATGGCTGTTCCTTTTCACCCTTCCCGCAACCCGCAGGAGTTGATTTCCATGAAGTCCCTTTCCCTTGCCGCCGCCGCGGCACTGCTGGCCCTGGGCGCCTGCTCCTCGAGCCCCACCGCCCCCTCCGCGCGCGCCGACGCACCCCGCCATTCCGAAGCGGTGGACGCGGGCGACTGGGGCGGCGCGCTGGGGAGCGGCACCCTGAACACCACCCCGCCTCCCGCGCCGGCCGACAGCCTCCCCACCGAGGAAGACAACGGCGGCGGCTTCATGGGCGGAGGGAACCGGAATGGAGGCGGGTTCCTGGGATCCGGTGGAACCTGATCCCGGGTCAGCACCGTCCGGCAGCGAAGACTTCCTCCCCGGCGGATGAGGGTGCGGCGCGCAGCAGATGAACGAAACGCGTGGAAAGTGGCTCCACCCCGGAGGAAGCCGGATCGTGAATGGTGAGCGCCGGATCCAGTGTCCGGCGCTCGCTCACCGCGTCCAGGGCTGCCTGGGCCTGCACGATCACGTCAGATTCGGATCGCTGGCGAGCAAGGGTGAGCGCCCGGTTCAGCATCGTTTCCGAAGACTCCCATTGCGACAGCGTAGAGGCGCCTATGCCCAACTGCATGAATGCGTAGGCGAAGCCGTCCTGGTCGCGGGGCGCTTCGGCCAACTCGAGTGCCTCTGCGGAAAGGCGGTTGAACAACGCTGCGTCGCCACACCCCGCGGCCGCTCGCGCGGTGGACGCCAGCACACGTGCGCGAATGTCCGGATCGTCGAACAGCGCGGACAGCTCCAGCAGCACCGGCAGCGCCCTCGCGAAATGTCCCCGCCGCACCCACATGAACGCGACATCGTAGGCCAGGCGCGACAGCGCAGGGTGCGAGTCGCCGTAGATTTCAAGGGCGCCGCGCGCATACTGCTCTGCCTCGTCAAAGCGCCCGCGATCCACCGTGGACGCGACCAGATCGTGAAGGATGCAGCCCTCCCGGTCCCGCAGGCGGTGGCGCCGCGCGATCCTGAGCGCCTCGTGCAGCTTGTCTGATGCACGCCCGTAGTGCCCCATCTTGTAGAACAGATCTCCCAGGCTGTGCAGCGCCTGCGTGTGCGCTTCCGGGTCTCCGATGCGGATGGCGACGCGGACAGCGCGGCGGATCCACTGCTCGGCCTCGGGAAGGCGGCCGTAGCGCCGCAGCAGGCGGCCCGTCATCCACGCGTACCGCGGGTGCTCCGGCCAGGCCAGCGCCGCCGCCTCGCTGAACGCCAGCGCCGTGGCAATGGCCTTGTGCGGGAGCGCCCACTCAGTGATGCACAGGCAGGCGCGTGACACGGGCTCGCTCGCCGCGCCGCCCCCGCGCCCCAGCTCGCCCACCAGCACGGCCAGCGGGTAGCGCAGGTCCGCATCGAACGTCCCCTGCAGCAGCTCGCACTCCCAGTCCTCCATGGCGCGCGGGTCAAACAGACTGCTCCGCGAGCCGGGCTCCTCGGCGGCCCACATGAGCACGCTGCGCAGCGCCTGCCACACCGGGAGCGCCATTTCCGGCGGCAGCTCGCGGACGATCTCCGCCCCCGCCACGCCCCCTCCCGGGATGGTAAGGGGCGAGGTGAACTCGGTGACGCGGGGCGGCCGGGGCGGGCGCGGGTTCATGGGGCCTCCAATCAAAGGGAAGAGATGGTGAGTGGCGCGCGGCCCCCGGCCGCCGCCCATTCTTTCCGTCTCATTTTAAGCGTCGCTGTTTACTCCGTCTACATGCGAATGCGACCGCTCGAAAGTCGCCATCGTATGTACGCAATTAAGACTTGTGCGAACGAGGTGGACAAAGTAGACTTTGGCCGGAATCTGTCTACAATGTCCACAGACGGGAGGGTGGGGATGAACATCCAGCGGCCGCAGACCTCGGTGGACCGGCTGCGCGACGCGGTGGCGCTGCGGGTGCAGGCGACCTCGCTGCGCTCGGTGGCGCGGCAGGTGGGCATGAGCCCCAGCGGGCTCGACAAGTTCCTGTCGGGGGGAACGCCCTATGCCAAGAGCCGCCGAAAGTTGTTCGATTGGCTGCAGCGCGAGCGGAGCAACCTGCCGTCGGGGCTGGCGGCGGACGGAATGGCCGCCGCGCTGGGGTCGCTGGTGCGCGACCTGGCCCCGGAGCGGCGCGAGCCGGCGCTGTACGCGCTCATCGACACGCTGCGCGGGCTGTACAGCACGCATGCCGAGTCGTGCCCGCCCTGGCTTTCGGAGCTGGCGCGCAACACGGAGGAGGGCACGGCCTTTCACCAGGACGACGTTCCGCGCACCGCCGTGCTGGACGACGACGACGAGGGCGGCGACGGGGAGGAGGACGACGAGGAGTGAGGGGGGCGCCGCGCCTTTCGCCCCGCCGTCCGCCGCCCTAGTATGCGGCGGGCGGCAGGGGTGCCGCGGAACCGATCAGCCAGAGGAAGGACCGAGATGCCGACACGGAAGGCGAACGCGACCTGGGAAGGCGGGCTGCAGGGGGGCAAGGGCAGCTTCGCCGGCGAGAGCGGCGTAATCAGCGGGGGCTACAGCTTCGGCACGCGCTTCGGCGAGGCGAAGGGAACGAACCCCGAGGAACTGCTGGCGGCGGCGGAGGCGGCGTGCTTCAGCATGGCGCTGGCGGTGGGGCTGGAGCAGAACGGCACGCCGGCCACGCGGGTGCACACCGACGCGGCCTGCACCATCGACAAGGTGGACGAGGGCTTCAAGATCACCACCATGAAGCTGCAGGTGCGCGCCGTGGTACCGGGGATCGACGCGGCCAAGTTCCAGGAAGTGGCGCAGGCCACCAAGGTGGGCTGCCCCGTCTCCAAGGCGCTCGCCGGCGTCGACATCCAACTGGACGCGCAGCTCGAGTCCTGACCGATCTCTCGCCCGGCGTAAACAGAAGGGGCGCTCCGTGCGGGGCGCCCCTTTCCTGTTGGATTTCAGACCATGAAAACAGCCGTTTGATACAGAGGGGCAGAGGTTCGACAGAGAGGAACAGAGGAAAACGCGACAGATAAGTGTATCGCCGTCGCGCGGAGCCCGGGGACAGCAAACGGGAAAGCGCCGATCTGGTCCCCCTATTCCCTATTCCCTATTCCCTGCAGTTCCCCGCGCCTGCGCCGCTACGTGAAAGATCGCGATGTTGCTCCGATGCCCCATCTTGAGCTCCTGGTCGCGCTCCCCGCGCTGAAGCTGGTGCTGCGACAGGACGCCGTACGCCACGTACTCGCCCTGAACGGACGAGTTCGCCAGCCATGCCGCGTCGAACCGCACCGAATCCCGCCCCGCCACGCGCAGCGTCGAAGGCACGCTGATGCAGGTGCTTCCGCCGCCCGGCGGGTACACGATCGTCTTGTCGGGCGTTTGAACGAACTGCTCCACCTGGCACTGGTCCTCGAACGTCATGATCATCGCCTCCGGCTCGGGGTTCTTGAGCCAGGTGGTGATCTTGAGCGAGTCGCCCATCCGCACGCTGTCCGCCGGCACGATGGTGGTGCGCAGGATGACCGCGGGCTTGTTGGGGCTCGCGGTGGGGCAGGCGGCCAGCGCCAGCAGCAGGGCGGGGGCGAACGCGCGAAAGGTGGCCTTCACGGTCGGTCAGTGCGTCTGAAGTCGAAGGAGAAAGCGCGGGATCACGGCGCGGAACGTGGACCCGTCCGGCCGCTCCATCAGGTACGTGCCCTCCATGTGGCCCTCGGGGCCGCGCAGCACGCAGAAGCTCTGGTACTCGTGCACGCCGCCCGGCTCCAGCAGCGGCTCCTGGCCCACCACGCCCTCGCCCTCCACCTCGCTCTCCCCCGCCACGGGATCGTGAATCAGCCAGTGGCGGCGGCGCAGGCGCGCGGCGATGGTGCCCACGTTCTCGATGCGGATGCGGTACGCGAACACGTAGCGCGGCTCCCCCGGATCCGACTGCGGCTCCAGAAAGAACGGCGTGACGGTGATGCGGATGCCCTCGGTGATGCGATAAAAGAACATGCGGTCCGGCCCGGTGTGGGTGGTGCGGCAGTGTACGGCGCGCGGGGCGGCGGGTCAACGCTGTCCGGAGAGGAAAGGCGATTGTACATTCCCGCTCCGATCCCCCCTCGTCTCCACCCCACGCCCAGGACCGGCCGATGGAGCACCTGAAGGCGCTCATCCGCGACGTGCCCGACTTCCCCACCCGGGGCATCCTGTTCCGCGACGTCACCCCCCTGCTGCGCGATCCCGGCGCCTTTGCCGAAGTCGTGCAGACCCTCGCCGAGCGCTACCGCGGGCAGCGGATCGACGCGGTGGCGGGGATCGAGTCGCGCGGCTTTCTGTTTGGCGCGCCGCTGGCGATGGCTCTGGGCGCCGGCTTCATCCCCATCCGCAAGATCGGCAAGCTGCCGGGTGAGAAGGTGAGCCGCGAGTACGCGCTGGAGTACGGCACCAACACGCTGGAGATGCACCGCGACGCCGCCCGGCCCGGCGAGCGCGTGCTGCTGATCGACGACCTGCTGGCCACTGGCGGAACCGCCGCCGCCGCCGCCGCGCTGCTGGGCGACGTGGGCGCCGAAGTGGCGGAGATCGCCTTTGTGGTGGAGCTCACCCTTCTCCCCGGCCGCGCCGCGCTCGCCGGGCACGCGGTGCATTCGCTGCTGACGTACTGAGGAAGTGCGGAGTGCGGAGTGCTGAGTGGGGAGGGGCGTTGACGGCGCCGGTTGAAAGCCGTCCGCGGGCTGTGGCCCTCACCCGGCCGCGCCCTCACCCGGCCGCGCTGAGACGCGTCCACCCTCTCCCACGAACAGATGTGGGAGAGGGGGCACAC
>NZ_DASVTX010000332.1:0-1763 GCF_036387355.1 Longimicrobium sp.
CACCCAGTGGTGCGGTTTGTCGAGTATGGCGGACGAGGCGAGCCGGTAATCTAGACGGAATAAACGAGCTTTGAAAATGTCTGGGGTTCTGAAATCCCGAGGACTGATGCGGGATGTTCGCGCGCTGGCCGCTCAGTGACGCTGTCTTGGCTGGGTTCGGATCCCTGGATTCCAGAATCGCCCGGACGGCAGCGGCAGACCGCTCGCATATGCGGGTGCGGTGAAACTCGGGAGTGGCGGGATCGTACGCGTGGTCGCTGGAGATTTCCGGCGACGGATCGCGATGATTTGAAGAGCGCGGGTGGGTTGTCCCCGCTCGGACCTTTTACCAGGGAGCGACCATGAGATCTCGATGGGGAAGCGCGGCGGCGCTGGCCGTGGCGCTGTCCGCGTGCGGGCCCCCGGCCGCGGGGCCCGTGCCGGTGACGGCGGACGAGGCGCGGCTGGCGGAGCTGTACCGGCGGCAGGACTGCTTCGGCCTGCGCGACGCGCTGGCGGCGCACGGCACCCGGCGCGGCGCGGAGCTGGACTTCTACCGCGCGGCCGTGGACGTGGCGTTCAGCCGGCCGGAAGCCGCCATCCCGGAACTGCGCCGCTTTCTGGACTCCCGCGAGGCGGCGGCGGACGGGCGCAGGCGGCAGACCGCGCACGAACTGCTGGGCGACGCCTACGTGCGCGTGGGACGCTACGCCGAGGCGGCGCAGGTGTACACGGCCATGTTCGCCGACGCCGCCACAGACAGCGCCGGGCGCGACAACGCCGGCAACGTGCGCGGGCTGTGGGGCGCGCTGGCCGGCACTCCCGCGCAGACGGTCGAGGCGCCCGGGCCCGTGCGCCTCGCCACCACGCGCGACCGGGCGGGGCTGGTGAACGTGTCTGTGGCGTCTGGCGGGCAGACCGCGGACTTCGTGTGGGACACGGGGGCCAACCTGTCCACCGCGAGCGAGTCCACGGCGCGGCAGATGGGGTTCCGCGTGCTGGATGCGACGGTGAACGTGGGCTCCAGCACGGGCACGCAGACCCGAGCGCGCGTCGGCATCGCGCCGGAGCTGCGGATCGGCGGGGCGACGGTGCGCAACGCGGTGTTCCTGGTGTTTCCCGACAGCGCGCTCGCGTTTCCGCAGATCAACTACCAGATCCACGGCATCATCGGCTTTCCCGTGATCGCCGCGTTCGGCTCGACGACGGTCATGCGCGGCGGCGGGCTGGTGCTGGGCGACACGGCGGGAGCGTCCGGGGGCGAACAGAACCTGTGCATGCGCGGGCTGATGCCCGTGATCGCGGCGGAGCACGCGGGCGAGCGGCTGCACTTCGGGTTCGACACGGGCGCGCAGGCCACGTCGCTCTACCCGCCGTTTCACGCCGCGCGCCGCGCGCTGGTGGAGGCGGGCCGCGGCCCCACCGCCGTGCGCACGGGCGGAGCGGGCGGGATGCGCGACGTCCAGGCGTACGCGCTGTCTCCGCTGGTGCTGACCATCGACGGGCGCGAGGTGACGCTGCCCACGGTGAACGTCTTCACCGAGAAGATGGCGGATGACGCCGACCGGCTGTACGGCAACATCGGGCAGGACGTCATCAACCAGTTCGAGTCGATGACGCTCGACTTCCGCCGCATGCGGATCCGCTTCCGTTAGGGCCGGCCTTCAACATCGCGGAGGCGCGGACGACCGGTCGCCGCGCTCCCGCATCGCAGCGCCGAGAACCCGCTCGGCCGCGGCTGGAAACAAAGAAGCCCCACCGGACTGGCGGGGCTTCTTTCGTTC
>NZ_DASVTX010000333.1:0-6679 GCF_036387355.1 Longimicrobium sp.
AGGCGGAACGCGGGGTACGACTTCTCCGCGCACCGTCAGCCGCGGGTCATCCGCCAGCGCGGTGCCGATGCCGACCGCGACGGCGTCGTAGCCGGCGCGCAGCCGGTGCACCTCGGCGCGCGCCTCGTCGCCGGTGATCCACACGGAGCGGCCGTCGCGGTCCGCGATGCGCGCATCCAGCGACATCGCCAGCTTGAGCGCGATGAACGGCCGCGCCGCGCCGGCGTCCGCGTGGCGGTGGAAGAAGACGGCGTTCTGGTCGCGCACGTCGTGCTCCTCCACCCCGCCGACCGCGTCGATCCCCGCCTCGCGCAGCACGGACGCGCCGCCCGCCGCTTTGGGGTTGGGATCGAACCCGCCGAACACGACGCGGCGCACGCCGGCCGCGATGAGCGCATCGGTGCAGGGCGGCGTCTTGCCCCAGTGGCTGCACGGCTCCAGCGACACGTACGCCGTCGCGCCGCGCGCGCTCTCGCCCGCGGCGCGCAGGGCCTCCGGCTCCGCGTGGGGGCGGCCGTACTCCGTGTGCCATCCCTCGCCCACGACCTCGCCGTCCCGCACGATCACGCAGCCGACCATGGGGTTGGGCGCGGTGCGTCCCCATCCCCGCTCCGCCAGCGCGATCGCCCGCCGCATCCACGCGCGGTCCGCCTCCGAAACGCCGCTCATCCCCGCTCCGCCACGCTGTTCATCCATCGAGGCCCCCAAACGGACGCGGGACGGAGGCCACAGCCCCCATCCCGCGATCATCCTCAACGCACGTGCTCACGACAACTCAGCACTCCGCACTCAGCACTCCGCACTGCCCTTACAACGACAGCCGCGCCCCGATGCTGCCGAAGAACGTGCCCTCGCCCGGATCGAAGTCGCTGGTGCTGGGGAAGCCGGTGATGGCGTCGTCGCCCTGCATCCATCCCACTTCCGCCACCAGCGAGCCCACCAGCACGGTGTACGACAGGTCCACGAACGCCGACCAGCGGTCGTTGTCCACGCTCACATCGCGGAACCGGCGGATGTCTTCCGTGCCCACGCCGCTGGGCGCGCGGAAGGCAAAGTCCGCATCGGTCTTGAACTTGTCGTAGCCCACGCCAAGGGTGGCGCCCAGGCCCAGCAGGCGCTTGCTCACCGCCGCGCGGCCGCTCAGGTTCGTGAGCCCGAACCCGATCTCGCCGAAGTCGCCGCCACCGGTGCAGGTACTGCGGTTCTCCGTCGTCGGCACCTCGGTGCCTTCGCAGACGGTGCCGAACGTCACGTCGCCCAGGTCGCGGTACATCACCGAAACGGACACGCCGGGAGTGACGAACGATTCGCGGATCAGCCCGACGCGCGCGCCGGCGCCCCAGGAGTAGGCGTTGTCGCCGAAGTCGTCGCCAGCCAGCGACAGCGGCAGCACCGTCACGCTCCCCAGCAGGTCGATGGCGCCGAACCCGCCGATCATGGGCGCCACGCTGAAGCCCTGCGTAAGGCCCACGGACACGTTGGCGCCCACCGCCGGGGCGGGCACGCGGAACTGCTCCGTGGTCGCCTGGCCGCCGCTGGTTTCCACGTCGCGGATGTCGGGCAGGCGGGCCGCCACCACGTTCACGCGGCCGGTAAGGCTCACGCGGGGGAGCACGCCCAGGCGCACGCCGCCGGTGCTCGCGGTGCCCAGCGTGGGGTTGCCGCCCGCGAGCAGAATGCCAAGCTGCGGCTGCGCGGCGTCCACGGCCTGCGCCACGGCGCCGCAGCGGCTGGCCACCTCAGAGTTGCTGAACGAGGCGCACACCGTCTCAATGTCGCCCTGCGCGGCCAGCGGGCCGGCCATCAGCGCGGCCGCCGCGGCGGCAGGAATCATCCACTTGTTCATCGTCATCCTCAGCTCAGAATCACCTCGCGGGCGCCGGGGACGATCTCCCCCGCGATCCACGCCGTTTCGCCCGCGGCGGCCAGGTCGCGCACGGCCGCATCCGCGTCCGCCGCCGGCACCACGGCCACCATCCCCACCCCCATGTTGAAGGCGCGGAACATCTCATCGCGCTCCACCCCGCCCTCGCGCTGCAGCACGCGGAACACCGGCGGCACCGTCCAGCTCTCCAGGTCAAAGCGCGCCGCCACCTCCGCGGGAAGGATGCGCGGCACGTTGTCCACCAGCCCGCCGCCCGTGATGTGCGCCAGCCCGCGGACCCGGTCCGCCTGCAGGAGCGGATACAACGATCCCAGGTAGGACTTGTGGACACGCAGCAGCACGTCGGCCACGCTGCCGTCCTCCTCGGGAAACGCGTCGTCTACGCCCAACCCCATGCGGTCGAACACGATGCGCCGGGCGAGCGAGTAGCCGTTGGTGTGCAGTCCGTTGGACGCCACGGCAACCAGCGCGTCACCCGCGCGGATTCCGCGGCCGTCCAGCACGCGGTCTTCCTCCACCATGCCCACGATGGTGCCCGCGAGGTCGTACTCGCCCGCGGTGTACATGTCGGGCATTTCCGCCGTTTCGCCGCCCAGCAGCGCGCACCCGTTGGCGCGGCAGCCGCGCGCCACGCCCGACACCAGTTCCTCCACCACGCCCGGCTCCAGCTTTCCCACGCCGACGTAGTCCAGAAAGAAAAGCGGACGGGCGCCCTGGACCAGGATGTCGTTGACGCAGTGGTTCACCAGGTCCTCGCCCACGGTGCCGTGCCGGCCGGCGGCAAAGGCCACCTTGAGCTTGGTGCCCACGCCGTCCGTGGACGCCACCAGCACCGGCTGCCGGGCGTCGCGCGGTACGCGGTACAGCCCGCCGAACGAGCCGAGCTCGGACAGCGTGTCGGCGGTCGCGGTGCTGCGCACCATGGCGGCCACGCCCTTCATGGCCCGGTGCGCGGCGTCGATGTCGACGCCGGCCGCGGCGTAGGAAAGGCCCGGCTGCTCAGACACCGGCGTTCACCGGGAGTTCAAACACCGTCATCTGGTGGAACTGCCGGGTGCGCTCCTCGATCTCCTCCGCCGTAAGGTCCTTGAAGCGCTCGATGGAGAACGCTTCCACGGCGTACGAGCCCAGCACCGAGCCGTAGACCACGGCGCGGCGCAGGTCCGCGTCCTCCAGCCGGCCGCTCTGCGCCACGTGCGCCATGAAGCCGCCCGCAAAGGCGTCGCCCGCGCCGGTGGGGTCAAAGACGACTTCCAGCGGATAGCCGGGGGCAAAGAAGGTGGAGTGCGGCGTAAACAGCATGGCGCCGTGCTCGCCCTTCTTGATGATCAGGTAGCGGGGCCCGCGCTCCATGATCCACTTGGCGGCCTTGGCCAGGTTGTGCTGGCCGGAAAGCTGGCGCGCCTCAGCGTCGTTCACCATCAGCAGGTCCACGCGCTTGAGCAGCTCCAGCAGGCGCGTGCGCTTGATTTCGATCCACAGGTTCATGGTGTCGCACGCCACGAACTTCGGCTTGCGCACCTGGTCCAGCACGCCGATCTGCAGTTCCGGGTCGATGTTGCCCAGGAACACCCATTCGGCGTCGCGGAACTGCTCGGGAATTTTGGGGCTGAAGTCGGCGAACACGCCCAGGCGCGTCTCCAGCGTTTCGCGCGAGTTCAGGTCGTAGCTGTACACGCCCGACCAGCGGAAGCTTTCGCCTTGCGCGCGCTCCAGCCCGGCGAGGTCCACGCCGCGCTCGGACAGAAAGTCCAGAGCCTGCACGGGATAGTCATCGCCCACCACGCCCACGAGCTGCACGGGGTGGAGCAGCGAGGCCGCGGCGGAAAAGAAGGTGGCCGAGCCGCCGAGCGCGTCTTCCGCGCGGCCGAACGGGGTTTCAACGGTGTCGAGCGCGACGCTTCCGACGACGAGAAGGGACATGGTCCGCTGTATCGGTGAGTGATCCGCGCCCGCGAATCCGCGGGCGCGCTCAGGTGGTTGATGTTTTCCGGATCGAACTGCGCCAAGCGTCTGCGGGCTGTGGCCCTCACCCGGCTCGCCTGGGCTCGCCACCCTCTCCCACGAACCGATGTGGGAGAGGGGACACACCCCGGTTCGGAGCGGAGGCCGGTTCGGCGCATGCCGAGGCACCCCTCTCCCCCCAGCCCCCTCTCCCGCAAGCGGGCGAGGGGGAGCCGTTCGGCGTGGGGGCGAGTTCGGCGCGCGCCCGACACCTCGCCCGGCGGTTGAAACCGCGCCTCGAACCCCACGAAGTCCGCCTTCGCGGACTGCATCCGAAGGGCCCGGCGCGTCCGGCGCGGGCAGGCCCGTCCGCCGGGGCGGTTGAAGCCTCGATCGTGGGCGCGTCAGCGGCCACGAGTCGGGGCTTACCGCGGTTCGAGCGGCGGATTCATCCGCTCAACGATGGACGAAAGCCCGCCGTCAACACCCGCACCCTCCGCCCCCGTGCAGGTGAAGTCTCCCCGTCTGTTTGGGGAGACTTTCCGCCGTTGTTGCGGCGAATTCATTCGCTCAGCCCTGCTCCGCCGCGCCTTCTTCCGCACGGTCCATGCGCTCGGGCGCGCTGATGCCGAGCACGGCCAGGCCGTTGCGCAGCACCGTCTGCACGCCGCGCGCAAGCACCAGGCGCGCGCGCGACTGCTCCGGCGACACGTCCGCGCCGATCACGCGCAGCGAGGCGTCGCGGTTGCCCGCGTGGTACCACGAGTTCACCGCGCCCGCCACCTCTTCCAGGTACGCGCAGATGGAGTGCGGCGTGTGCGCCTCCGCCGAGAGCGCCACTTCTTCCGGAAAGCGCATCAGCAGCTTTACCAGGTCCGTCTCGGACTCGTGCGCCAGCAGCCCCAGGTCCGCCGTGGATGGGTCCACCGTGGCCGCGTCCACCTCCGCGCGGCGAAAGATGGACGACATCCGCGCGTAGGCGTACTGGACCTTGTAGACCGGGTTGCGGTCCGACTGCTCCAGCGCCAAATCCAGATCGAACGTGAGCTGCGCCTCGGCGCGGCGCATGAGGAAGAAGTAGCGCGCCACGTCCACGCCCACTTCGTCGTACAGCTCGCGCATGGTGACGTAGTCGCCCGCGCGCTTGCTGAACTTGACCTCCTGCCCGCCGCGCATCACCAGCACCATCTGGTGCAGCACGTACTCGGGATAGCCCTTGGGCAGCCCCAGCGCCTGCAGACCGGCGCGCACGCGGGCCGTGGTGCCGTGGTGGTCGGAGCCCTGCACGTTGATGGCGCGCTGGAACCCGCGCTCCCACTTGGTGACGTGGTAGGCCACGTCCGGCAGAAAGTACGTGGGATGGCCGGTGCTCTTGACCATCACGCGGTCCTTGTCGTCGCCGAACTCCGTGGTCCTGAGCCAGACGGCGCCGTCCTTCTCGTACACGTACCCCGTCTCACGCAGCCGGCGGATGGTGTCTTCCACCCGGCCGCCGGTGTAGAGCGACGATTCCAGGAAGTACTCGTCAAAGCGGACGCGGAACCCGCCCAGGTCGCGGTTCTGCTCCTCGCGCAGCACGCGCACGGCGTACACGCGCATGGCGTCCAGCGCCTGGGGGCCGTCGTCGCCCTTCCAGCGCTCGCCGTGCTCGGCCGCGATCTGCTCCGCGACCTCGCCCACGTACGAGCCGTGGTATCCATCCTCCGGAAACGCCACCTGGGCGCCCACGGCCTGCTGGTACCGCGCCCACACGCTGCGGGCCAGCTTGTTGATCTGCTCGCCGGCGTCGTTGTAGTAGAACTCGCGGTGCACCTTCCACCCGGCCCACGCCAGCAGCTCGGCCACGGCGTCGCCGAGCGCGGCCTGCCGCCCGTGGCCGATGTGCAGCGGCCCGGTGGGGTTGGCGGACACAAACTCCACGTTGACGGCGCGCCCCTGCCCCGCGTTGGAGCGGCCGAACGCGTCGCCCTCGGTGACGATGCGGGCCAGCCCGTCGCGCACGTAGTCCGTGGACAGGCGGAAGTTGATGAACCCCGGCCCGGCCACTTCGGCGCCGCTGATGCCGGCGGCCGCGCGGTCAATGCGCTGCACCAGGTCGTCGGCGATCTGCCTCGGAGAACGTCGCAGCGCCTTGCTGAGCGTAAGGGCCACGTTGGTGGCCCAGTCGCCGTGCTCGGGGTTGCGCGGGCGCTCCAGCGCGACGGCGGGCGCGTCCACGCCCATGTCGCGCAGTGCGCGCTCGATCTCCGCCTGCAGAATGTCTACGGCCATCTACTCGCTCTTGGGGCTCGGCTTTGATTCGGTCTTGGCCGCGCCGCCCGTGTCGGCGGCGGGCTTGGCCGCGGGGGCATCGGACGAGGCCGCGGGGGTGCCGCCGCCGCTCTTGTCGCTCTCGGCGGCCTTCTTGTAGCCCTCACCGCGCTGGTAGTCGGTGATGTAGAAGCCGCTGCCCTTGAACACCAGCCCCGCGCCCGCGGAAATGCGGCGCTGCGCCTGCGTTCCGCACGCCGGGCACTCGGCCACGGGCTCGTCGGACATCTTCTGGAACTTCTCGAAGTCGTTGCCGCACTGGGGGCAGCGATATTCGTACGTCGGCATCCTGCGTTCCTGGCCTGCGAGTGCTTGTACCTTTTCGTCACAAACCCGCGTAACGTACTATCCGGGGCGGCGCGGGGCAACGGAAGTGGGGTGCGGAAGTGCGGGAGTGCGGGAGTGCGGGGTGCGGAGTGCGGTGCGGCCGCCGGTGTGGTGCGGCGGGCGTGGTGCCCGCGCGCGCTGAGCGGACGAATCCGCCGCTCGGACCGCGGTAAGCCCCGGCACGTGGCGCTGTCGCGTCCACGTCCGAGGCTT
>NZ_DASVTX010000334.1:0-2330 GCF_036387355.1 Longimicrobium sp.
AAGGATCTACTTTACGCCGAGCCAACGTCGCGACACGCATGCCCGTTCTCACAGGCGTAGCAGATCCTTCGTCGGCGCCAGGACTCGGCGTGGCGATCCGTGCCTCCGGCGCCTCCTCAGGATGTCAAGTTCTTGCGCGGCAAAGGCTTGGGCGCACAAACACCTGTTATCCTGAGCGGAGCGCTGCACGGGACCTTCCGTCGCGTCAAACTGTGGCGCGGAGTCGAGGATCTACTTTCCGCCGAGCCACCGTCGCGACACGCACACCCGTTCTCACAGGCGAAGCAGATCCTTCGTCGGCGCCAGGACTCGGCGTGGCGGAAGGTGCGTCCGGCGCCTCCTCAGGATGACAAATTCTTGTGGGGCAACGAGTTGGTTCGTCGCCCCGAGCATCCTGGGCAGCCACGCTCCCCGGCGCTTGGCACGATGGCAACACACAACGCTCCCGCCGCGGGATCCGCGGCGGGAGCGTTCGTCCTTCAAAGGAACCGGTCAGCGGACGGTGATCTGGCGGGCCATGCCGTGCATCACGTGCGGCTTGCCGTCGCCCGCGTCGGGGACCATGCAGAGCAGCGCGTACTCGCCCGGCGCAAGGTCCAGCGTCACGTAGTTCACGTCACCCGTGCTGAGCAGCGTGGTGCCGCCCATGGGCATGCCCGGAGGGGGCCCCTGCTCGCTCATCATCCACGCCGTCATGTCGGCCACCGTCTTGCCGGGCGCCAGGCGCACCAGGATCAGCTCGTGCGGCTGCGCCACGTCGTTCTGCACCTTGAGGGTGTGGCGGCCGGCGCTCAGCTCGCGCGAAAACTCGAACCCGTAGTCGTTCAGCTTCACCTCCACGTCGGCCTGCGGGGCCACGGCGCGCGACGGGGCGTCAATCACCGTCAGCGGCTTGATCATCCCCTTGGCCACGTGCGCCACCCCGTCCTTGCTGGGGATGAAGCAGAGGATGGCGTAGTTGCCGGCCTTGAGGTCCACCGTGGCCTCGGCGGGCTGCCCGGGCACCGCGGCGTTGGGCCCGCCCACGAAGCGCACCCAGGGCGGCGGCGGCCCGTGCGGATTGGCGGCCATGCCCTGCACGAGCTCCTGCACCGTGTGGCCGTCCTCCAGCCGCACCAGCTGTGCGTGGTGCATCTCGTGCCCGCCGTTCACCAGGCGCAGCGTGGTGAGCCCGGACGGAATGGTGGCCGGCGCCTGGTAGCTGAAGTCGGCGGCGGAGATGGTGACCAGGTTGGGCAGGGCGTCCGCATCGATCACTTCGGCGTTGCCCTGGGTGCAGGCGGCCGTGGCGGCGCAAAGGCAGAGCGCCGCGGTGCGGCGCAGAAGCGTGCTGTTCATCGTTCCCCCGTGTTGTGGCGCTCGTCAGGATCGCCGCGGAGCACCGTGCCCCGCGGCGCGCCACAAGAATGCCTCCGCCGCGCACGGTCCACATGGGTACGCTGACCCGTCCCGCCGCGAGGGCTTCGCGAGGGGCGGATGTGCCCGCGGCTCCTTTGCCGCGCTCCCGTGCGGGTAGCAGGGGGAGTGTCAGTTTCAACGAAAGGTTTGACGAGGAGCACCCCCGAACCCATATTCTGCGCCTCAACCGGACCGCGATCCGGTTTCGCGCGCGGACGTCCGCGCCCCGACAACCCGTTTCCGGGAACGAGAGATGAAGAAAGCAGCGGCTGGACTGTTCGCGGTTCTCGCCACGGTGACCCTGGCCGGCACGGCCTCGGCGCAGGTCTGCGCGGGCTACCCGTCGTCGGACCGCGGGTTCTACTTCGGCGGCCGGGCGGATTTCCCGGAAAACGGCGATTCGTTCGGCGTGGAGGCAGACTACAATGCCTCGGGCCCGCTGGGCGTCTACGGCGGCCTGAACGTGCTCTCGGGTGAGGGCGACGACGAGGACGAGGAGAGCTTCAACGAGTACTTCGCCGGCGTCGCGTTTGAGACTCCCTCGCTGGGGTTGATGATCGGGCCGCGCGTTTCGGCGTGCCCCGTGGTGGAGGGCCGCCTGCTCTCCATCGACGGCCTGGGCGACTTCGTGCAGATCCCCATCGGCCTGGGCATCGGCGCGGACCTGGGCATTCCGGTGGGCCCGTCGGTGTCGGGCTACGTGCAGCCGCAGCTGGTAATCTCGCGCTTCAACCCCGAAGACGACGCCTTCGACAGCGATTCGGAGACCAACTTCGGCATCAAGGCCGGCGCCATGGTGGGCTTCAGCCTGCTGACCATCGGCGGCGAAGTGCGCCACGTCTTCCAGGAAGACGCCGATCCGCAGTTCGGCATCCGCGTGGGCATCCGCCTGTAAGCGGACGGACGCGGCAGACCAGGAGCGCCGGGCGTGC
>NZ_DASVTX010000335.1:0-5625 GCF_036387355.1 Longimicrobium sp.
TCAAGCGCATCGCGGCGCGCCTGGGGCTCACCCGCCAGGAAGATCCGGAGCCGATTGAGCAGGACCTGCTCAAGCTTCTGGACGGGCCGGACCGGGTGATTTTTACCCACCGCATCATTGACCACGGCCGCGCGGTGTGCACCGCCCGCCGCGCCTTCTGCGAGCGCTGCACCCTGGCGCCGCTCTGCCCCACCGCGCCGGAAGCGTATCGCGTTCCCGCCGCGCCGCGGGAGATGGTGGCGGCGTGAGCGCGGCCGGCACGCACATTTCCTGACTTCGCGGATCTGATCTTCGACGTCGGACGAGCTTCTCTTCCTTCGATCAGAAGCTCCGCCGCGAACGTCATCCGCCCAGTGCCGAGACAATTGAGCGCCCCGCCAGCCCTGCGCTCGCGGGGCGTTCTGTCGTCCCTCAGTCCGTGCAAAATTGAAACGTTTCGCGACAGAGATTGCGCGTGGATGGTCCCGCTGCTACGTTGGTTGGCGCGGCGCGGATCCGCGCCAGAGATCGCAACCCGTCTCGCACAGAGGTCCGGATGAAGAAGCTCAACGTCGAAGCGCTGGCCGTGGAATCGTTCGCGACCGCCAAGAGCGGCCCGCTGACCCCCATCACCGTCCAGCAGTGCACGGGCTGCGACAGCACGTGCGGCATCATCGGCCCGAACTACAGCGACTACTGTTACTGATGGCAGCCGCGCGGGGCGACCGTTCCGCGCGGAGTATCATCCCCAGCACGGGAGAACGACGATGAAGACGCTCAACATCTCCGACCTGGACGTGGCGACCTTTGAGATCAGCGACAAGGTGACGCGCGAGGCCGTGTGGCCCTGCACCGGCTGCATGAGCGGCTGCGGCATTCTGCCTCCGGCCGACGCCTGAGTGCGCCGACGGGCCGGCTCTCCGCGCGAGAGCCGGCCCGGTTCGCGTCATCCGCCGTACGCCGTACAACCCATCCGCGGCGGGCCTCCCCGGTCCGCCTTCCCGCCCCTCCCAACTTCCGGGTGACATCATGGCACAGATCCGTGCGCTGGATCCGGACACGCTCGAGGTGTCCAGCTTTGCGACCCAGTCCGAACCTTCCGCATCCATCCCGACGATTACTGCCGCATGCTCGCTGATGTGGTGCGATCCGTACGAGACCGTCACCATCTGCCCGGCGGTCTGACCGCGCGGAAGGTGGGCGGCTGAAACCTCGGGAAAACGCCGGGCCGGCTCGCGCACTCGCGGGCCGGCCCGGTTCCGATGTGACGCAACGCGTGGACCGGCGTCAACGTGTGTTCCCACACCTGTACGCCGTGAACGTAGCAGATCCGGCTGCGATCTCTTGGCGACGTTATTCTCCGCACGCCTCCACGCTTGTCCTTCTCCACGTCGCCCGCCGCTCCGCCCAGCGCACGAGGCTACTTTGCGCCGCTGCACGGACTCCGGTTCTTTGCGGCCATGCACATCGTGCTGCTGCACACGCTCCGCGCCTCGTGGTTTCCGCCACCGGTGGCACGGCTGTTCTCCTGGGGCGGCTCCACGGCGAGCCTGTTCTTCATCCTGTCAGGCTTTCTGCTGGCGCATGCGTACGCGGCGCCGGGCGGCATGCGCATCCCGCGGCGCACGTTCTGGATGCGCAGGCTGGCACGCCTGTACCCGCTCGCCATCCTGTGCCACCTGCTGGCCGCGCCGCTGGTGTGGAGCGGCTATGCGCCCGGCGAGCGCTGGATGCGCGCGGCGGCGACGGTGGCCGGCGTACAGGCGTGGTGGCCGCCCTTCGCCAACTCGTTCGACAGCCCCGGCTGGTCGCTCAGCTACCTGGCGTTCGGCTATCTCCTGCTTCCCTCCGTTCTGCGGCTGTGCGGCGGATGGAGCCCGCGGCGGCTCGCGGCCTGCCTGGCCGTGCTGTGGGCGGCGTGCCTGGCGCCCGCGATCGCGTGGACCGTGATCGCGCCGGCGTCGCCGGTGTGGCGCGTCGCGCTCTTTACGCACCCCGTCAGCCGGCTTCCCGAGTTTCTGTTCGGCGCCGTGCTGGCGCTGCTGCTCGCATCGCGGCCGTGGCGGGAGGTGGATGCCCGGGTGGCGCCCTCCGTGCTGCTCGCCATCGTGCTCTGCCTGGCCTTTCTGCCCGCGGGGCTCTTTGCGCTCAACCACCAGGGGCTGCTGGCGCCGCTGCACGCCGTGCTCATCTGGTCATTGGCGCGCGGAACGGGGCCCATGCAGCGGATGCTCTCCACCCGGATGGCGGCACGGCTGGGCGGCGCCAGCTTTGGCATCTACCTGCTGCACGTGCCGCTGTACGCATGGATGCTGCGGATTCTGAGCACGGACGTTTCGGCGTGGGGGCTGGGCGCGAGCGCGGCGTTCTACGCCACGTATCTCGTGCTGACCGTTGCGCTGGGATGGGCGGCGGAGCGGTGGATCGTGGTGCCGCTCGCCCGCATGGCCCCTGCCTCCGCGCCGCGCGGTCCGCGGCGATCCGCCGCCGCGGCCTGACGACGGCGGCGGGAGGGACGAACGGGCCGGCTCCCACGCGGGGGCCGGCCCGTTTCTGTCGCGCGATTCAGTTCCCGCCCCGTCGCGCGGCGGCGGGAGGGGGTGTACATTCGTGGGATGCGCGGCCGCGGAGGGCACGAGCGCCGCCGCGCGCGGACCGCAACCGCCGCAGCACACCATCCAGAGACCGTCGATCGCAATGAGCCGCACCCCCATCTCGCAGGTTCTGGCCGGCGCCGTTCCGGCCGGCCAGCCGGTGACCG
The DNA here is from genome assembly GCF_036387355.1 of Longimicrobium sp. Taxonomy (GTDB): domain Bacteria; phylum Gemmatimonadota; class Gemmatimonadetes; order Longimicrobiales; family Longimicrobiaceae; genus Longimicrobium. Next base: position 2,741 of record NZ_DASVTX010000335.1, read on the forward strand.
TAAAAGGCTGGGTCCGCACCCGGCGCGACTCCAAGGCCGGCCTGTCGTTCATCCACCTGCACGACGGCTCGGGCCAGGCGCCGATCCAGGTGGTGGCGGCCAACGAACTGCCCAACTACGCCAGCGAAGTGCAGCGGCTCACCACCGGCTGCTCGGTGGCGGTGCGCGGCGAGGTCATCGCCACGCCCGACCGGCCGCAGCCGTTCGAGATCCGCGCGGACGAGGTGGAAGTGCTGGGCTGGGTGGACGATCCGGAGACGTATCCCATCCAGCCCAAGCAGCACTCCATGGAGTTTCTGCGCGGGGTGGCGCACCTGCGGCCGCGCACCAACACCTTTGGCGCGGTGGCGCGCGTGCGGCACACGCTGTCCATGGCGGTGCACCGCTTCTTCGACCAGCGCGGCTTCTTCTGGGTGCACACGCCCATCATCACCACCAGCGACGCCGAGGGCGCGGGGGAGATGTTCCGCGTGAGCACGCTGGACCTGGCCAACCTGCCGCGCACGCAGGACGGCGCGGTGGACTATGCGGAAGACTTCTTTGGCCGCGCGGCGCACCTCACGGTGTCCGGGCAGCTGAACGTGGAGGCGTACTGCATGGCGCTGAGCAACGTCTACACCTTCGGCCCCACCTTCCGCGCGGAAAAGAGCAACACCAGCCGCCACCTGGCGGAGTTCTGGATGATCGAGCCGGAGATCGCGTTCGCCGACCTGAACGACGACGCGGATCTGGCCGAGGCGATGCTGAAGTCCGTGTTCACCGACCTGCTGAACGAACGGGCTGACGACATGGCCTTCTTTGCCGAGCGGGTGCAGAGCGACGTGGTGCAGCGGCTGGAGTCGTTCATCAGCACCAGCTTTGAGCGGATGGAGTACACGGACGCCATCCGCCACCTGGAAGGCGCGAAAAAGAAGAAGTTCGAATTCCCGGTGAAGTGGGGGGTGGACCTGGCCACGGAGCACGAGCGCTGGCTCACTGAGGAGTTCGTGGGCCGGCCGGTGGTGGTGATGAATTATCCCAGGGAGATCAAGTCGTTCTACATGCGCGAGAACGACGACGGCCGCACGGTTGCCGCCATGGACGTGCTGGCGCCGGGGATCGGCGAGATCATCGGCGGGTCGCAGCGCGAGGAGCGGCTGGAGGTGCTGGACCGGCGGATGGACGAGCTGGGGCTGGAGCGCGAGGGCTACGCCTGGTACCGCGACCTGCGCCGGTACGGCACGGTGCCGCACGCGGGGTTCGGGCTGGGGTTCGAGCGGCTGGTGGTGTACGCGACGGGGCTGGCCAACATCCGCGACGCCATTCCGTACCCCCGCACCCCCGGCAGCGCCGAGTTCTGAGCGTTCGGCGCGCGGCCGGCGGAAAGGGTGACGTTGGGATTCGTGCCCGGCGGTAGAAACCGCGCCCCGAGCCACACGAAGTCCGCCGCGGACTGTGGCCGCTGCATCGGTGCGGGAAGCGGAATCCAGCGTCCGGCCCGTCCAGAGCGAATGAATTCGCCGCTGGAAAAGCACGAAGTCCGCCTTCGCGGACTGCCGCCGGACCTGTGTCGTTGGTCCCAGCTGCGGTTGAAGCCCCGACTCATGGACGCGACAGCGGGCATGAGTCGGGGCTTCCCGCGGTTGGAGCGGCGGATTCGTCCGCTCAGGAGAGCCTGGGCCAGCACGGACGTCGCGCTCCGCGCCTGGGCCCCTCCCCGGCCCCTCCCCGGCCCCTCCCCGTGCAAACTGCCGCACGGAGGGGGGAGAACGGCAACCATGCACTTCGGACGGTGCCGGTGCGGCGGAAGGAGGCCCCTCCCCCCAACCCCCTTCGCCCGCTCCGCGGGAGAGGGGGAGCCGTTCGGCGCGGGGGCGAGTGCCGGCGCCGACACTCGCCCCCGCGCCGGAGCAGCCTCACAGCAGTACCGTGAGGCTTTCAGCAGTGGTTGCGGCGAGTCACTCGCTCCGCCCCTCTGCCCGCCGCCCCGCGCCGGGCAATCCGCCACCCGGTGCAGGTGAAGTCTCCCCGTCTGTTCGGGGAGACTTTCCGCCGTTGTTGCGGCGACTTCAGTCGCTCAGCCACCCGCGCCGCGCCATCCGAACCCGGGTGGGGGCCGCCGTGGACTCCGTCCTACGCCCCCATCCTCGCCCGCAGCCGCTTGTTGGCGTACATCTCCTCGTCCGCGCCCTGGAGCAGCGCCTCCAGCGTGGTGGGCGATCCGGGATCGAAGTGGCTGGCGCCCACGCTCATCGACAACGTGTAGGGGCGGCGCACGCCGGCGGGCTGGCGCTGCACGGCGGCGTACAGCCGCGCCACCGCCTTTCGCACCCCCTCGTCCGTCATCCCCGTGGCGTTGCGCCCGATCAGCAGCACCGCGAACTCGTCCCCGCCCAGCCGCGCCAGCACGTCCGACTTGCGGAAGGTGGCCCGCAGCAGCGCCGCCGCGTCGCGCAGCGCCTGGTCACCCTGCGCGTGGCCAAAGGTGTCGTTGATCTGCTTCAGCCGGTCCAGGTCGATGAACAGCACGTCGAACCGGATCCCCAGCCGGGTGCTCTCCTCGATCTTCTGCTCGGCGAGCGCCACCAGGCCGCGGCGGTTGTACAGCCCGGTCAGCTCGTCGCGCAGCGACATGGCGCGCAGCACCTCCTCGCGCGACGCGAACTCGGCCGCGCGCACCCGCATGCGGTGCAGCGCCACGATGACCGTCAGTCCCAGCAGGATCGCCAGCGCGGTGAACCAGCGCGTCTGCCAGAAGTACGGGCGAAAGCGCAGCTGGACCGGGGTGGCCTCGCGGCTCCACACGCCATCCGCCGTGCGCGCCTGGATGTGAAAGGTGTAGTGCCCCGGCGGCAGGTTGGTGTAGAACGCCGACCGCCGCGTGTCTCCGTCCGTCCATCCCGGAT
>NZ_DASVTX010000336.1:0-11880 GCF_036387355.1 Longimicrobium sp.
GACGCCGTGGTAGATGTTGTACGCGCTCCCGCCCTGCCCCAGCCGGTGCAGGAACCAGAGGCGCTCCTGGTCGAAGGTGAGCGGAACGTCTCCCCCGGCGCCGCGGCGCGGAACGGCGGAGCCCCGGTTCATTCCCCCCAGCCGCGCGTCGAGCAGGGCGCGCTTGGCGGCCGAAAGCTCCGGGCGCGCCGGCGCGGACATGTCTTGGATGGTCACCTTCAGTCTCCCGCGATCGTGTTCAGTTCCGCCAGCTGCTCGGCGTGCGCGTCGTCCATCTCCAGAACGTCCTCGTAGATCCGCCGCTCCACCTCGGCGGCCATGGCCTCCAGCACGGGCGCCGCGAACACGGTCCGGATCGAAAGCTCCACCCCGAACGAGTCCTGCACCCGGGCGATGAGCCGCATGATGAGCAGGGAGTGGCCGCCCAGTTGAAAGAAGTCGTCGTTCAGCCCCACCCGGTCCACCCCCAGCACCTCGGACCACAGCGCCGCGAGGGCCTGCTCGGCCGGCGTGCGGGGCTCCGCCCACGGCGCACCCGAGTCCGGCGCGGGAAGAGCCTTCACGTCCAGCTTGCCGTTGGGGGTCAGAGGGAGGCTGGTCAGGGCCACGAAGGCGCCGGGGACCATGTACTCGGGAAGGGACCGGCGCAGGTGGCCGCGCAGCTCCTCGCCCCCGGCCTCGCCCACCACGTAGGCCACCAGGCGCGGCTCGCCGGGGGTGTCCTCCCGGACGATCACCCGCACCTCACGGACGCCGGGGTGGGCGGCGAGCACGCTTTCCACCTCGCCCGGCTCGATGCGGAAGCCGCGGATCTTGACCTGGTCGTCGATGCGGCCCACGAACTCCAGCCTGCCGCCGGCCGTCCACTTCAGCCGGTCGCCGGTGCGGTACATGCGCGACCCCGGAACGCCGGAGAAGGGGTCGGGAAGAAAGCGCTCCGCCGTGAGGGCCGGGCGGTTCAGGTAGCCGCGCACCACCCCCTCGCCCCCCACGAACGCTTCGCCGGGGACGCCCACGGGCATGGGGTACAGTGCGGCGTCCAGCAGGTAGACCCGCTGGTTCCCCGTGGCACGGCCCACGGAAACGGTCCGCGCGCCCGGCTCCACCCGCTCCACCTGCTCGTACGACGACCACGCGGTCGTTTCGGTGGGGCCGTACATGTGCAGCATGCGGGAGGGCGGGCCGGCGTTCAGGATCCGCCGCACGCCGTCGGCGTCCACCGCCTGCCCCCCGAACAGAACCTCGCGCAGCGGGGCAAAGATGTCGGGCTGCTCGCGCGACAGCTGGTTGAGCAGCGCCGTGGTCTGGTAGAGCGTGGTGATGCGCTCGTCGCGCAGAAACGAGCGCAGCGCCGGGGGTGACAGCAGCACGTCGCGGCCCGCGCCCACCAGGGTGGCGCCGTTCACCAGCGCGCCCCAGGTCTCGAAGGCGATGGCGTCGAAGCTGGCGTTGCTGGCCTGGGCCACGCGGTCACCCGGGCCGAGCGACACGTAGTCCGTGCCCACCACCAGCTGCACCACGTTGCGGTGGCTCACCATGACCCCCTTGGGCGTTCCGGTGGAGCCGGAGGTGTACACCACGTACGCAAGGCTGTCCGGGGAGGCGCGCAGGCCGGGCGCCTTTGCCGACGCGCGCGCGATCGCCCTGGCCTCGCCGTCCAGCGACACGATCCGCAGCGTTTCGGTTTCCAGCCCGCGGGCCAGCCCGCCGCGCGTCACGGCCACCGAGGCGCCTGCGTCGGCCAGCATCAGCTGCAGCCGCTCGGCGGGGTACGCCGGATCCAGCGTGAAGTAGGCGCCGCCCGCCTTGAGAACGGCCAGCAGGGTGACGATCATCTCCGTCCCCCGCTCCAGGAGCACGCCCACCCGGGCATCGGGGCCCACCCCCTGGCGGGCCAGGAAGTTGGCGAGGCGGTTGGTCCGCTCGTCCAGCTCGGCGTAGGTCAGCCGCTCGCCCCCCCACTCCAGCGCCGCGGCCCGGGGGTGCTCGGCCGCGCGGGCGGCAAAGAGCTCGTGCAGGCACACGTCGCGGGGAAACTCGCGCGCCGTCCGGTTCCACTCCTCGACCATCATCCTGCGCTCCGCCTCGCCCAGCATGGGGAGCGCGTGCACGGGCTGCGCGTCGTCGGCCGCCATGGCGGCCAGCACGTTGCGCAGGTAGCCCATCCAGCGCTCCACCGTGTCCGCCGCAAAGAGCGACGAAGCGTAGGTTACGCCCCCCACGATGCGCCCCTCGTGCTCCTGCAGCCCGAGCGACAGGTCGTACTTGGCGGTCAGCTGCGGGGCCGCGTCCACCTCGCCCAGGGTGAGTCCGGGAAGGTTCAGGGCGCCGCCGGGGGTGTTCTGCCAAGCCAGCACCACCTGAAAGAGCGGGCTGTGGGCCAGGCTGCGCGCCGGCTGCACCAGTTCCACCACCCGTTCAAAGGGAATGTCCTGGTGCTGCTGCGCCTCGATGGAGCGGACCCTGACCCGCTCCAGCAGCTGCGCCACGGTGGGCGCGCCCCGCAGGTCCACCCGCAGCGCCAGGGTGTTGATGAAGAAGCCGATCAGCCCCTCGATTTCGGGGCGGCCGCGGTTGGCCGAGGGGGTGCCCACCACCACCTCCGGCTGGCCGGAGAGCCGCCCCAGCACCGCGGCCCACCCCGCCATGACGGTGGTGAAGAGGGTGGTCCCGTGGCGCTGGCCCAGCGCCCTGAGCCCCCGGGTGAGCGCCTCGTCCAGCTCGATCTCCACCCGCCCGCCGGTGAATTCCTGCTGCGCCGGCCGCACGTGGTCGGTGGGCAGCTCCAGCAGCTCGGGTGCGCCCGCGAGCGCTCCCTTCCAGTAGTCCACCTGCGCCTGCAGGGCGTCGCGGTCCAGCCACCGCCTCTGCCACGCCGCGTAGTCGGCGTACTGCACCGGCAGGGGCGGCAGGGGATCGGCCGCGCCCCGCGCGAAGGCGCCGTACAGCGCGCCCAGTTCGTTCACCAGAACGCTGACGCTCCAGGCGTCGGAGGCGATGTGGTGAACGGTGAGCAGGAGGACGTGGTCGTCGGCGGCCATGCGCACCAGCCGGCCGCGCACGACGGGGCCGCGCTCCAGGTCAAAGGGCGCCGCCGCCTCCTCGGCCATCAGCGCCCGAAGCACGCCGTCGGCGCCGGCGTCGTCCGCCAGGTCGTGGTCCGCCAGGGCGAAGCCGCTTTCCGCCGCCGGAAGGATGCGCTGCACCGGCTCGCCCGCTTCCTGCGCGAACACGGTGCGCAGCGCTTCGTGCCGCTCCACGATGCGGTTCAGCGCCCGCTCCAGCGCGCCGCGGTCCAGCGCACCCCGCATGCGGAGGCGAAGAGGGACGTTGTACGCAGTCCCCACGCTCCCCATCCGCTCCAGGAACCACAGCCGCTGCTGCGCGAACGAGAGGGCCAGGGGCTCGCCGCGCGAAACGGGCTCGACGGGAGGGGGCGCGTCGCCGGCGTCCCGCCGCAGTCCGCGCGCAAAGTCGGCCAGCACGGGGCGCACGAACACGTCGCCCAGCGCGGCGTCCAGACCGAGCGCCTGACGGATCCGGGAAACCACCTGCACGGCGCGCAGAGAGTGCCCGCCCAGCTCGAAGAAGTGGTCCCAGCGGCCCACCCGCTCCACCCCCAGCACGCCGGCCCAGACGCGGGCCACGGCCGTTTCCGTATCCCCCACCGGCGGCTCGAAGACGCGGGTGGCGAACGCGCCGCCCTCCGGATCCGGGAGCGCCGCCCGGTCCAGCTTGGCGGTCGGGGTGAGCGGAAAGAGGTCCATCCGCACGAACGCGGCGGGGACCATGTAGTCGGGAAGCCGCTCGGCCAGGTGCGCCCGCAGCGCCGCCGCCTCGACCGTCTCGCCCCCCGTGTACCAGGCGATCAGCCGGTTCTCGCCGGTGGCGTCGGGGCGGGCCAGCACGGCCGCCTCGCGCACCCCGGGGTGCTCCGCAAGGCGCGCCTCCACCTCGCCCAGCTCGATGCGGAAGCCGCGCACCTTTACCTGAAAGTCGTTGCGGCCCAGGAACTCCACGGAGCCGTCGGGGAGCCAGCGCCCCAGGTCGCCGGTGCGGTACAGCCGGGCGCCCGGCTCTGTCCCGAACGGATCGGGGCCGAAGCGCTCTGCGGTGAGCGCCGGGCGGTCCAGGTAGCCGCGGCACACGCTGCGGCCGCCCACGTACAGCTCGCCCACGACGCCCACGGGGACGGGGTTGCCGGCGGGGTCCAGCAGGTAGACCCGCGAGTTGGCGGTCGGCCGGCCGATGGGCACGGTGGCGCGCGCCTGCTCGGGCCCGCAGTGCGGCGCCATCATGGCGGTGGCCGCCTCGGAGGGGCCGTACAGGTTGTGCAGCGCCGTCGCGGGCAGCCGCTCGCGCAGGCGGAGCAGCGCCGCGCCGGGAAGAGCCTCGCCCCCCGAAAGCACCTGGCGCAGCCCCGTGCACAGCCCCAGCCCCGGGTTTTCCAGCAGGACCAGCAGCATGGAGGCGTTCATGTTCACCAGGGTGACGCCCTCGGCCCGGATCACCTCCAGCAGGTAGTCGGGATCCCGGTGCCCCCCGGGACGGGCCATCACCACCCGAGCGCCCACGCTCCAGGGGAGGAACAGCTCGCGGATGTGGCCGTCGAAGCTGAGCGAGGTCTTGCCCAGCACCACGTCGTCCGCCGTCAGCCCCCAGGCGCGGGCTCCCCAGGCCAGCCGGTTCACCAGGCAGCCGTGGTGGTTCATCACCCCCTTGGGGCGCCCGGTGCTGCCGGAGGTGTAGATGACGTACACCAGGTGCTCCGGGCGCACGTCCGTCCGGGCGGGGTTGGCGTCCGGCTGGCCGGCCCAGGCGCCGGCGTCCTTTTCAAGGCGGATGACGGGGATCCCGCCGCCGCCCGTGATCCCGGCGAGCAGTTCGTCGGAGACGCCGTACGCCAGCAGCGCCGCGGGGGCGGAGTCCTGCACCATGTAGCGCAGCCGGTCGGCCGGGTACTCAGGGTCCAGCGGCACGTAGGCACCGCCCGCCTTGAGGACGCCCAGAACCCCCACCGCCATCTCCGCCCCGCGCTCCATGCAGATCCCCACCCGCACGTCGGGCCCCACGCCCAGCGCGATCAGGTGGCGGGCCAGCCGGTTCGCCTCCCCGTTCAGCTCCGCGTAGGTCAGCGTCGCGCCCGGGGCCGCCACCGCCACCGCGCCGGGGGTGCGCTCCGCCTGCGCCTCGAACAGCTCATGCGTGCACGCCTCCCGGGGGTACTCCGCGCCGGTGGCGTTCCACGACTCCACCACCACCGCGCGCTCCGCGTCGGCCAGCAGCCCCAGCCGCGACAGGCGCACGTCGGGGTCGCGCGACACCTGGTCGAGCAGCCGCTCCATGTGGCCCAGCATGCGCATGGCCGTGGCGGGGCGGAACAGGTCGGTGCTGTAGCCCAGGCTGGCGTACAGCCGCCCTCCCGCCTCGCCGCAGTGCAGCGTCAGGTCGAATTTGACGGTGCCGGTGTCCTGAACCAGGTATTCGGCGGTGACGCCGGGAAGCCCCGGCTCGCCTCCGACGGCGGCGCCGCCGCCGTCGCGTCCGTTGGCAAGGGTGAACATCACCTGGAACAGGGGCGAGTAGCTGAGCGTGCGCTGGGGCGCCAGCACCTCCACCAGCTTTTCAAACGGTACTTCCTGGTTGTCGTACGCGCCCAGCGTGGTTTCGCGCACGCGGGCCAGCACCTGGCGAAAGGTGGGGTCGCCGTCCATGCGGGTGCGCAGCGCCAGCGTGTTGACGAAGAACCCGATCAGCCCCTCCACCTCGGGGGTGGTGCGGCCCGCGATGGGGCTGCCCACCACCACGTCGTCGGTGCCGGCGTACTTGGCCAGCAGCACCTGAAAGGCAGCCAGCAGCACCATGTACAGGGTCGCCCCCTCGCCGCGGGCCAGCTCGTGCAGCCCGGCCAGGATCTCGGCGCCGAACACGGCTTCCTGCTCCACGCCCGCGTGCGTGGGCACGGCCGGCCGGGGAAAGTCGGTGGGAAGCTCCAGCAGCGCGGGCGCGCCCCGCAGCCTCTCCTTCCACCAGGCCGCCTGCCGGTCGAGCACCTCGCCCGCCACGTGCCTGCGCTGCCACGCGGCGTAGTCGGCGTACTGCACCTTCAGCTCGGGAAGGGGCGACGTCCGCCCTTCCGCAAAGGCGCCGTACAGCGCGCGCAGTTCGCTGAACATCACGCCCAGGCTCCACCCGTCGTGCACGATGTGGTGCTGCGAGGTGAGCAGGACGTGATCGTCGGCGGCCAGGCGCAGCAGCGCCGCGCGGAACACGGGGCCGGCGGCCAGATCCCAGGGGCGCAGCGCGTCGGCGGCCACCAGCCGCCGGGCCTCGGCTTCGCGCGCGTCCTCGTCCATTCCGTCCAGCTCGGTGACCGGGAGCGTGAAGGGGCCCGCGGGGCGGACGATCTGCACCGGCACCCCGTCGCGCTCGGCGTACACGGTGCGCAGCACCTCGTGGCGGCGCACCAGCTCGCCCAGCGCGCGCTCCAGCGCCTCCGTGTTGAGCGCTCCGCGCAGCCGCAGGGAAAGTGGACGGCTGTAGACGGTGTTCCCCGGCTGCAGGCGGTCCAGAAACCACATCCGCTCCTGGGCGAATGACAGCGGCATCTCAGGGGCGCGCTCCACCGGCGTCACCGGCGGCAGCACCCCCGCCTGCCTGGCGCGGACGGCCTCCACCCGCTCCGCGAGGGCGGCCACGGTGGGGCACTCGAAGAGGTCGCGCGGCCCCACCCGCACCCCGAACACGGCCCTGGCTTTGGCGCCGACCCGGGTGGCCTTGAGCGAGTGGCCGCCCAGGTCGAAGAAGGAGGCGTCGACGCTCACGCGCTCCACCTTGAGCACCTCGGCGAAGATGCCCGCCAGCACCTCTTCCACCGGCGTGCGCGGCGCCACGAAGGCGTCGCCCGCCGCCTCGTCCTCCCCCGGCCCCGGGAGCGCCGGCGGCGGCGCCACCCCCGCCGCGGCGGCGCGAATGGCCTCCACCCGGGCGGCCAGCTTCGCGACCGTGGCTCCTTCGAACAGGTCGCGCGGCTTCAGCGGCACCCCCAGGATGGACCGGGCGCGGGCGCCCACCCGCGTGGCCTTGAGCGAGTGTCCGCCCAGTTCGAAGAAGTCGTCGTGCACGCCGACCGCGTCCACGCCCAGGACCTGGCAGAAGATCCCGGCGAGCACCTCCTCCACCGGCGTGCGCGGCGGCACCAGGCGCCGTTCGGGCGCGGCGGCGGCCGCGGCGGGCGCGGGAAGGGCGGCGCGGTCCACCTTGCCGTTGGCGTTCAGCGGCAGCTTCGGCAGCGCCACGAACGCGCCGGGGACCATGTACTCGGGAAGGGCGCGGCGCAGGTGCTCGCGCAGGGCGGCCTCGCCCGCCCCGCCCACCACGTACGCCACCAGTTCCGGCTCGCCCGTGGCGGCGTCCTGGCGCACCGCCACCACGGCCTCGCTCACCCCGTCGTGCCCGCACAGCACGGCGGCCACCACGCCCGGCTCCACGCGAAAGCCGCGGATCTTGACCTGGTCGTCCATGCGCCCCAGGAACTCCACGCTGCCGTCGGCGAGCATGCGGCAGCGGTCGCCGGTGCGGTACAGGCGGCCCTCCCCGAAGGGGCTGGCGACGAAGCGCTCCGCCGTGAGCTCCGGCCGGCCCAGGTAGCCGCGCGCGACCCCGGCGCCGCCGATCAGCAGCTCACCGGCCACGCCCACGGGAACGGGGCGCTGCGCGGCGTCCACGACGAACACCTGGTAGTTGGGAAGGGGCCGCCCCAGCACCAGCGTCCGCGACAGGGTGTCGGGGCGCTCCGGGGTCGCCCGGAAGGTGAGCGCGCCGATGGTGGTTTCGGTGGGGCCGTAGTGGTTGAAGACGGCCACGGAGGGCGACGCCCTGACCAGCTCGTCCACCCAGGACAGGGGCGACGCCTCGCCGCCCAGCACCAGCCAGCGGCGCGGCATCACCCGGCGCGGGTCGCCGCCCGCCTGCAGCGCGGAAAGGTGCGAAGGGGTGATCTTGAGGCAGTCCACCGGGTGCTCGGCGAAGTACGCGGCCACCTCGTCGCCGCTGAAGATCCGCTTTTCCGACAGCACGTGCAGCGGTCCGCCCCATGCCAGCGCCGAAAACACCACCGTGTTGCCCAGGTCGGCCGACAGCGTCGACACCGTGGCGTAGCTGGCGCCGTCCTCCAGCCCCAGCCGGTCCCGCAGGCCGAACAGGTAGTTGGCCAGCTGGCGGTGCTCCACGGCCACCCCCTTGGGCCGGCCGGTGCTGCCGGAGGTGTAGATCAGGTACGCCAGGTGCGCGGCCCCGGCGCCGCCCACGGGGTTTTCGGGGCTCTCGCCGGCGAGCGCGTCGTCGCGGTCCAGGCACACCACGGGGATGCCGGCGGCGGGGAGCGCTTCGGCCAGCCCACCGCGGGTCACCAGCACGGCGGCGCCGGAGTCGGCCAGCATGAACCTCAGCCGCTCGGCCGGAAGGGCGGCGTCGAGCGCCACGTAGGCGCCGCCCGCCTTCAGAATCCCCAGCAGCGCCACGATCATCGCGGTCCCGCGCTCGAAGCACAGGGCCACGGGCACGTCGGGGCCCACACCCAGCGCGCGAAGGCGGTGCGCCAGGCGGTTGGCGCGGGCGTTCAGCGCCTCGCACGTGAGCTGCTCGCCTTCGCACACCAGCGCGACGGCGGCGGGGGTGCGAGCGGCCCGCGCCTCGAACAGCCGGTGCACGCAGGCGTCGGCGGGGTAGCGGGCCTCCGTGCGGTTCCACTCGTCCACGAGGCGGGCGCGCTCGGCGGAGCCCAGCAGATCCAGTTCGCCCAGCGGCACCTCGGCGCCCCCCGCCATCTGGTCCAGCACCCGCTCCACCTGCCCCAGCAGCCGCTCCACCGTGGACGGGTCCAGCAGGTCGGCGTTGAAGGTGGTGTGCATCACCAGCCGGCCGCCCGTGTCGACCGTGTCGATGTGGATGTCCCAGCGGGTGAACGGCGCCCCCGCGAGGCTCACCGCCTCCATCTCCATCCCGGCGAAGCGGGGGGTCCCCGGCTCGCCGCCCGGCGCGGGCTCCATGTTGATCTCCACCGCGATCAGCGGCGCGGCCGACGGGTCACGCGGTGCGCTGCGCTTTTCCTGCAGTCGCCCCCAGGTGAACACTTCGTGCTCGTACGCGTCCAGAAGCCAGCCGCGCACCTGGTTCAGAAAGCGCTGCGTCCCGGTGCCGGCGTCGGCGCGGCTGCGGATGGGAAGCACCTCCACGCAGTGGGCCACCAGCGAATCGCTCCCCTCAAAGGGGCGGCCGGCGGAGGAGATGCCCAGCACCAGGTCGTCCTGCCCCGTCACCCGGTGCAGGGTGGCCAGCAGGCCGGCCACCACGGTCATGAACGGCGTGGTGCCCCGCCTGCGCCCCAGCTCGCGCACCCTGGCCGTAAGCGCCTCGGAAAGGGCGTAGGTCAGAAAGCCGGCGGCGTGGGTGGGAAGCGGCCCGCGCGGGCGGTCGTACGGGAGCGCCGTGGGCTGCGCCCCCTCGAACGAGGCCAGCCACGCCGGCTCGCGGTCGGCGTACGCGTCGGCGTGCTCCGCGTAGAGCCGCGCGTACTCGCTCAGCTGCATGGCCGGGGGAAGCACCGGGGCGCGGCCCTCCAGGCGCGCCAGGTACGCCGTCTCCAGGTCGCGGCGCAGCAGGTCCAGCGACATGCCGTCGGCCGCGATGTGGTGAACGACGAACTGCAGGACGCTGCGGTCCGGCCCGTTGGCGTGCACGTGAACGCGGAACAGGGGGCCCTGGGCCAGGTCGAACACGCCGCCCACGGCCTCCGCCATCCGCGCCCGCAGCAGAGCCGGGTCCGCGGGGGCGGTGGAGGGGTCGATGAACAGCGGCAGCGCGGGGAGCGCCGGCAGCACGTGCTGCACCTCACCCCCGGGGTCGAAGACGGTGCGCAGCGACTCGTGGTGCGCCACCAGGTCGGCCACCGCGGCGCGCAGGGCTTCGGCGTCGGGGCGGCCGCGCAGCCCCGCCACCATCTGCTCGTTGTAGGCGCGCGAGGCGTCGTCGCCGAACTGCGCGTGCACCCAGATCTGGCGCTGTGCCACGGTGAGCGGCACGGCTCGCGGGCCGGCGTGGGCCGAAGGAAGCAGGGTGATCCCCGCGGGGACGGGCGTGCGGGAGCGCCCGCGCGGCGGCGGGGGCATGAAGCCCGCGCCGCGCAGCGCGTGGATGCTGTCGCGCAGCGCGCGCACCAGGGTGTCACAGTCCTCGTCGGTGTGGGCGGTGCTCAGAAAGCAGCCGCGCCCCTCCCATACGTAGACGCCCCGCTCCAGCAGGTGGAAGAAGAGCAGCTCGGCCGCCGTTTCGCCGGGGCGGAACACGAAGCGGAAGCTGCTGTGCGCGTGCAGCACCTGGACGGGCGCGCCCTCTTCCTCCAGCACGGCGCGCAGCGAGGCCACCAGTCGCCTGGCGCGCAGGTCCAGTTCGTCGTACAGCGCCTGGCCGCGCTCCCTGAGGTGCACCAGCACGGCGTGCGCGGCCGCCATGGCCGCCGGGTGCTTGCAGAAGGTGCCCGCGAAGAAGGTCTGGTCGGCGGCCGGGTAGCTGTCGTCGCCAAAGCTCCACTGGCCGCCGTCGATGGCGTCCATGAGCCGCGCGCTCCCCGCCAGCACGCCGATGGGCAGGCCCCCGCCGATCACCTTGCCGTAGGTGGCCAGGTCGGCCCGCACCCCGAAGAACCCCTGCGCGCCCCGCGGTCCCATGCGAAGCCCCGTGATCGTTTCGTCGAAGACGAGCACGGCGCCGCTCTGCCCGGTGAGCGCCCGGAGCTCATGCAGGAACTCGCGGGGCTGCAGCTCGGGGTTGTTGCTCTGGATCGGCTCCACCAGCACGGCGGCCAGTTCGCTCCCGTGCGCGCGCAGGTATTCCAGCGCCTCGTCGCTGCCGTAGGGAAAGAGGACGATGTCGTCCACCATCCGCCGCGGAGTGCCGGGGGCGATCGGGCGGGGGCGGCCGTCCGCGCCGGCGCGCGCCAGAATGCCGTCGAAGCAGCCGTGGTATGCGGATTCGAACAGCATCACCCTGTCGCGGCCGGTGACGGCGCGCGCCACGCGCAGCGCCGTCATGACCGCCTCGCTGCCGGTGTTGCAGAAGGTGACGCGCTCCATCCCCGTCACTTCGCTGAACAGCCGCGCCACGGGGCCGGCCAGGTCGCTCTGCGGGCCGGTGTGAAATCCGCGCCGCACCGCGTCCTCCACCGCCTGCACGATGAACGGGGGGCGGTGGCCGAAGAAGTGGACGCCGAAGCCCAGGGTGAAGTCCACGTACTCGTTGCCGTCCACGTCCCACAGGCGCGTCCCCTCGGAGCGCTCGCCCACGATGGGGTACATCAGCTCCTTGGTGGCCAGGCGAAACCCCAGCGACGCGCGGTTGTCCGCCAGGTGCGGGCGGTGCTCGGCCGCGTATTCGCGCGAGCGGCGGGTGCGCTCGGTGTAGCGCTGCACCAGCGATTGAAAGTACGCGTTCTGCTGCGCGTTGTAGCCGCCGCCCAGCCCCATGGTGGCGCTCACGGGACGGTGCGGGCCGTGCGACGCCGGCTTCTCCGGCTCGGCCGCCCCCTGCGCCCGCTCCCGCGGGGCTGCCGGCGCCGGCGCCGCGGGCGCGGACGCGGGGTGCCCGCCGGCACCGGGGTCTGCCGCGGGGTGGCTTCCGTTCGTGCCGGCGCCGTGGGCCGGCGCGGCGGGGCCGACCGGGGCGCCGGCCGCCGGCCCGCCGCCGAGCATGGCGAGCTGCGTCTGCATGATGGCGAGCTGCTGGGCAAAGATCTCCTGCAGCGCGGACGCGTCGCCCGGGGGCGCGGCGAAGACGTGCGGCACACGGACCACCCCCGGCGGCCCGGCGGCGGCGGGGGCGCCG
>NZ_DASVTX010000337.1:0-5576 GCF_036387355.1 Longimicrobium sp.
GCGCTCCTCCTGCGGTCGGTGGACGGCGGCGCCAACTGGACCAGCATCCTGGCCGCCACGTCCGGGGAGACGGTGCTGTCGGGCGTGTGGGGCGACGGCGCCACGGTGGTCGCCGTGGGGTACCGCGTGCCGGGAACAGGCGCCACCACCGCGTTCATCATGCGGTCCAGCAACGGCGGCGCAAACTGGACGGAAGCCAGCCTGGCCGGCACCGACAGCCGCCGCCTGAACGGCGTGTGGGTGTCCGGCGGCACCCTCGTCGCCGTGGGCCGTGAGACGGTGTCGCGCGACGCGGACGACAACCCCACCTACGGCGGCCTGGTGCTGCGCTCCACGGACGGCGGCGCCAGCTGGACCTCCGCCATTGCGCCGGGGGCGGAACTGCAGCTCGCCTCGGTGTGGGGCGCCTCGGCCAACGCGCTGTACGCGGTGGGCACCCGGGGCACGCTGCTGCACTACAACGGCACCAGCTGGAACCCCGCCACCCAGGGGTGGGTGCAGATCAGCAGCGGCGTGAGCGGCACCCTGTTCGACGTGGGCGGCTCGTCGGCGCGCGACGTGTTCGCCGTGGGCGCCGGCGGCGTGGTGATCCGCGGCCACCGCTGACCGCCCGCCGCACGATGGATCGACGGCCCCATCCTCCGCGCGGAGGATGGGGCCGTCGCTTTGTTCGATGCTCCGCCCGCGTTGGGTGAAACCGGCCGGCTGCCCCGTCCGTTCAGATGCACATGCCTGAAGCCGCTGTTCTCCGCTGCCCCGGATGCGGGGCCCCCGCCGCCGCGGACCTGCACGCCTGCGCGCACTGTTCCGCGCGGCTGGCCACCGTGGCGTGCCCGTCCTGCTTCGGGATGGTGTTCGCCGGAACGCGCCACTGCCCGCACTGCGGCACCCGCGCGCACCGCGCCGAAACCCTCGTCCCCGAAGACGTGGCGCTCTCCTGCCCCCGGTGCGCGGGGCAGCTGAACCCCGTGCAGGTGGGCGGGGCGCGGCTGCGGGAGTGCGCGCGCTGCGCCGGCGTGTGGGTCGCGCCCGACGACTTCACGCGGGTCACGGCCGACGCGGAGCAGCAGGCGGCGGTCCTCCGCTTTCGCGGCGACGGGCCGCCTCCCGCGCCGGTGGAGGCTTCGGTGCGCTACCTGCCGTGCCCGGGCTGCGGCACGCTGATGCACCGCGCCAACTTTCAGCGCATCTCCGGCGTCATCATCGACCAGTGCCGCGACCACGGCGCGTGGCTGGATGCGGATGAGCTGCGGCGCGTGGTGGAGTTCATCCGCGGGGGTGGCCTGGAGCGGGCGCGCGAGCGGGAAAAGCGGGCGATCGAAGAGGACCGGCAGCGCGTGCAGCGTATGCTGCGCGAGGCCGAAGCCCGGGCCCATCCCGCTCCCCTCACCAGCGCGCCCGGGCCGGTGACGACCGATCTGGTCCTGAAGACGCTCTTCCGGCTGATCGGCCTCTGAACGGCAGGTGGATGGATGACGAAGAGCCCCGGATCGGCACCGATCCGGGGCTCTTCGCATCCACCAGGGGCGGGATCAGAATACGCTGCCGAGCGCTCTCGCCCCGCCGAACAGCAGCCCCACCGCCACGCTGATCGCAACGTAGACCAGAAAGCCCACGACGGCCGTGCCGATCGCCTTGCCCGTGTCAAAGTCCAGCGCCTGCCGGATGGCGACGATCACGCACACCAGCGTCCAGATCGCGCCCACCAGGGCGAACAGCCCGCCCAGAATGGGGATCCAGCCGAGCAGGGAAAGCAGCCCCGGCGTCTGCGCAAAGCCGATGGTGCGCGCCATCTCGCCCCAGTCCGCCGTGCCGTGGAAGAGCCGCGTCCCCACGAAGTAGGTGACCGCCGACCACGCCGCCCAGCCCACCAGCGCCGAGATCAGCGCGCTCACCATCCCCGGGCCGCCGCTGCGGGCCGCGCCCAGCGCCGACGCGACCGCCACCAGCGCGACCACGCCCGCCGCCTGGCCCGTCGCCGTGCGGTCGTGCTCCACTTCCTCGTACGTGGCGACGTTGAGCATCGCCGCGCCCATCATGCGCTGGGTAAAAGTCGACATCCGCGTTCTCCTGTAGGGTCCGGGTAGGGGAGCGGCGCGTGGGATGAGAACCTATCTTCTCCCGTCCGACCATCGCCGCGCGTTCCATCCTGCATCCTACGCACCGGAATGACAAGAAGATTCCGCGGGCTGACGCTCGCCCTGCTCCTGGCCACGCCGCTCGCGGCCCACGCCCAGGCGCCGGATGCCGCCACGCTGGTGCAGCGGATGCGCGAGCGCGCCGCCGCCAACGTGGCCGGCGTGCGCAGCTACACGCTGGCGCTCACCGCCGGGCCCACGCGCACCCTGGCGTACGTGGAGCGCACGCCCAAGGGCGGATGGGTTCCCCGGCTGCAGCCCGGCGATCCGTCCCCGGTCCGCACGCTCCTGAGCAACACGCTGGACCTGTCGGACCTCGCCGGCACTGAGGCAGACGACCCGGATCGGCCGGTGCCGATGGGCGATGTGCGCGAAGACACGGCGGCGGGGCGCCGGGTGTACGCCGTGGCGCTGCGGCCGGCGGGCGGTTTCGGCGAGAGCGGCGTGACGTCGGTGGTGGCGATGGTGGACGCGGAAAGCTACGACCTGGTGCGCGTAGTCACCACGGCGCGCGGGCAGGTTAAAATGGGCGCGGCCGGTCCCGACATGGTGGTGCGCATGGACCTGCTGAACTACCGCGAGCGGATGGGGATGCGCCATCCCGGCGGGTACCACGTGCAGGGCTGGAACGTCATCCCGCCGATGGCGCCCGGGACGCGCGCCGAAATGCTCCGCCAGATGACCGCGGAGCGCGAGCGCATCGCCCACGATCCCGCGGCGCTGTGGATGTTCGACATCGGCGCGCGGATGCTGGAAACCGGGGTGATGGACCTGACGGTGAGCGTGGAGGTGGTGGCCGTCGATCAGCCGCCGCCCCCGGAGATGAAGATCCGGCTGCGGGATGCCGGCCGCTGAACCGGCGGGGCGGTGGGAACGATGGGCCAGGCACCCGGCCGGCCCCGCGATGCTGTTCGCCTTCGCCGTCGTGGAGGGCTGCCTGTTCCCCGCGCCCACGGAAGCGCTGTACGCGGCGCTGGCGCTCGGCCGGCCGCGGCGGGCGTGGGCGCTGGCCGCGCTCGCGGCGGCGGGATCGGTGCTGGGCGGCGTGATCGCCTGGCGCATCGGCGCGGCCAGCTTTGACCGCGTGGGCCGGCCGCTGCTGGAGCGCCACGGGCTGATGCCGCGTGTGGACGCCGTCGCAACGCTGTACCGCCGCAACGCCGGCCTGGCGCTGCTGACTTCCGGCTACACCCCGGTTCCCTACCTGCTCTACGGCGTGGTGGGTGGGGCGAGCGGCATTCCGCTCGGCACCTTCGTCTTCTTCTCCGCCCTGGGCCGCGGACTCAAGTACGCCGTCCTGGCCGGGATCGCGCGCGTGGCCGGGCCGCCGCTCCGGCGCCTTCTGGCGGACCATCCGCGCCGCATTGCCGCGGCCGCGGCCGTGCTGCTGGCCCTGGCCGTCGCGTGGTGGCTGCTCTGATCGCAATCGTGGATGAACAAGGCGCGGCACCCGGGGTCCGGGTGCCGCGCCTTTGTTCTTCCCGAGCCGACAGAGACCGTCAGCTTCGCGTGCGGGTGACGTTGATGGTCTGGCCGCAGAAGGTGCCCGCGACGGTGTAGGTGCGCGTCGCCGGGGTGCGGGTGCTCGTAAGGTCCACGCTGCACGTTCCGCTCTGTCCGGTGCTGCGCGCCCAGCTGAACGAGCCGCGCGTAGTGGCCGTGTGCACGCCGGGGACGCCGGCCGCCCACGCCTGCTGCGCCGCCACCTGCACGTTAGGCGTTCCGGTAAGGGTCAGGGTGGCGCCGGAGCCGCGGCGCGCGTTGAAGGCGCAGGCCGCGTCGGTGCGGGTGGCGGTGAGCGACACGTTGCCGGTGCGCGTCTCCGGGTCCGCGGTCACCACGCGCTGGCCGGCGAGCGTGCTGGTACCTCCCGCGGGGCACGGCTGCTGGCGCGAAAAGCTGGTGGTGGTGGTCATGGCCACGGCGTCGGCGCCGGCCGCCAGCGAGAACAGCGGGCCGCCCGACCCGTCAATGGCGCTCGCGCCGATCTCGTCCCACAGCGACGCGAGTTCCGTGGTTTCGTCGGCGGACAGCGCGGAGGCGGTGTCCACGGTGGGCGAACCATCGCAGGCGGCCAGCGCGAGCAGCCCCAGCGTGGCGGCGGAGAGCGGGTTGAAGCGTGCCATCGCGTCCTCGGTGAGATCGGGGTGAAGGGCCACGTGCGGACCGCGCGGTCCGCCCATGCAACTGTATACATCGCGCCCCGCGCTTCCGTTGGGAAGCCCCCCGCACGCCCCAAAAAGGAGCCCTCTCCACCAAGGGAGAGGGCTCCTGCTCTGCTTCCGCGTACAGACCGGCCGTGGCCTACTCGGGGCCGCGGAGGGCCAGGCCGTGGCGGTCGCGGTAGCTGTTTTCCGCGGACTGCAGGGCGTCCCAGGCGCGCTGGTCGGCGCGGGCCAGGACGGTGCGCGGCGCGCGGCGGGTGGGCCAGGGCGCGCCGGCCTCGTTCATGTCGCCCGGGTACAGCCCCAGCGAGCTTTCCACGATGGCGCCGGCGGCGCGGTCGCGGGTGGCGCGGTCCATCCGGGCCAGCGCGGACAGCGTGCGCAGCGGACGGAGCGTGTAGGCATCCGCCAGGAACGTGGCGTACTCGTCGCGCAGCGGGCCCGCGCCCATGCGCGCGTAGCGGCTCAGCAGCCCGGTGAGCGCCTCGTCGTCATCCTCCTTGGCGCCGCGGAAAAGGAGCACGCTCGCCACCTGGTGCCAGCTGGTCCGCGCGCCGCGCACCACCGCCGCCGCGTACAGCTCATCGTCCAGCCGGTCCAGCAGCGCACCCGTGTCTTCGCCCTCCAGTTCCACGATGAAGGGGTCGCGCGGCGGCGGGCCGCCGTTGCCGGAGCTTCGCGAAGCGGTGCGGGCAGGCGCGGGCGGCTCCCGGTCGGTGCCGCCGACAATGACGATCTCCGTTCCCACCTGCACGTTGTGGAACAGGCGAAGCGCGTCGGCGTTGCTCAGCCGGATGCACCCGTGCGACACGCGCTGGCCCAGCAGCTCCGGCTTGTCGGTGCCGTGGATCGCCAGCCCCTGCCCGATGAAGACCGCGGCGGAGCCCAGCCCGCGCGGAAAGCGGCGCGCCGGCGAGTTGGGCGGCGGCACCCGCAGCCCGTGCTCCACGAAGTACCAGTCCGGCGCAATCCAGTCCGGCTCAATCTCCTTGCGCACGACGTGGAACGCGCCGTTGGGCGTGGTGAAGTCCCACTCGCCGCGGCTGTGCTCCACGCGCAGCCCGGTGCCGGTGGCGGCGGGCGCGGACCAGAGCGCCGTGCGGCCCTTGGCGAAGTAGAGCCGGTTGGCGTCCAGGTCTACCACGACCGCGTAGCCGCCGCGGTCCATGGCGGCCGAGCGCACCCGGCCGAGCGGGTTGCGCGGCTCCGGACGACGTGTAGCGGCGGTGCGGCTGCCCGTGCGCGCGGGCGCATCCCCCTGCGCACGGCGCGC
>NZ_DASVTX010000338.1:0-14374 GCF_036387355.1 Longimicrobium sp.
ACCCCCTCCGCCCGCTCTGCGGGAGAGGGGGAGCCGTTCGGCGCGGGAGCGAAGGTCGGCACCGAACCGATCGCCCGCGCAGGTGCAGCCTCACAGCAGTACCGTGAGGCTTCCAGCCGTTGTTGCGGCGAGTTCACTCGCTCACACGTCCATTGCGCGAACGCTATTCCGCGGCCCGCGCCGGGCTCGCCGCCCCCGTGCAGGTGAAGTCCCCCCGTCCGTTTGGGGGGACTTTCCGCCGTGGTTGCGGCGACTTCAGTCGCTCAGCCCACAGCGGCGCCCAATCCCGCTGCTCACCCGAGAATCGTCGCCCATCAACCCTCCCCCAGTCTGTTTTGGGGGAGGGTGGGCCGGTGGTGCCGGCCCGGGTGGGGGCCGCCGTGAACCCCGCCACGCACACCTGCACTCGTACCGCCGTGCAGGTGAAGTCCCCCGGTCCATTTGGGGGGACTTTCCGCAGTTGTTGCGGCGAATTCATCCACTCACCGCTTACCGGGCTCAGCACCGATCCCGCCGCCGTCACCCGCGCCACGTGGACAGTGCCTCGCTCGCGCCACGACAGGAGCGCGGCGCCGCCCGCGGCCTCCAGCGCGGGCGTGCGGCCCGGCACGGCGCGGAACGGAGCGACTCGCCCGTCCGATCCAATCCGCGCGACCTGCACCGCCGCGGGACGCGCACCCGCATCCCACGCGGCGATCACCGCCCCGCCGTCCACCGCCAACTCCACCCGGGACGGGGGAACGCCCGCCGCGAGCGACACCGGGGCGGCAAACGACCGCCCTCCATCCACCGAACGGGCGTACCACAACCCCTTTCGCCCATCGCGCCCCGTGTACCACCCCACGTGCACCGCCCCGTCCGCATCCACCGCGACCGACGGCCCCGCGTGCGGACAGGCGGGGAACACCCACCCGTCCTCGTGCACCCGCACCGGCGGACTGAACGCGGCCGCGCCGGGCGCGAGCGACGCGACGACGACATCGCGCACATCGCCCGCGTACTCCTTGCGCCACGCCACGTACAACGTGCCGTCCGGCGCCACCGCCATGGACGTCCGGCAGCAGGGACACGCGCCCGCATCCACGACGCGGCTGGCGCTGAAGGTGCGCCCGCCATCCACCGAACGCGCAACGCGGATCTCCGGCGCGGGGAGCCCTGCATCCGCACCCTTTCCGCCGCCATGCCCGCCCGTGCCGTGCGCTCCTCCCGCGTGCGCTTCGCCGCCGTGCGCGCCCATCGGCGCGGCCATCGGCGCGCCCATCGGCGCGCTCGCGTCCCGCGGAGCGGAAGGGCGCGCAGCACGGGCGGAGTCGCGCACCCGCGAGTCGATCCACGACACCCACACCGTTCCGTCCGCGCCCACCGTCAGGTCGTGAAAGGTGTGCGACGACGGGCGGCCGTCCCGGTCGTCGTTCACCGTCACCGCCGGGCTGAAGGTGCGGCCGCCATCCGTGCTCCGCGCGAACCGCAGGTCGCTTGCCGGAAAGCGGCGCCCGGGAATCTCACGATTGTTCTGCCAGAGGACGTAGACCGCGCCGTCGCGCCCGACGGCCACCTGCGCGGGGGCCTGGTCGTGCGCGGCCGCATCGCCGCCGCGGTCGTTCACGCGCACGGGAGCGCCCGGCCGCCCCTCCGCATCCACACGGGCCAGAAACACGTTCTGCGCGCCCTCCCCGGCGATCCACGCCACGTACCCCGCCCCGTCCCGCGCACCCACCGCGGCGGTGGGATTCCCCGCCGCGCTTGTGGCCGCGGTGCCCGGCTCCGTCATCCGCAGGTGCGCGGAGCGGCTGTCCCGCGCGACCGCGGTGGCGGAAAGCGCGAGCACCGCGGCACCGAGCGCCGCCATCGCGAGACGGCTCATCGGCGGCCCTCCCACCGGTACTGCACGCCCAGGTACAGCGTCCGCGGCATCCCCGGCGCCAGTTCCACCCCACGCTGCGGCGAGGAGAAGGCCGCCGTTTCCGCGTAGCGCCGGTCCAGCGCGTTGTTCATCCGCCCCACCATCGACAGGCCGCGGCCCAGCGGAACGTCGGCCCGCAGGTTCACCAGCGCGTATCCATCGTACCGGCGCGTATTTGCGGCGTCCATCCAGTACGCGCCCACACGCTGCGCCTCCGCCGCGAACGCGCCGCCGAACGACGGCTTCCACCCCAGCCGCACGCTGGTGAGGGTGCGCGGCGCGGATTCCATCTCGTTCCCGGCGTAGTCCACCCCCGGGCGCGGGCTCCACTCCTCGTACGTGTGCCGCTGGCGCGACCAGCTCACGTCCGCGCGAAGGCCGGCCGGGAGCACCGCACCGAAGCCCACTTCCAACCCGCGGTGCAGCGTGCTTCCCGCGTTGCTGGTTTCGCGGCTCCCATCCGACGGGTCGGTAAAGGTGAGGATGTCGTCCGTCACCCGCATGCGGTACGCCGACGCCTCGTACGACAGGCGGCCCAGCAGTTCGCCGCGCATCCCCGCCTCGTAGCTGTTCGCGCGCACGGGATCCAGCCCCAGCGTGTTTTGCGCCTGCCCCTGGCGAAAAAGCTGTCCCTCCGACGGCGCGCGGAAGCCGTGCGCGTACGAGGCGAACACGTTCAGCGCGCGGCCGAACTCGTAGGTGGCGCCCAGCTTGGGGCTCAGGTGGCGGTAGTTCACCTCCGCGTCCGCCGGGCGGCGGTGCCTGCCGGTCTGCAGCTCGCCAAGCCGGTCGTCGTAGCGAAAGCCCACGAAGTCGGCCCGCAGCCCAGCCGTCAGGTGCAGACGGTCGACCGGCGCCGCCTCCACGTGCACGTAGGGCGACACGCCGCGAAAGGTGACGTCGTAGTCGTACAGCCGCGTTCCGCGGGTGTAGTCGCGGTAGTAGCCGCCCTGCGCGGACGTCATCACGCTGTCTTCCTGCCGGCTCCCGGGGCTCACGTCCACGTCCACCCCGCCGATCACACGGGTGCGCAGCGGCTCCACGTCCACCCGGTAGCGCGCCAGCAGTCCGAGCGAGCGGTGGCCGGTGGTGTACACCGTGGGATCGTAGGAAAGCGCCCAGTTGGGAAGCAGTTCCATGGTGTTCCAGCGGACAAAGGGCGTCACGCTCAGGTGCGTGGCCCCGCGGATGCGCTCGTACGCGGCGGAGGCGCGGAACGCCTGCACGTCGCGAAACGAGATGGGCGTGTAGTTGGCCGTGGGATGCCCGTTGAAGTCGGCTTCGGTGAGGGCAGACGACCCAGCCGTCTGCTGCTGGATGCGTGACCAGGTGACGACCGTCTTGAGCGACTGCCCGCCGCCCAATTGCCGGTCCCAGCGCGCCGTCGCGCTCTGGCGGTCGTACGCCGTCCCGTCGCGCCAGCCGTCCGTGCGCGTCAGGTTCAGGTCCGCACGAATGCCGTCATTGCCGCGCATTCCGCCGGCGGAGGCGAGAAACCGGGTCCAGCCGAATCCGCCGCTCTCCACGTACGCTTCGGCGCCGGGCGTGGCCGAAGGAGAGCGCGTTTCCACGTTGATCACGCCGCCGATGGCATCGCTGCCGTACAGCGCCGTCGCCGGGCCCTTGAGCACCTCGATGCGCTCGGCGCCGGGAACGTTGACCTCGTACAGCGCGTTGTGGTTGAAGAAGCCGGTAGACCGCGTGGGGACGCCGTCCTCCAGAAAGAGGTAGACGGGGTTGGTGGTCCTGGGCTGGCGGATGGCGGTGGTGTGCCCTTCGCCGCCGGTGACGCTCACCCACACGCCGGGGATGGCGCCCATGACCTCGGACGGGTGGGCCGGGCGCGCCTCGCGAAGCTGTGCGCCGGAAACCACGCCCACGGTGGCCGGCGTTTCCGCCAGACGCCGCACCTCGCGGGTGGCGCTCACCACCACCTGCTCCATGATCAGGCTCTGCTCCGTGAGCGCCAGGCGGACGCTGGCCGTGGCTCCGGGGTCGATGCGGACGGACTGCGCCGCGGCCGCGAACCCCACGCGGATGGCGGAAACGGTGTGCGTGCCGGCGGGAACGCCGTCGATGCGGAAGCGGCCCGCCGCATCGGTGACGGCGGAGCGGGCCTCCAGGCGGACGGTGGCGCCGGCGATGGGCTCGGCGCGGGCGGAAAGAACGGTGCCTTCCACCGCGCCGGGCTGCTGCGCGGCGGCGGGAATGGACAGGAGCAGCGCGGCGGCGCCGATCCACCAACGGACGGTGCGGGTCAGGGAGTACACACTCCACCTCGGGTTCAGGCAAGGGTCGGCCGTGGCGGCGCGCCGGAGGGCGTACCGCGGGGGATCAATCCAGCGATGTGCGTGGGGTGATCAGCCGGCCCGGGGCGGAGCCTGTGCGTAGGGAAGCAGATGGGCGAGGCGGCGCGGGGAGGGCGCCGGGGCTTCGGAGCGGAGTGCGCGCGGCGCGGCGGCGAACTCCGCTTCCACCCGGACGACCGTGTTGGGCGGAACGGCGGGCCCCGAGGGCGTGGCGCAGTGCCCGGCGCAGCTGCAGGGGGCGTGCTCGGCGGGAGCCGGGTGGCGGGGCTCCGCGCCGTGGTGACCGTGCTCCCCCGCCTGTGCCGCGGCCCCGCCGTCATGGTGCGGGCAGGGGCGCGCGCCGGCCGCCTCTCCCGCTCCGGAGAGCAGAAAGAGCACGCCCGCGAACAGGGCGAGAAAGCGGCGGAGAGCGGTTGGGATCATCATGGTCGTCTTCTGCGGACCAAGATGCATTGCGTAGGGCCGGCCGCCAATGGTGCTGTCTACCCCTCAGGCATGGGGTTTCTCCCCACAACGGGGGAAGGGGGGAGGGCGGTGGTGCGGTCTCGTGCGTTCTGGACGGTTTGGCGCATGCCGAGGCACCCCTCTCCCCCCCAGCCCCCTCTCCCGCTTGCGGGAGAGGGGGAGCCGTTCGGCGCGGAGGCGAAGGTCGGCGCGTGCGCGACAGATCGCCCGGCGGTTGAAACCAGCGAAAATAGCGGCAGGCACCGTACGCGCGATGGCGTAGTTGACGCCAGTACCGCGCAGTCTTTCGGCTCTTTCCCCGCACTGTTATGATCGTCCAGCCGTGAGGTTTGGGCTGGCACATCACCATCTCGGACGAGGAAGGGACGCCATGTTCGCTGTTCACCGCAGGTTCGTGCGGACGGTTTCATGGGTTGCCGCCGTCGCGCTCGCAGCGTGCTCCGACAACCCGGTTGGCCTGCCGACAACTCACGTTCAATACAGTCCGGGCGTAGCCCTAAGTCGGAGTGCAGCTGACGCCTCCGTGTATCGCTGCGATTTATTCTCGCGTGATCGCTCGGGCGGCTTCGTCTGGCGCGAGGTGGCGCTCAGCTTCCCGAAGCCCGAACTGCACGAAGCCGGCGCCAAACGCGAGTACCGTTATATCGGGTACTCAGGCAACGACCAAGTGCGTATCGGGAACTGTGTCAATCCTGCCACGGAGCGGGCGATTCGCCGAGTGGACCGACTCTTCCGGTTGACCGATCGTCCGCAGCACAGCACCGCCGGGGGCATGACGACGGCGAGTTGCCCGAAGGAGAACGAGGCAGGCTGCTTTGAGCTTGCTCCGGTGGCGACCGTAGCGTGTCAGTACGGGGGGTGGTATCCCGACTGCGAATCGAAGCCGGAGGAATTCCAAGAGTGCGATTGGTGGAATCCCTGCGGTTCCGATGACGACGGCAGCCCCTCGACGAGCCCGACGGGCGGAGGAGGCGCCCCGCCCCCGAACCCCTGCTACACCTGCGAGCCGGACCCGAACAAGCCCTGCGCGACCGGTGATCCGGTCATTGACAATCCGGACGTAAACGGCATCTTCCAGTCGCTCTGGAATCAGAGCAATTACGGACCTAACGTGCCCCAGGCTCAACGGTCCGAGCACGGCGCCTGGATCATCTCGGAGAACGGGCGCTTGTCCGCCGTGCCGATGAGTGGGGTTTCCTCTCCCTGCGGCATCGACCCGGGGCCGAAGCCCGCGAATGCCGTTGGTGCCATCCATACGCACCCCTGGCATCTGGGGGAAATGATGACCTCCTGTGGGGGAGGAGAGAGTCCGTATGTACCCGTCGCGAGTGATGAGGATGCTGCGGCGCTCGCCTCGTGGGGCTTTTCCGAGGGATACATCATGGATGCCCAGGGAATTTCGAAGATTTTCCCGGGCCAGCCGGGCGTCAGCGGTGATCGCAAGGCACGCTGCCGCTACTGACCTCACACGGGGAGCCGCGCTATGGGGCTATGGTTCAGAATGGCAGCCGTGTGGATGGCCATCAGCTGGATTCCCACCGACACTGCCGCTCAGAAGGACAGTCGTTGTCCCGCACCATCGGAATACGATGCTGGACGGGTGAAGGGGGTGCTCAGCATACCTTTCCCCGACCTGCTCGCCCAGTACGGACTGGATTCCGCGGACGTGAACCAGGTGGTGGCGCTCACCGACTCGACAGATGGCGGAGTTTGCGATGAGTTGCGGCGTGCTGTAACGCAGGACCGCGCAGATGGGATTCCGCGCGATGCTCGACTCGCCTTCTTCCGGTCCGGATCGCTGTACTTCGTCACGCTTTCTCACCGGCGTTCGCCGACCGGTCCTGTAATGCTCGACGGGCCGAGAGCAGGACTTGTCTATGCGTTCGGGGGTGATCGCCGCCTGCGCGTACGACTGCGGGCGTAGCTTCGCTCGCGATGCTCGGGAGCCCCGGTCGCTGGATCAAACTCCGGTGAAATCCGCGTCCGACCGGGCATGAGGGCGCAACACGGCAGGCTTGGCGCAGGTACGGGAGTTATACCGGGAGCGAGCAACGGGATGGATCTCTCCTCGCCTCGATCTGCGGACCTCTCCCTGCCCAGCGTGGCGCGGCAGCAGGCCAGAACTGAGTCTACCGACCTGGTGCGGCTGGGGGCAGGCCGCCACTTCGCCATCCTCTATCGCCGTGCAAGTACAGCCTCACAGCAGTACCGTGAGGCTTCCAGCCGTTGTTGCGGCGAGTTCACTCGCTCACACGCCCATTTCGCGCGAACGATACTCCGCGGCCCGCGCCGGGCTCGCCGCCCCCGTGCAGGTGAAGTCCCCCCGTCCGTTTGGGGGGACTTTCCGCCGTGGTTGCGGCGACTTCAGTCGCTCAGCCCGCAACGATCCCGCTGCTCACCCGAGAGTTGTCGCCCATCAACCCTTCCCCAGTCTGTTTTGGGGGAGGGTGAGCCGTTGGTGCCGTCCCGGGTGGGGGCCGCCCTGAACTCCGCCCTGGACTGGCCGTCCATCCCACACACAGACAGGGCCGCCGTCACGATCGCGACGGCGGCCCTGTCTGTGATCCCTGCCCGATGCGGCGCAGCTACCGCCGCTCGATCATCCCCAGCACCCCCATCTGCCGCGCCTTCGATCCGCCGCGGTGCGAAAAGAAGTCCGGCTCGCCGCAGCGGGTGCAGTGCGTGGACACGGTGACGTTCTCCGCGGGCACCCCCAGCCCCATGACCCGCCGCGCGATGGACGCGCGTACGTCGATGTTCGCCTTGCCCGGCGGAACGGGAGCGTCCGGGTTCACCGCCTCGTGCACCTCCGGCCCAACCTCGTAGCACTCGCCGCAGATGGCCGGGCCGCAGTGCACGTGCAGCCGCTCGGGCGACGACTGCCAGCTTTCCACCATGCGGTGAATGCCGCGCTCCACGATCCCCGCCGCCGTTCCCCGCCACCCCGCGTGCAGCATGGCGATCACCGACGTCTCCGGATCCACCACCGACACCGGGACGCAG
Source organism: Longimicrobium sp. (assembly GCF_036387355.1). Taxonomy (GTDB): domain Bacteria; phylum Gemmatimonadota; class Gemmatimonadetes; order Longimicrobiales; family Longimicrobiaceae; genus Longimicrobium. The sequence continues at coordinate 7,681 of NZ_DASVTX010000338.1, forward strand.
TCCGCCACCCCCACGGTGATGAGCAGCCCGCGGCGGTCGGTCACGTGGCCGTCAAAGCCGTCCATCACCTGGATTCCCGGCGCGCCCACCTCGCGGTGAATCCACAGGTCCGCCGCGTGCACCTGCCGCGAGTGCGCCACCACGTCCATTCCGCTCGCCGCGCGCAGCGCCCGCCACCGGTCCAGCGCCGGCCCCACCGGCTGCACGCCGGAAAGCCCCATGTCGAACGGCTCCGCGCCCCTCCCCCGCCCCGTGGTGCCCTGCACCAGCCAGGAAAAGCGCTCCCGCCACTCCGGATGCACCCAGAGCGGAACGTCGCCCTCCGCACGCGTTTCGGTGACCTGCCGCGGCTCCGTCTGCGCAGCCACCTTACGGCATCCTCGCTTCGGTGGGCCCCTCGCCGCCCGTGCGTTCCGCGGCGGGCGGAAGGGCCAGCGGCTCCTCCGCCCCCGCGCCCTGCCCGTCCAGCCGGCGCCGCAGCTCGCGCACTTCCGCGCGAAGCTCCTCGAACTCGCGGCGGGGCACAAAGTCCAGCCGCTCGCGCACGTCGCCCACGCCCTCCTGCGCGCGGGCCATCGCGTCCGCCAGAAACTCGCGGGCGCGCTCCGGCTTGAGGTCGCCCCGCTCGCCCGCCTCGCGGATCGTCTCCTCGATGGCCTCCTTGAAGGCCGTCAGCACGCCGATCCCCGAGCGGATCCCCTCGCCGATCCCGGGGCGGCGGCGGCCCTCGTCGCTCATCCCCGCACCTCTTGTTCGGCCTGCGACTGGCGCACGGCCAGCCGGCGGGTCGCGTCGTCCACGTCGGCCGCGTCCCCGCGCGAGTCGGCGCGGCGGATGTCGGCGCCCAGCGCCTGCAGGCGCTCGTCGATGCGCTCATAGCCGCGCTCGATCTGGCCGGTGTTGAAGATCTCGCTGCGCCCCTCCGCGCCCAGCGCGGCAATCAGCAGCGCCATCCCCGCGCGGATGTCGGGGCTTTCCACGATGGCGCCGTGCAGCTTGCTGGGCCCGATCACCAGGACGCGGTGCGGGTCGCACAGCACCAGCCGCGCGCCCATCCCCACCAGCTTGTCGGCAAAGAACATCCGCGACTCGAACATCTTTTCGTGCACCAGGATGGTGCCGCGCACCTGCGTCGCCGTGACCAGCGCGATGGAGGTGAGGTCCGCCGGAAACGCGGGCCACGGGCCGTCATCCACCTTGGGAATGTGGCCGCCCATGTCCAGGATCACTTCCGGATCCTGCCCGCCGGGAATGAACAGGTCGTCGCCGCGGATCTCCACCTTGAGCCCCAGCCGCCCAAAGCCGATCAGCGTGCTGTCCAGGTGCTCCACCGCCGCGTCCTTGATGGTGATCTCGCTCTTGGTCACCGCCGCCAGGCCGATGAACGAGCCCACCTCGATGTGGTCCGCCGTGATGCGCGTGCGGCAGCCGGAAAGCCGCTTCCTGCCCTGAATGCGCAGCGTGCCGGTGCCGATCCCCTCGATCTCGCACCCCATCTTGACCAGCATGTGGCACAGGTCCTGGACGTGCGGCTCGGCGGCGGCGTTGCGGATCACCGTTTCGCCCTCGGCCATGGACGCGGCCATGACGGCGTTCTCCGTCCCCGTCACGCTCGGCTCGTCCAGGAACATGTTGGCCCCTTTGAGGCCATCCGCCTGCAGCCGCCAGACGCCGTTCTCTTCCACCACCTGGGCGCCCAGCTTCTGCAGGGCGAAGAAGTGCGTGTCCACCCGGCGCCGGCCGATGACGTCGCCGCCCGGAGGGGGAAGCTGCATGCCGCCCGCGCGGGCCAGCATGGGTCCGGCCAGGAGGATGCTGGCGCGAATGCGGGCCGCGGCGCCCGCGTCCAGCTGCGTTCCGCCGATGTCGGCGGCGCGCACGCGGACCTCGTTGGGCCCCGTCCACTCCGCCTCGGCGCCCAGCACGCGAAGAAGCTCGATGAGCGTAAGAACGTCCTTGATGCGCGGGACGTTTTCCAGGAATACGTCTTCGTCCGTCAGGAGGGTTGCCGCCAGCATGGGCAGCGCCGCGTTCTTGTTGCCGTTGGGAACCACGGTTCCCTGCAGGCGCTTGCCGCCGTGGACGATGAACTTGGGCACTCGCGGTTCTCCCGAGGTCCGGAATGTGGGGAACGACGCTGCCGCACCCGTCGTCAGGGCGGCAGCGTCACTCTGGATGGTTCGGCCCCGGCCAGGCGCAAGGATCGTGCGCGGGTCCGCGCGTCTGCTTTCCCCCGCGCACCGGCCCCGCGCCGTTGCTTGACACCCCTTCCGCGCGGTGCGTACAATGCGCCCCCTGACCGCCTGTCCACACCGCCCGCGGGAGCCCGAGCGTGCAGCTCTTGATCGCCGTGATCAACCAGGAAGAAAAGGTGGAGGAGGTGCTGTCCGGGTTCCTGGAAATCGGCATTACCGGCGCCACGGTGGTCGGCTCCGAGGGAATGGGGCGCCTGCTCAGCGCCGAGGTCCCCATCTTTGCCGGGCTGGAGGTGTTCGCCAACCGCACCCGGCCGCGCAACCAGACGCTGTTCAGCGTCATCGAAGACGAGGGCAAGGTGGAGCGCGCGCTGGCGCTGCTGCAGGAGGTGTGCGGCAGCCTGGACGAGCCGGCCACGGGAATCGCCTTCACCGTTCCCGTCAGCCGCGTGATCGGCCTCAAGCCGGAACTGTCCGGCGGATGAACGACGCCGGATTCGGCGCGCGGCTGCGGCTGCGCGTGGAGCAGATGGACACCGTCCTGGCCGACCCCGCCGCCAACCTGGCCCGCATTGCGACCGCGCAGGCGCGCGCCGCCGCCGACGGCGTGGATCTGGTGGTGACGCCGGAGCTGTCCGTGACCGGATACGACGTGCGCGATGCCGTCCACGCGCTGGCCGATCCGGAATCCGACGCACCGTTCGGCGAACTCGCGGGCGGGCCGGACGTGGTGGTGGGCGCCATCGAGCGCGACGCGTCGTTCATTCCGCGCAACGGGGCGCTGCACCTGCGCGGCGGGCGCGTGCTGCACCGGCACCGCAAGGTCTACCTCCCCACCTACGGGCTGTTCGACGAGGGACGCTACTTCGGCCGCGGCGACGGGGTGCGCACGTACGACGCGGGGGGCGGGTGGCGGATGGGGCTGCTGGTGTGCGAAGACCTGTGGCACCCCGCGCTGGCCTGGCTGCTGGCCGCGGAAGGCGCGCACCTGATCGTGGTGCAGTCCGCGGCGGCAGGGCGCGGTGCCGTGGCCGGAGGAGCCGCCGGCGGGCGCTTCGCCTCGTGGGGCGCGTGGGAGCACCTGGCGCGCGCGGCGGCCATTGCCTACGGCGTGTACGTGGCGCTGGCCAACCGCGCCGGGGTGGAGGGCGGGCTGGTCTTCGCGGGTGGATCGATGATCGTGGGCCCCGACGGCGAGATCCTCGCCCGCGCCGGCGACGAGGGCGAAGACGCCATCACCGCCGACCTCTCGCTGGACGCCGTGGCGGCCGCGCGCCGCCCGTACGCCCACGCCCGCGCCGACGATCCACGCCTGGTGGCGCGCGAGATCGCCCGCATCGTGGAGAGCCGGCCGTGATGGGGTCCATGGGACCGGGGGATGGGGCCGTCCCGCCCCCGCGCGGCGCGGGGACACGCCAGCGGCCGGATTCGCCCGCGTACCATCGCGTGGCCGCGGTCGTCGGCGCGGTCGCGCGGCAGGCACTGACGGACCGCGGGCTCGCGCGCGTGGTGCTGGTGGATGACGGCGGGGCGCAGGCCGCCCTGGCCGCGCGGATGCTGGCCGGCGCGCTGGGCGACGCGGCCGTCGATCACGCGACCGTGTGGCCGGGCGAGGTGGAACCGCTCTTGCCGATGTTCCCGGATCTGCCTCCGGAGACCGTCGTCCGCGAACTGCTGCGCATGCGTGCGCGGCTGCACGCGGACGCGCTCGCCGCGGACCCGGCCAACAAGACGCAGCTTCTTCTGGGCGGCGACCTTCCGCCGGAGCCGCTGCTTCCGCTGGGCGACCTGTGGGCCGGCGACGTGGCGGCCCTGGGCGCCGAACCCGCGCTTTCCGCGGAGGTCGCGAGCCTGGCCGCGGCGGCGGGCGGCATCGGCGCGCTGGACGCCGCGCTGCGCGGCCGCACGGACGGGCGCGACCCGCACGCGCTGGAGACGCTGCCCGGGGACGTGGCGGCCGAAGTCGCACGCCTGCTGGCGCGCGGCGCGGCGAGCCGGCGCAACGCGCGCATCGTTCCCAAGCTGGGCGGCCGGACCATTGGGCTGGACATGCTGGAATGACGGAAGTGCCCGGTGCCCAGGATCAAGTGCCCAGGGGGAAAACACCCGAGCCGCGTTCTACCGGGCACTGGGCACTCGGCACTGAGCACTTTACCTCTCACCGCGACCGCTGTTGATCATCCAGACCGCCCCGGGCGGCTTCGAGAACGTCGTCCGCATCATGGCCGACGTGGCCACCATCATCATCGCCCTCACGCTCATCGTCATCGGGCTGGTGGCGATCGCGGCGGCGCTCAAGGTGCGCGGCATGATCCGCCGCGTGCGCGGTGACCTGAAGCCGGTGACCAGGCACTTGGAGGCCGCCGCCGCCAACGTGCAGTACCTGAGCGCCGCCGTGCGCCAGGACGTGGAAGCGGTGGGAAAGACGGTGCGCGGCACCAGCGAGCGGGTGGAGCGCGTGGCCGAAAGCGCCGAGCGCCGGCTGAACGACATCCACGCGCTGCTGGACGTGATGCAGGCGGAGGCGGAGACGCTCTTCATCCGCACGGCGGCCACGGTCCGGGGCGTGCAGATGGGGGCCGGCAGCTTTGTGCGCATGCAGCGCGACCCTGATGCGTGGGACGGCGCGGATGACGGGGACGGCCCGGAGCCGGCGCGCCCCCGCAAGCGCACGTTTCTGGACGACTGAGACCCCTCTCGGGAACAACCGATGCGCGGCCACGAGACATCCGATTTTCTTTCCGCGTTCGCCATCGGCGCGGCGCTGGGCGTGGGGGCGGTGCTTCTGCTGCGCCCCGACGCGCCCAACCCGCGCCGCACCCTGGCCAAGCGCCTGAAGCCCCACGCAAAAAAGGGCAAGCGCGGGCGCCGCAGCCGCATTGCCGCGGTGCGCCTGGAGGGCGGTGCCGAAGAGTACCTGACCGGCGGCGGGCGGGCGGCGGCGCAGCTTCGCCCCGCGGCGCTGGACATGGACGACGCCATCAGCGCCGGGCGCGAACTGCTGGCCGAGTTCCGCGCCGAGGTCAGCCGCATTCTGGTGGAGGCCCGCGAGGAGCTTCAGCTCATTCAGGCCGGCGAGGCGCCGGCAACGGCGGGCGTGGCCGAGCCGGCCCCGGCGGACCGGGACGTCTGAGCATGCGGTGGCGCTGGGTGTTGCCGGCGCTGGCCGCCCTGGCGGCGGTGGCGCTCCTTCCCCGACCCGCGTGGGCCTGGGGGCCGGCCACCCACGTGTACCTGGGCTCCGCCCTGCTGGACTCGCTGCACCTGCTCCCCGCCGGCATCCGCGCCCTCATCTCCGCCTATCCGTACGATTTTCTGTACGGCTCGCTGGCCGCGGACATCAGCCTGGCCAAGAAGTACGTCCCCGCCGGGCGCCACTGCCACCACTGGCACGTGGGCGAGGAGATCCACTCCGCCGCGCCGACCGACCGGCTGCGCGCCATGGGGCTGGGCTACCTGTCGCACCTGGCGGCGGACACCATCGCGCACAACTGGTTCGTGCCCCGGCAGCTCGTCCTCACGTCGAGCACCAAGGGGCTGGGGCACTCGTACTGGGAGGCGCGGATGGACACGCACCTGGACGAGCGCTACCGCCGCCTGGCGCGCCACGTGGTGATGGAGCACGACCACGAGGCCGCGGACACGCTGTTCGATCAGGTGCTGAGCGACACGCTGTTCTCGTTCCGCACCAACCGCCGGCTGTTCCGGGGGATGATCCGCTTTCAGGACAACGAGCGGTGGCAGAACGTGTTCGGCACCATGGTGTCGCGGTCGCGGTGGGACCTCACGGACGAGGCGGTGCACGGATACCTGGAGCGCTCGTTCGACTACATCGTGGACTACCTGTGCCGGCGCGGCGAGGGAATCGCGGCGGGGCTGGACCCCATCGGCGACCGCAACCTGGCCATCAGCAAGCAGGTGCGGCGGCTGGCGCTGCAGGACGGCGCGTGGGACAACCCCGCGCTGCTGCACGAGATGGCGGACAACTTCTTTCCGCTCCCCGACATCCCGTTCCGGCACCTGCGGGCGCTGCCCCAGGAGTCGCGGCACCACCTGCACGTCCTGGGGCGCCCGGATCGTCCGGACGCGTAGCCCCTGCGCGTTGTGCCCTGACGCGCGTTCCATCCCGTTCACCGCAGTCCTGGAGGCCCGCATGAAGGCTCGCCGTCTCACCCCCGTCCTTGCGCTCGCCGTGGCACTGAGCGCATCCGGATGCGCAGGTTTCTCCGTGGGCTGCGGCGGGCTCGCCGCCTCGGACCCCATGTCGGACGGGGCCAGCCGCCTGAACCCGGCGTACCAGCGCTTTCAGCTTCGCGCCAACGCCTCGGCCATGCAGCAGAAGGCCATGATCGCCGGCTCGCAGTTCCGCCGCGACATCCGCCGTCCGGGCCAGCCCATGCAGATGGGGAGCGCCGGCCACGTGGGCGGCCTCTGCGTCCGCTGACCTGACGCACCCGGTGAAGAAGAGGCCGGCGGCTCCGAATGGAGCCGCCGGCCTT
>NZ_DASVTX010000339.1:0-5576 GCF_036387355.1 Longimicrobium sp.
ACTGCCTGTACGACCGCGTATTCTCGTCCAGGTTCCGGTAGCGGTCGCGCAGCATGGTTTCGCGGCTGGTCATGGGGACCTCGCGGCCGCGGATGATCACCGTGTTCACGCGGGTCAGCAGTTCCAGCGGATCGCCGTCCCACACCACCACGTCCGCCACCTTCCCCACCTCCAGCGAGCCGTACCGGTCCGCCACGCCAAAGATCTGCGCGGGGGCCAGCGTTACCGCCCGCAGCGCCTCGTCGTACGGAAGCCCGTACGCCACGGCGTTGCCGGCCTCCTGGCGGATGTTGTACGCCTGAAAGGTTTCACCCGTGGTGATGGCCACCTGCACGCCGGCCCGCCGCAGCAGGGCGGCGTTCTCGTACCGCGCGCCCAGCGACTCGTAGCTCTCCGGCAGGTTGCGCAGCACGCGCACCAGCACCGGCACCCGCGCCCGCGCCAGGTCGCCCGCCACCATCCACGCCTCGGTGCCGCCGGTGATGATCAGCCTGAGGTTGTACTCCTGCGCCAGGCGGATCGTGGCCTGAATGTCGCTGGCCCGGTGCGCCTCCACCACCAGCGGCATCTCGCCGCGCAGAACGGGCTGCAGCGCGGCCAGGTCCAGCCGGCTCACGCTGAAGTCGCGCGTTTCGCCGCGCTCGAACGCCTGCGGGTTGCGGTTCCAGGCGCGCGCGTCCTCCAGCACCTCGCGCATGCGCATGAACACGCCGCCGCGCGTGCCATTGCCCGCCTCGTGCACGTTCTCGCTCACCGACGCGAACATGGCGATCGGCCCAGGGCGAATGAGCATGTCCGCCACGTTGTTGCCGATCAGGTCAATGCCGATCCCCTGGCCACTGATCAGCCCGCCCGCCGGACGGCTGATGACCGTGGTCACCCCTGCGATGCGGGTGACGGGGATCACGACCGAGCGCGGATTGATGCCGTCCGACACGTTGAACGCGGCCGACACCTGGTCCTTGTCGTTCTCCATCCGCGCGTCGTTGGTGGCGTCCAGCGACCCCACCTCCACCAGCGCCATGTTGGTGGACGACTCAAAGAGCCCCGGCGTAACCACCTTGCCGCGCGCGTCGATGGTGCGCGCCCCGGCGGGAACCGGAATGCCGGCGCCCACCGCGGCAATGCGGCCGTTGGTGATGATGACCGTGCCGTTGGGGATGGCCGGCCCGCTGATGGGGTGAACCGTGCCGCCGGTAATGGCGATGGTCTGCGCGGCGGCGGGGGCGGCGGGGGCGGCGGCCAGCGCCGCGAGCGTGGCCGCGGCGAGCAGCTTGGGGGTCATTGCGCGGCCTCCGCGGGAAAGAGTCCCACCTCGAAGTCCGTGCGCGGCTGGCGCGACGGATCAAAGCGGTCAAAGAGCAGCGCGCCGTCGATGTACACGCGGTCGGCGCGGGCGTAGACGCTGAACGGGTTGGCGGACCAGATGACCACGTCCGCGCGCTTGCCCGGCTCCAGCGTGCCCACCTCGTCCTGAATGCCGAGCGCCCAGGCGGCGTTGGCCGTGATCCAGCGCAGCGCGTCGTTCTCGCTGACCTCGATGCCGGCTTCGCGCCCGGCCTCCAGGGCCTTGGCGGCCTCCTGGTTCAGCTTCTGGATCCCCGTGGGGTCGTCGGAGTGCACGATGGCGCGGGCGCCGGCCTGGTGCACCATGGCGATGTTGGCGCGGGTAAAGTCCAGCGCCTCCATCTTGAAGCCCCACCAGTCCGCCCACAGCGAGCCGCTGATGGAGTCGCGCGCCATCAGGTCGCGCACCTTGTACGCCTCCACCCCGTGATGGAACGAGCGGATGCGGTAGCCGAACTCGTGCGCGATGTCGATCATCTGCGCCATCTCGTCGCCACGGTAGCAGTGGTTGTGGACGAGGATTTCGCCGCGCAGCACGCCGGCCAGCGTTTCCAGCTCCAGGTCCTGCGTGGGCATGTTGGACGGGTTGCGGCCATTGCGCTCCCAGTCGTCCATGCGGCGCCGGTAGTCCGCGGCGCGCTGCCACGCCGCGCGAAAGCCGGCCACCTCGCCCATGCGGGTGCTGGGGCCGCCGCGGTTGCCGTAGACGCGCTTGGGGTTCTCGCCGCAGGCCATCTTGAGGCCGTACGGCGCGCCGGGAAACTTCATCCCCTGCACCGTGCGGCTGGGCACGTTGCGCAGCACCACGCTGCGCCCGCCGAACAGGTTGGCGGAGCCGGGCAGGATCTGCATGGTCGTTACGCCGCCCTCCAGCGCCCGCACAAAGCCGGGGTCCTGCGGCCACACCGAGTGCTCGGCCCACACCTCGGCGGTGTTGGGGCTGGTGGCCTCGTTGCCGTCGGAGGTGGCCTCCACGCCGGGGCTGGCGTACACGCCCAGGTGCGAGTGCGTGTCGATGACGCCGGGCGTGACGAACTTGCCGGTCGCGTCCACCACCACCGCGTCGGCGGGGGCGTTCACCGTGGCGCCGACCGCCGCGATCTTCCCATCCACCATCAGCACCTGGCCGTTGGGGATGATCTGCCCCGCCGCCGTCATTACCGTGCCGCCCCGGATCACCGTGGTGCGCGAGGGGAAGGGGCGGTAGGTGGACGGGAACGGAGCCTGGGCCCGTGGCGCGGCGGCCTGGGGCGCGGGGCCGGCGGGCCGGGCCGCGCGCCCTTGGGCGCAGGCGGCCAGCGAGGCCAGCGCGAGCGCGGACAACGCACGCTTCATTCGGTGCCTCTCCTGTGCGGAGTTGCAGAAAGGGCGACGCACGGGCGGTTTCACGTTTTTTAGCACCGGGGTGCCGACGTGGGGCACGCAGTCGCGGGGGGATTCGGGGCGGCATTGTAGCTGTATACGGGATTCAGCGGCAAGTACGGAGGAGCGAGGGAATAGGGAATAGGGAATAGGGAATAGGGAATAGGGAATAGGGAATAGGAACGGCCACGGATGAACCGCCCCCGGCGGCCAGCCTGGTCGCCGTCCTCCGGATCCATCGTCGATCCGTCTTCCGAACTGCGGCTGCCGGCAGAGGAGCCGTCCTCCAGATCCGCCGTCGATCCGTTTTACCAACGCCTCCTCCGATCACCCGCCCGGACCGCCGCCCCCCAGCAGTTCCCCTATTCCCTATTCCCTATTCCCTATTCCCTATTCCCTATTCCCTATTCCCTATTCCCTGGGGTTGTCCTCCCCTCCCCACACCCCGCGTCCCCCGCCGAGGACAGCGACCGCGCCTGAAACCGTATCAGATCACCTGTTTCCAAGCATCTACGCTAAATTTCGTTGCCGCAGCGACTTGGCACCGGTGTTGCCCTTCAATGGGCCAAGCGTTGGAGCAGGATGATCAACCGAACCGGAGTACCACGATGAAGTCGACGATGTTTTCTCTGCCGCTCGCGCTGGTGATGGCGGCCATCGTTTCCGCCTCGCCGGCGGAGGCGCAGAAGCGCGGCAACGGGCACGGCAACAGCGGCCACGGCCAGAGCCAGCAGGACCGCGTCCGCGACCGTGACCGCGATCACGACGACGACGACGATCGCTACGAAGATGATCGGCGGGACGACCGCCGCGGCCGCGAGGAGCCCCGCTTCGAGCGCCGCCGCAATGTGCCGCCGGGGTGGTGCCAGGGCCGCAACAATCCGCACAACACCGTGGAGAACTGCGGCCGCGGAGAGGGCCGCTACGGCTCGTCCTCGTCGCGCTACCCGTCCACGGACCGCCGCTACAACACCAGCGGCTCGTACGACCAGGCGCACCGCGACTTCCACTACTCGCACGACCGCATGTGCCGTGAGCGCGCCGCGCAGAACCCCACCAGCCTGCGCTGGCAAATCCAGGTGCGCAGCGAGTGCAAGGCCGAGCACGACGCCTTCCATCGCCAGTGGGGCACCACCCACCGCTGATCGCGGCGCCTGACCCCATCGACAGCACAAGACACCCCCGGCGAGAGCGATCTCGCCGGGGGTGTCTGGCTTTCCATCATCGAAAGAACCTGGAACCTCCAACAGAGGGCAGGGAGACACGGAACCGCACTCGATGCGAGGATCACCGGAGGCCGCGGCTCTCCGAACCACCGTGACCTCCGTGCAACCTCTGCGACCTCCGTGAGAGACGCGGTTGCCGTTGCGCGTTTCGTGTCTCTGCGTCTCCCCGTGGAACTTCGGTTCGTTACTGGCCCGCCGGGCGGATGGTGGAGGCGTCCACAGGGTTGCCCTCCAGGTCCAGCACCGTCACGGGAGCGATCGCGCGCACCCGCTCCAGGATCTGCGCCGCGTCGCCGACCACCACGATGGTCGCGCGGTCCGGGCTCAGGTACTGGCGCGCCACCCGCTGCACGTCCGCCGCCGTCACCGCCGCGATGCGCGCCGGGTACTCCGTCAGCGACGACACGGGCAGGTTCAGCAGCCGCACGCTCGCAAGGCGCCCGGCCACGCCGGCCGGCGTTTCCAGCGTGTTTGGGAACGAGCTGATCAGGAAGTTCTTGGCCTGGTCCAGCTCCGCCTGCGGCACCGCCTGGTCGCGAATGCGGCGCAGCTGCGTCAGCAGTTCCGCCAGCGCGCTGTCCGTCACGGCGGTGCGCACTTCGGTGTTGGCGCGGTAGTCGCCGCCGCCCAGCAGGCGCGCGTAGCGGGAGCGCGAGCTGTACGTCCAGCCGTGCTCGCTGCGCAGCACCCGCTCCAGCCGCGACTCGCCGCTTGCGCCCAGGATCATGTTGAGCACCTGCGCGGCGTAGTAGTCCGGGCTGTTGGCCGCCAGCCCCGGGTTGCCCACCAGGATGGAGCTCTGCACCGAGCCCGGGCGGTTCACCAGCAGGATCTCCGCGCGGCTCGCGGCCGGCACGGCGGGGAACGCGTCCGACGGAGCCGCGCCGCCCGTCCACGAACCGAACGCCTGCCGCGCCATCTGCTCCGCGCGCGCCGGCGTCACGTCGCCCGAGACCACGAGCATGGCGTTGGCGGGCACGAAGTGCGTGCGGTGCCAGGCCGCCAGGTCGTCACGGGTAATGGCGGTGACGGAGGCCGGGGTGGCGCGGCGGCCGTACGGGTGCTGCGCCCCGAACAGGCGCTCCTCGAAGGTGCGCGAGGCCAGGTAGCTGGAGTTGCCCTGCGCGGCGCGAAGGCCGGCCAGCTGCTGCGCACGCACCGTCTGCAGCTCCTGGTCGCTGAAGGCCGGGCGCAGCGCCACGTCGGCCAGCAGCTCGAACGCCAGCGGAAGCTGGTCCGTCAGCATGCTGGCGGACACGGTCAGGTTGTCCTGGTCGGCGCCGGCGCCCAGCTGGCCGCCCACGCCCTCCACCTGCTCGGCGATCTGCGTGGCCGTGCGGGTGGTGGTGCCCTTGTCCAGCATGGACGCCACGATGGACGCCGTCCCCAGCCGGTTGGCCGGGTCCGCGCCGGAGCCGGAGCGGATGTACAGGTCCAGGTTCACCAGCGGGAGCGAGTGGTTCTCCACCACCAGCAGCCGCATGCCGTTGGGCAGCGTGCGCTCCACGAACGGGGGAAACTGGATGGGCCGCGCCGGGAGCGCCGGCGGCGGCGTGGTGTGCTGCGCGGCGGCGGGGAGCGCCGTGCCGGCCAGGGCGAGCGCCAGGGCGGCCGCGCGGTGCATCTTGGCTGTCGTCACGG
>NZ_DASVTX010000340.1:0-8359 GCF_036387355.1 Longimicrobium sp.
CCGGACTTCGTGTACGACGACGAGTACGCGGCGGTGTACGTGGACGGCGGCCCGGAGCGGGCCGCGCGCGACGCCGATCGCATGGCCGAGATCGAGGACTTCTACACCGTGATCCGCTTTGGGCCGGAACCTAGCTGGAACGAGACGGTGCGCCGCTTTGGCGACGTGTTCCGGAGGCGCGCGTGAGCTTTTCCGTGGGATCGCTGGTGCAGGCGCGGGGCCGCGAGTGGGTGGTGCTCCCGCAGTCTACCGACGACCTGCTCGTCCTGCGCCCGTTGGGGGGGACGGAGGACGAGGTGGCGGGGATCTACCTGCCCTTGGAGTCGGTGCGGCCGGCCACGTTCGACCTTCCCGATCCGGAGCGGCCCGGCGACTACCGCTCGTCACGGTTGCTGCGGGATGCCGTGCGGTTGGGGTTCCGGTCCAGCGCTGGCCCGTTCCGCTCGTTCGCGCGGCTGGGGGTGGATCCGCGTCCGTACCAGTTGGTGCCGCTGCTGATGGCACTCAAGCTGGACCCCGTCCGCCTGCTGATCGCAGACGACGTGGGGATCGGCAAGACGGTGGAGGCGGGGCTGATCGCGCGCGAGCTGCTGGACCGCGGCGAGGTGGAGCGGATGGCGGTGCTGTGCCCGCCGCACCTGGCGGAGCAGTGGCAGACGGAGCTCCGGGACAAGTTCCACCTGGAGGCGGAGCTGGTGCTCCCCGGCACGGTGTCGCGGCTGGAGCGGCACAAGCGCTTCGACGAATCGGTGTTCGAGCGCTTTCCCATCGTGATCGTATCGACGGACTTCATCAAGAGCGATCGACGCCGCTTCGAGTTCCTGCGCACCTGCCCGGAGCTGGTGATCGTGGACGAGGCGCACACCTGCGCCTGGGGCGGCGAAGGGCGGGGTAACCACCAGCGCCACCAGCTGCTCCGGGAGCTCGCGGACAAACCGTCGCGCCACCTGGTCCTGGTGACGGCCACACCCCACAGCGGCAACGAAGAGGCGTTCCGCTCACTCCTCTCCCTGCTGGACCGCTGCTTCGCCCACCTTCCGGACGACCTTTCCGGCGCGCAGAACGAGGCACACCGGCGGCGGCTGGCGGCGCACCTGGTGCAGCGGCGGCGCGCGGACATCCGCCACTACATGGACGCCGACACCCCCTTTCCCGAGCGCGCGGAGGCGGAGGAGACGTACACGCTCTCACCCGCGTACCGGCGGCTGTTTGACCGGGTGCTGGCCTACGCGCGCGAGACGGTGCGCGAGGCCGACGAGGGTGCGCACCGCAGCCGCGTGCGCTGGTGGGCGGCGCTCTCGCTGCTGCGCGCGCTGGCATCGTCGCCCGCGGCGGCGGCGGCCACGCTGCGCAGCCGTGCGGCCTCGGCCGACACCGACACGGTCGACGAGGCGGACGAGGTGGGGCGGCGCTCGGTGCTGGACCTGGTGGAAGACGAGTCGGCGGAGGGGGTGGACGTGGCGCCGGGCGCGGATTCCGGCGAAGAGGGCGGCGACGATGCGCCGGCCCGCCGCCGGCTGCGCGAAATGGCGCGCGAGGCCGACGCCCTGCGCGGCGAGGGCGACGCCAAGCTGCAGAAGGCGGTGCAGATGGTGCGCCGGCTGGTGGCGGACGGGTTTCGCCCCATCGTGTTCTGCCGCTTCATCCCCACGGCGGAGTACGTGGCCGAGTCGCTGCGGGCGGCCCTACGCGGGGTGGAAGTCGTCGCCGTGACGGGGACGCTGCCGCCCGACGAGCGCGAGGCGCGGGTGCTGGCGATGGCGGACGCGGAGAAGCGGGTGCTGGTGTGCACGGACTGCCTTTCCGAGGGCGTGAACCTGCAGGAGCTGTTCGACGCCGTGCTGCACTACGACCTGTCGTGGAACCCGACCCGACACGAGCAGCGCGAGGGGCGGGTGGACCGCTTCAACCAGCCGAAGCCGGAGGTTCGGGTGGTGACGTACTACGGCACCGACAACCAGATCGACGGGATCGTGCTGGACGTGCTGCTGCGCAAGCACCGCGAGATCCGCCGCAAGCTGGGCGTCTCCGTGCCGGTGCCGGTGGACACGGACCGCGTGGTGGAGGCCATCTTCGAAGGGCTGCTTCTGCGCGGGCGCGGCGGGGGCGCGGCCGAGCAGCTGGCGTTCTTCGAGGAGCACTTTCGTCCCCAGAAGGAAGAGCTGTTCCGCGAGTGGGAGGCCGTTTCCACTCGTGAGCGGCGCTCGCGCACCATGTTCGCGCAGGAGTCGCTCAAGCCCGACGAGGTGGCGCGCGAGCTGGCGGCGGTGCGCGACGCAATTGGCGCGGGCGTGGACGTGGAGGCGTTCACCGCAGAGGTGCTGCGCGTCGCCGGGGCTGCGGTGCGGCAGGCGGACGGCGCGCTGGAGGTGGATCTGGCGGAGGCACCGGGCTCTCTGCGCGAGGCCGTCGGAATGAGCGGCCGTTTCCGCGCCCGCTTCGCCCGGCCGGTGGGGGAGCGAGAGGTGCACCTGACGCGCACGCATCCGGTGGTGGAGGGACTGGCCACCTGGGTGATGGACACGGCGCTCGATCCCTTGGGCCAGGGGGTGGCCCGGCGCGCGGGCGCCATCCGCACCCGCGCCGTGGAGCGCCGCACGACGGTACTGCTGCTGCGCCTGCGCTATCACATCGTGGTCACGCGCGGCGACGCGGAGCGCGCGCTGCTGGCGGAAGACGCGCGGCTGGTGGCGTTCGCGGGGGCGCCTGCGAATCCTCAGTGGCTCCCCGCAGAGGCAGCGGAGGCGCTACTGGCCGCGTCGCCGGACGCCAACGTCACGCGCGACCAGGCGGCGGACTACATCCGCCAGGTGGTGGAGGGCTTCGACGCCCTGCGCCCGTGGCTGGACGAAGTGGCGCGCGAACGCGCCGACGAGCTGCTGGAGGCCCACAAGCGCGTCCGCGCTGCCGCGGCGCAGAAAGGCGTCCGCTACCGGGTGGAGGCGCAGCTTCCACCCGACGTGCTGGGCATCTATCTCTACCTGCCGGCGTGATACTGTAGAGTACCGGTTACAAATCACAGTGATCGACTGCTGAATCGGTTGATCCAGCTTCATCTTTCCTCGCCCGCTACACCGACCCGATGCGTTCTCGCGGTTCCAATCCGTTCACCACCGTCCGCACTGAAGGTGGGCTGCTTCCCGTGGATCTGCTGCAGCGCGTGGCCGAGGCCGACGCGCGGCTGGGGGGACTCTCGCCGGAGGCGTACCACCTGTCAGGCGAGAAGGTGGGCGAGGCGGTTTCGCGCTCGTGGCAGCGGCTGCTGGGGGCGTGGCGCGCCTTCCGCTCGGCCGCGGACAAGCTTTCCGCATCGGATCCGGGGACGTCGGTGACGCGCGAGAAGTGGCTGCTGCCCCTGTTCCACGAGCTGGGGTATGGCCGGCTGGTGGGGCGGGGGACGGTGGAGGTGGACGGCGTGTCGTACCCCGTCTCCCACGCGTGGGAGCACGCGCCCATCCACCTCCTTGGCTTTCGCGTGGAGCTGGACCGGCGGACGGCGGGCGTGGCGGGGGCGGCGCGCACGTCTCCACACGGGCTGGTTCAGGAGGTGCTGAACCGCTCGGACGCGCACCTGTGGGGCTTTCTTTCCAACGGCCACCGTCTGCGAATCCTTCGCGACAGCGTGAGCCTGGCGCGGC
Source organism: Longimicrobium sp. (assembly GCF_036387355.1). GTDB lineage: Bacteria > Gemmatimonadota > Gemmatimonadetes > Longimicrobiales > Longimicrobiaceae > Longimicrobium. The sequence continues at coordinate 3,639 of NZ_DASVTX010000340.1, forward strand.
CGGCGTACGTGGAGTGGGACTTGGAGGCGATGATGGAGGGCGAGGTCTACCCGGACTTCGTCCTCCTCTGGCTGCTGTGCCACCAGTCGCGGGTGGAGGCGGCGCGCCCGGAGGAGTGCTGGCTGGAGCGCTGGGCGCGCGCGGCGCAGGAGCAGGGGACCCGCGTGCTGGAAGACCTGCGTTTGGGGGTGGAGCACGCGATCAACGCCTTAGGCACGGGGTTCCTGGCGCACCGCGAGAACGCGGCGCTGCGTGACCGGCTGCGCTCGGGCGAGCTGGACCGGCAGGAGTACTACCGGCAGTTGCTGCGCGTCGTCTACCGCATGCTCTTTCTGTTCGTGGCCGAAGACCGCGGGCTGCTGCTGGATCCGGCGGCGGAGCCGGAGGCGCGGGAGCGCTACACGCGGTGGTACTCTGCGGCCCGGCTGCGGCGGCTGGCGGAGCGGCGCACGGGTACGCGTCACGGGGACCTGGTGCAGGGACTGTGGCTGGTGATGCGCAAATTAGGCGCACAGGGTGGGTGCCCGGAACTGGGGCTGCCGGCGCTGGGCTCCTTTCTCTTTTCGCTGGAGGCGGCGGCGGCGCTGGAGGGGATGGCCATCGACAACCGGCACCTGCTGGACGCGCTGCGGGCGCTGGCGTTTACCGCCGACCGGCACCGGCTACGCCCGGTGGACTTTCGCAACCTGGGCTCGCGCGAACTGGGAAGCGTCTACGAGTCGCTGCTGGAGCTTCACCCGGAGCTTAACGTGGACGCGGGGACGTTCATGCTGCGGACGGTGAGCGGCAGCGAGCGCAAGACGACGGGCAGCTACTACACGCCGGAGTCGCTCATCCAGGCGCTGCTGGACTCGGCGCTGGACCCGGTGCTGGACCAAGCGGCGCGCTCGGCGGACCCGGCGGCTGCCATCTTGGCGCTCCGGGTGTGTGACCCGGCGTGCGGCTCGGGGCACTTTCTGATCTCGGCGGCGCACCGCATCGCGCAGCGGCTGGCGGCGGCGCGCTCGCCCGACGAGGAGCCCAGCCTGGAGGTGCAGCGCCACGCCCTGCGCGACGTGATCGGCCACTGCGTGTACGGGGTGGACCTGAACCCCATGGCGGTGGAGCTGTGCAAGGTGAGCTTGTGGATGGAGGCGCTGGAGCCCGGCCGTCCGCTCTCGTTCCTGGACCACCGCATCCAGGCGGGCAATTCGCTGCTGGGCACTACGCCGTTGCTGCTGCGCGCCGGCATTCCCGACGACGCGTTCACGCCCATCGAGGGGGATAATCGCAAGCTGTGCACGGAGTTCAAGAAGCAGAACAAGCGCGAGCGGCTGTCGGAGCAGATGGGGTTCTTCGTCGAGCTGGGTGGCGGCGCGTCGAACGAGCTTTCCGAGGCTATGCGCACGGTGGACGCGCTTCCCGACGACACCTTCGAGGACGTGCAGCGCAAGCAAACAGCCTATGCGGAACTGGTGCGCTCCGGCGGCTACGGGCGCTTTCGGCGGCTGGCGGACGCGTGGTGCGCGGCGTTCGTGTGGAAGAAGAACGGTGAGTTCCCGTACGCTATCACCGAAGAGGTCTTTCGCCGCATCGAGCGCAACCCCGACCACCTGCCGGGATGGATGCGCGACGAGATCGGCCGCCTGCGCGAACAGTACCAGTTCTTTCACTGGCACCTGGCCTTTCCCGATGTGTTCCGCGTGCCGGAGCGGCCGGATGTGAAGGGCAACGATCCCACAGGGTGGGACGGCGGGTTCGACGTGGTGTTGGGCAACCCGCCGTGGGAGCACACGGAGCTCAAAGAGCAGGAGTGGTTCGCCGCGCGCGCGCCCGAAATAGCAAATGCGCCCGGAACTCGGCGGAAGCGAATGATTGACGCACTGAAGGTGGACAATCCGGCGCTGTACGTCGCATTTTCGGAAGACAAGAGAGCGGCGGACGGACAGAGTCACGTGATTCGCAACGCAGGTCGCTTTCCACTCTGTGGTCGAGGCCGGATCAACACGTATGCGATCTTCGCAGAGCTCAACCGTCAGATATCTTCTGGCACTGGGCGCGTCGGCTGCATCGTTCCCTCCGGCATTGCCACGGACGATACTACCAAGTTCTTCTTCCAAGACATTGTGGACGCAAGCTCCCTCGTCAGCTTTTACGATTTCGAGAATGCTGCGCCGATTTTTCCCGGCGTCCACCGGAGCTACAAGTTCTGCTTGCTGACGATGCGGGGGGCGGTGAGCCGTCGGGATCGCACCGCGAGTAGCGACCTTTCAGCGGAGTTCGCGTTCTTCCTCCATGATGTTGCCGACTTAGCGGTCGGAGAGCGGCGTTTTAGCCTCACATCCACAGATATCGAGCTACTGAACCCGAACACCCGCACCTGCCCAATCTTCCGCACCCGCCGCGACGCGGAAATCACGAGGGCAATCTACCGACACATCCCCGTATTGATTGACGAGAACCGAGCCGAAGGGAATCCATGGCTAATCACCTTCAAGCAGGGCTTCTTCAACATGACCAGCGACTCCGGGTTGTTCCGCACGCGCGAGCAACTGGAGGCGGACGGATTTGGGTTGTGCGCGAACCGATTCAGCCGAGGCGGAGAGGTGTGGCTTCCGCTGTATGAAGCGAAGATGCTACACCAATTCGATCACCGGTGGAGCAGTTATGCCGGGTTGGATACGCGCGATGTAACCCGTACGGAGAAGTCTGATCCGGAATTCACGGTGCTTGCGCGGTACTGGGTCGCTGTGGAGGAGGTCCGCACTGCCTCGGTCAATTGGAAGCGACAGTGGCTGTTGGCCTTTCGACGCGTTGCGAGGACGACCGACGAGCGATCCGCGCTCTTTACGATCCTCCCGGAGAATGGGCCGGGGGATAGCGTATTCCTCGCGCTGCCAATGATCGCAACTGCTGATGAATGCGCAGCACTCTTGGGTGTTTTCGATTCTATCCCATTTGATTATGTGGCGAGACAGAAAGTCGGAGGTATCAATTTCAGCTTCTACATAGTTCAACAGTTGCCCACGCTTCCTCCCGAACTACTTCATGCGCGGAGCGAGTTTGATTCTACAATGGTAGTACAGTGGCTCCTGCCTCGCGTGCTCGAATTGACCTACACCGCTTGGGACCTACAGCCATTCGCGGAGGATTGCGGTTATGACGGCCCGCCCTTCCGCTGGGACGAGGAGCGCCGCTTTCTGCTGCGCTGCGAACTCGACGCCGCGTTCTTCCACCTGTACGGCATCGAGCGTGACGACGTGGACTACATCATGGACACGTTCCCCATCGTCCGCCGCAAGGACGAGGCGGCGCACGGCGAGTACCGCACCAAACGGGTGATCTTGGAGATCTACGACGAGATGGCGCAGGCCGCCCGCACGGGCACACCGTACGCCACCCGGCTGGACCCGCCCCCCGCGGACCCGCGCGTGGCGCATCTGGAGGCGACCAGGGCTACTGGGGCAGCTCAAGTCTCGACAGCGACGCCTTTCGTACCAGAAATGCCCTCGTTCATCGATCCAGACCCGGCGGACGCGCTCATTGTTGTCCTGGCTCTGCTCCATGCATCCGGGGGAAGCTTGATGCAGCAGGAGCTGGCGCGGGCATTCGCGTTGTGGAGCAAGCCAGCTCTCCTGGTAAATTTGGCTCCTGAGGAACTTGCTGCGAAGGGAAAGGACTGGTCCGAGCGGGTTATGCAAAGGAGCATCGCCCCTGGTACGTTGGCGGAAGCCCTGAAGGAACTTGTCGACCGCCAAGTACTCCGGCGGACCCTCGACGATGCGTCGCACGTTGTGGTGAACACAACCGACTACACGCCAGGAGAAAGCGAAGTTGACGCATGGTTCCGCTTTGAGGCGCGGCTTGTTCTAGGGGTGCTCGCAGCGGTGGCGCCTGAACGGGCTGGAGACGTGGACGCCGGGATCTCTGGCGAGGATCGAAACCTTCTTGCAGCCTGAGCAGCGTGACACAGCTTCGATTACCCGGTATTGATCCGCCCGACCAGATCCAGCCTCATCCGGAGCGCCGTGAGCCCGCAGTATGGGTCAGACGCGTGCGTGTGCTGAAGGAACTCCGTCCTGGCGAAGAGAACATCGTCCGCGACGTTGAGCTTCGCCGCGGGCTGAACATCATCTGGGCTCCTCCTGAATCGACAGACGAAAACGCGTTGTTTCAAAGCGGTGTCGCCGGACATACCGCAGGAAAAACGACGTTCTGCCGACTGGTCCGGTATGCTCTCGGCGAGAGAAGTTTTGCCTCCGAAACCACTCGCCGCAGAGTGCGTGACAAGCTGCCGATGGGCTGGCTGGTCGCCGAGGTGATCGTAGACGGCCGCCCGTGGGCAGTTGCGCGCCCATTCGGTGTTGGCGCGCATCCGTTCTGCGTAGAAGGTGGGACCGTCGATCAGGCGGTTGAAGGAGGCTATCACTCCGAATACCGGATGTTTCTGGATGCGATTGCATCAGCAACCACAGCCATGCTTCCGGCGTCACGCTTCCCCACGCGTGACGAGCCTGTGCAATGGGAGCACATCCTGCCGTGGCTTAGTCGTGATCAGGAGGCGCGATTTGCTGACCTTCTTGAGTGGCGTCATAGCTCAAGCAGCTCTGATGCACCGGCGCTAAATGTTGACGAGCGGCAATTCCTGGTTCGGTCCGTACTCGGAGTCATCACGGATGCGGAGCGCGATGAGCAGCAGCGGAACGTGCGGCTGGTCGCCCAGCGGAAGGAGGCCGCGCAAC
>NZ_DASVTX010000341.1:0-6939 GCF_036387355.1 Longimicrobium sp.
TCGTCCGGCCTGGGCGTGCTGGTGAGCCTCTCCAAGAAGATCCGGGAGCAGGGCGGCGAGCTGCGGCTGGCCAACCTGAACGAAGACCTTCGCACGCTGTTCGAGCTCACCAAGCTCGACACGCTGTTCAACATCGCCGACACGCGCGACGCGGCCCTTACCGGCTTCTGATCCGCACGGCCTGAACCGGCGGCCGCACTGGGACGTTTTCCGGCGCGGCGCGCCGCGTTTTTGCAGTACGGCAGCATGCTCGGTCCGGCACACTCACGCGCCTCGGGCGCCTCTGTACGCTGAACATGGCCCCATCCCGCGGCGGCCCTCCCCCGGAGGGCTGCGCCTTTGTCCTGGAGCTGCCCAGCGACCTCCGCCTCATTGAGTCGGCGGTCGGGTACCTGGCCGAACGGCTGCGCGCCTACCGCTTCGACGGCTCGCGGCTGAACCTGAACTTTCGCGTAGGAATGGCGGAAGCGCTGGCCAACGCCATGATCTACGGCAACGGAAGCGACCCGGAGAAGCGGGTTCGAGTGGAGGTGGAGCTTTCGCCGGACGAGGTCTCGGTACAGGTGCACGATCAGGGCGCGGGGTTCGACCCCGCGCGCGTTCCCGATCCCACCCTGCCGGAAAACCTGGACCTGGGCGGCGGGCGCGGCATCTTTCTCATCCGCACCCTCATGGACGAGGTCCGTTACAACGACGCGGGCAACTGCGTCCACCTGGTGCTGCGCCGCGCCGAGCCGCGGCGCCGGGCATCCGGCGAATGACGGAACTCCCGACCCCCACGTGACCACGGCCGCTCCCAGCCCCCCCCGCCTGCCCGCCTCCGCGCGCGAGGTGCTCGACGACTTCAGCCGGGCATTCGGCGGAGCCGCGCGCGTCTGGCGCCGCATGGAGGACGGCTGGCTGGCGCTGGGCGAGGGCGGCGGCCTGTCCGCCCCGGCAGGGGGCACGGCCGACGTGCCCGGCACCACGCTGGCCGTGGAACTGGCCGACGCCACCCCCGCGCAGGCGACCTCGGCCGCCGCGTTCCTGGGCTCCGCGATGGCGCGCGCGGCCCGGCACGACGAGGAGATGCGCTCGTTCAGCCGCGAGATCGCGGAGCGGTACGAGGAAATCACGCTGCTGTATTCGATCAGCGAGATCCTGGGCTCCATCATCTCCCTTCGCGACGCGGCGCGCACCATTCTGGGCGAGGTGTCCAGCATCCTGGGCGCCAGCCGGGCCGCGCTGTGGGTGCACGACGAGGACGCGCGCATGCTGCGCCTGGCCGCGGTGGAAGGCGGCGAGGGGCAGACGACGCCCATCCAGGTGGACGACCCCTGCTCGGTGACGGCCGCGGTGTTCCGCGAGGGGCGCCCCGTGATCCTGGCGCCGGGCGAAGAGTACACGCGCGACGACTGCCCCGGCGGCGAGCGCCAGCGCGGCTCGTTCCTTTCCGTCCCCGTCAGCTACTCGCCGCCGGAAGGGGAGACGCGGACCATCGGCGTCATCAACCTGATCGGGCGGGCGGGGAACGACGGCTTTTCCGCCGGCGACATCAAGCTGCTCTCCGCCATTGCCAGCCAGATCGGCGCGGCGGTGGAAAACAACCGGCTGATCGCCGAATCGGTGCGGCAGGAGCGGATGGAGCGCGAGCTTGAGCTGGCGCACGACCTTCAGCTCAAGCTGCTTCCCCCGCTGGAGCAGTTCGCCGGCTACGCGCAGGTGGCGGCGCGGTGCGTTCCCGCCGAGTCGGTGGGCGGCGACTTCTACCACCTGTTCCGCCTCCCCGGCAACCGGCTGGGCGTGCTGATCGGCGACGTGAGCAGCCACGGATTCGGCGCGGCGCTCATCATGGCGCTCACCATCAGCGCCGTGGCCATCCATGCCAGCGAGGGCGACGCGCCCAGCGAGGTGCTGCACCGCACGCACCGCGCGGTGATCGACGAGCTGGAGAACACGGAGATGTACCTGACCCTGTTCTACGCCGTCATCGACCCCGCCGCGGGAACGCTCACCTACAGCAACGCGGGGCACGGCCACGCCTTCCGCATCCGCGGCGAGGATGGGCACCCGGAGCGGCTGGCCGCCACCGATCCCCCGTTCGGCATCGTGGACCGCGACACGTACGGCGAGGCGGTGACGGGGTGGACGGGGGGCGAGGACCTGCTCTTTCTGTTCACGGACGGCCTCTCCGACGCGCTGGACGCGGGGGAGATCGAGGGCGAGCGGGTGCTGGTGGACGAGGCCGCGCGGATGCGCGCCGACGATCCGGCCGCCATCATGGACCGCCTGTTCGTGGCGGCGGGCGAGGCCAGCAACGTTCCGCCGGACGACCGCACGGCCGTCGTGGTGCGCTTCTAGTGCGCGATCCCGCCCCGTCCGGCCCGCACCGCGCCAAGCGGTCGCTGGGGCAGAACTTTCTGGTGGATGGAAACGTCCAGCGGCGCATCGTCGACTCGCTCCGGCCCAACCTCATCGACGAGGTGATGGAGATCGGGCCGGGGCAGGGCGCGCTGACGCAGCACCTGGCGGGCCGCGTGCGCCGGCTGGTGCTGGTCGAACTGGACAACAACCTGGCCGCCCGCCTGCAGGAAAAGTACGCGGACACGCACGGCGTGGAGATCATTCACGAGGACGTGCTGCGCGTGCCGCTGGAGCGGGTGTCGGAGGACCCGCGGCGGCTCAAGGTCATCGGCAACATCCCCTACAACATCACCACGCCCATCCTGTTCGGGCTGCTGGAGCGGCGCCCGCGCCCCGCGGAGATCGTGGTGATGATCCAGCGCGAGGTGGCGGACCGCATTCTGGCGCCGGCCGGGGGCAAGACGTACGGCGCGCTGGCCGTGGGCATCCGGTCCATCGCCACGGTGGAGCGCGTGCTGAACGTGAGCCGTGAGGCGTTCCGGCCGGTGCCGGACGTGATGTCGTCGGTGATCCGCATTGTGCCCCTGGACCCGCCGCCGCTCACCGAGGCGGACGAGAGGACGCTGCGCTCGCTGACGCGCGCCGCGTTCGGGCAGCGGCGCAAGCAGTTCCAGCGGATTCTGCGCGACCGGTACGGGCTCTCGGCGGAGCAGGTGGAGGAGGTGGCGGCAGAGACGGGGATGGACCTGCAGGCGCGCCCGGAGCAGTTCGAGCCGCAGCGGTTCATCGACCTTGCCCGGGCGCTCCGTGCCCGCGGGTACGCGGTCAAGGGCGAGGCGGCGGAAGAGGAATAGGGCGCGTTCCCGGAACCGAATTTGCCGACGCAGTCCCTTGACGGCATGTCTCATGGCTGGGTATCGTGGACGTGCAGCCGCCCACGGCGGTGCGCCGGTTCTCCAAGGGAGGGCATCATGCTCCGAAAACTACTGGCAATCCTGCGTGGTGGCCGCCACCCGGCGGGTGCTTCCAAGGACGACGCGACGGCGTATCTGCGCGGTTCGCGCGCGAATGCCGCGCGTCTCGATTCGGCCATCGGAGATCTGAATGCGGGACGTGGAGCGCTGACCGACATGGCGGCGCTGCGCGATCGGCTGGGTGAAGCCGCCGCACGGTAGCCGCGATACACAGAGAAAAGGGCCTCCGGTTCAGCACGTGAACCGGAGGCCTGTTTTGTCACCGCAGTTCATGCAGGACCTTCAGCACTGGATCGACACTGATCGCAAGCTCGCGCTCCGCCTGATGGATCTGATGGAGGAGTGCCTTCGCACGCCCCGTAATGGCCGCGGAAAGCCGGAGCCGCTCAAGGGCAACTGGGCCGGATGGTGGTCGCGCAGACTGACGGACGAGCACCGGATCGTGTATCGCGCAACGGAGGAGTTCGTGGAGTTTGCCCAGGCCCGCTACCACTACGACCCGTGACGAGCGGGTTCGCGCAATGAAGTCTGGTGCCTCAGTGTGCGTGAGCGAATGAATTCGCGGCAACAACGGCGGGAAGTCCCCCCAAACAGCGGGGGGACTTCACCTGCACGGGGCAGACAGGACGGCGCGAGTCGCGTAGGGACGTGCGCCAGCGACCTCCTGAGCGGATGAATCCGCCGCTCAGAACGCGGTAAGCCCCGACTCGGGGCCGCGTCCACGCTCGGGGCTTCATCTGCATTGGGGGTGCACACCGGAGGTGGCGAGCAGTCCGCGAAGGCGGACTTCGTGTGTTTCGAGGCGCGGTTTCAACCGCCGGGCTGAGGTCGGGGCCCAGCGCCGTCATCTGCCCCACAACGACCGGCACGGGACCGGACAACACGCTCCGACCCCCGCCCCCGCGCCGAACTGCTCCCCCTCGCCCGCTTGGCGGGAGAGGGTCTGGGGGTGAGGCGTGCGTCAGCATCCGCCAGACCATCCGAACCACTTTCGTACTTTCGTACTTTCGTACTCTCGCACTCCGCACTCCGCACTCCGCACTCAGCACTCCGCACTCAGCACTCAGCACTCAGCACTGCAGTTCTGGCCCGCATCCTGCCCATCCGCGGCGCGAGCACGCCCATCGCGGAGATCCCGAATGCTGATCCAGGAAGTCCTGACCGACCTGCCGCCGGACGAGGTGATCCGGCGCGCGCGCGAGTGGTTCACCCTGCGGCTCACGCCGTACGCCGGATTTACCGAGGACGCCTCGGAGCACCACGCCCGCTTCATGACCGAGGCGGGCGACGTGTCCATCGGCACCGGCGAAGCGCAAGGCAAGACGATGGTGCGCGCCAGCACCTCGCGGCTGCACCACGAGGTTTCGCAGTTCCTCACCACGCTGGCGCCCCCGGAAGAGGTGCGCGAAAACCTCCCCGGCCCCGGCGTCTCCGGCGCCGGCTGACCCGGCCGCCGCCCCGCCCACGAACCCGGGCGGGGCGGCGGGGTATGGCGCTGGGATTCCCTCTTCTCAGGCGCCGCCCATGATCGTCCGCTCCCTTTTCTTCGCCTCGTACCGCGACCTGGCCGGCACCGACGAGTTGGCGCTGGAGCTTCCCGCCGGCGCGCGCGTGTCCGACCTTGTGGGCCGCCTGCGCGCACGCGGAGACGCCCTGGCGCGCCTGCCCGAGGCGCCGGTCACCGCCGTGAACATGGACTACGCCCCGCTCAGCACCGAGCTGCGCGAGGGCGACGAGGTCGCGTTCATTCCGCCCGTGGCGGGGGGCTGAGCCGTGCCCGCCTGCTTCGCCCTGGTCACGCCCGATCCGATCGACCCCGCGCGCCTGCTGGACGGGACCCTGTCGCCTTCCGACGGCGCGGCGCTGCTGTTCTGGGGCGTGGTGCGCGACGAGAACGACGGGCGCGCCGTGAGCGAACTGGAGTATTCCGCCTACGCACCCATGGCCGAAAAGGAAATGCTGCGCATCGCCGAAGAAGCGCGCGAGAGGTTCGGCACCGGGGCGGTGGGCGTCATCCATCGCACGGGAATGCTGCGCATCGGCGAGGCGAGCGTGGCCATCAGCGTGGCGTCGCCGCACCGCGCGGAGGCGTACGAGGCGTCGCGGTACGTCATCGAGCAACTCAAGCAGCGCGTCCCTGTCTGGAAGCGGGAGGGCTACGTGGACGGCGAGCGGGAGTGGGTGCCGGGATTCACCCCGGCGGTGCGGGAGGGCGCATGAGCCGGCTGGTGCAGCTGGGCGGCGTGCCCGTCGCACCCGCGCGCCCCGTCCCGGCGGACGGGCCCATGACGGACGGCTTCGGGCGCCGCGTGGAGTACCTGCGCATCTCGGTCACGGACAAGTGCAACCTCCGCTGCGTGTACTGCATGCCGGAGGAGGGGCTGCCCTGGCTGCGGCGCGAGCAGCTGCTGCGGTACGAGGAAATCGCGGAGATCGTGCGGGTGATGGGCGGCATGGGGCTGAAGCGCATCCGCATCACCGGCGGGGAGCCGCTGGTGCGCCGCGACCTGCCCGCGCTGGTGCGGATGATCCGCGCCGTTCCGCAGATCGAGGACGTGGCGCTTTCCACCAACGCCGTGCTGCTGCACGATTTGGCGGAGGAACTGCGCGACGCGGGGGTGGACCGGGTGAACGTGTCGCTGGATTCGCTGCGGCCGGAGCGCATCGACGCCATCTCGCGGCGCGCGGGCTCGGCGGAGGCGATCTTTCGCGGCTTGGAGGCCGCGGAGCGCGCGGGGCTGGGGCCCATCAAGGTGAACTGCGTGGTGATGCGCGGCCGCAACGACGACGAGGTGGCGGACTTCGCGGCCATCACCCGCGACCGGCCGTGGCACATCCGCTTCATCGAGGTGATGCCCACGGGCGAAAACCTGGGCGTGTCCGCGGACGAGTTCGTGCCGTCGGACGAGATCCTGGAGCGCATCGGGGAGATCGGGGCGTTGCGGCCGGTGGCGGGCCCGGCGGGGAACGGGCCGGCGCGCTACTACGCCTTCGACGGCGCGGCGGGGACCGTGGGCGTCATCACCCCCATGAGCCACAACTACTGCGACCGCTGCAACCGCATGCGGCTCACGGCGGACGGGCAGCTGCGCCCGTGCCTGTTCGGCGACATGCAGACCAACCTGCGCGACCCGCTGCGCCGCGGCGAGCCGCTGGAGCCGCTGGTGCGCCACACGCTGGGCACCAAGCCCGAGCGCCACTGGCTGGTGCAGGGGAGCGATGCGGGATCAGGCGGGTTGCTGGCGCTTTCGCAGGTGGGTGGTTGATCCAGGCGCGTGTTGGGGATGATGAAAACGAGCCTCGGCTCCCGTTCGGGGCCGGGGCTCGGTTTGTCGTGGAGACGGGCGACTGAAGTCGCGGCAACAACGGCGCAAAGTCCGCCTGCGCGGACTGCGGCGGCGGCATTCGTGGGGAAGGCCGGGATCCGCGCGTCCGCCTGTCCAGAGCGAATGAATTGATAGCGTAGCGTTTTGTTGACATTGGGCGAAAATAAAGCAGCATGAGGCACCGAACCCATCACGCGAAGAAGGGAGGCGCCTCATGCTGTTGCTGAACGGAAGTGTCCAGCTGGAAGTGAAGGTAGCCGCGACCCGTGCGCGGATCAACGACGTCGCGGCCGAAC
>NZ_DASVTX010000342.1:0-8872 GCF_036387355.1 Longimicrobium sp.
CGGGGCGACCGGCGCGCGATGGCGCCAGGCGCACCGCGATTCCTCACATCAGCCGCGCCGGTATTCCTCACCCGCCTCGGAGTCCGGGTGTCATTCTGAGCGAGGCGCCTCGCCGCACCGTCCGTCACACCGAACTCCGGCGCCGACCGAAGAATCCCGCGCCACCGCATCCGATGCACGCCCGGCTGCGCGCCGCGCTCGGACGCTGCGGGTGCCGCGAGAGGGGATGGAGCACGCCGCGCCGATCCGCGACGCGGCGGACGTTTCGGCCCGGGATTCTTCAGTCGCGCATGAACGCGGTGCCGGGGAAAGCGCGGCGCACGCTCCTTCAGAATGACGCCCCAGCGCCGAGGTGGGCGGCAGGACACCGGTGGGGCGGAGGTGCCGCCGCAGGCGGCGCCGGCGGGGCGACCGGCGCGCGATGGCGCCAGGCGCACCGCGATTCCTCACATCAGCCGCGCCGGTATTCCTCACCCGCCTCGGAGTCCGGGTGTCATTCTGAGCGAGGCGCCTCGCCGCACCGTCCGTCACACCGAACTCTGGCCCGACCGAAGAATCCCGCGCCACCGCATCCCATGCACGCCCGGCTGCGCGCCGCGCTCGGAGGCTGCGGGTGCGGCGGGAGAGGCTGGAGCGCGCCGCGCCGGCCCGCGGCGCGGCGGATGCTTCGGTCCGGGATTCTTCAGTCGCGCATGAACGCGGCACCGGGGAAAGCGCGGCGCACGCTCCTTCAGAATGACGCCCCGGCGCCGATGTGGGCTCCTTCAGGAGGACACTCACGCTCCCGAGTGATCGGCAGACAGGTCTTCCCTTCGGCGCGCTGCAGGGGAGGAGTGCATTGCCGGCCCTCCCCCGGCGCATGCAGTTTGTGAGCATTCCATCCGCACCACGATCCACCCAACACCAACCTCCTTCCGCACTCATGACCCAGGACGCGGACGTCATCATCGTAGGCGCCGGGCTGGCCGGCCTCGTGGCCGCGGCCGAGCTCACCGGGGCCGGCAAGCGGGTGATCGTGGTGGACCAGGAGCCCGAAGCCACGCTCGGCGGCCAGGCGTTCTGGTCGTTCGGCGGACTGTTCCTGGTGGACTCGCCGGAGCAGCGGCGCATGCGGATCCGCGATTCGCGCGAACTGGCCCTGCGCGACTGGATGGGCACCGCCGGCTTTGACCGCGACGAAGATGCGTGGCCGCGCCGCTGGGCCGAGGCCTACGTAGACTTCGCCGCGGGCGAAAAACGGTCGTGGCTGCACGAGCGCGGCATCCGCTTCTTTCCCGTCGTGGGCTGGGCGGAGCGCGGCGGGTACGGCGCCATTGGCCACGGCAACTCCGTCCCCCGCTTTCACGTCACCTGGGGCACCGGGCCGGCCGTCGTCGACCCCTTCATCCAGCGCGCGCGGCAGGCGGAAAAGGAAGGCCGCCTCACCTTCCGCTTCCGCCACCGCGTGGACGGTCTGTCGGTGACCAACGGCACGGTGGACGGCGTGCATGGGCAGGTGCTGGAGCCCAGCGACGCCCCGCGCGGCGCCCCCAGCTCGCGCGTGGAGGTGGGCGCGTTCACGCTGCGCGCGCAGAGCGTGATCGTGACCTCCGGCGGTATCGGCGGCAACCACGACCTGGTGCGAAAGAACTGGCCGGCTCGCATGGGAACGCCGCCCGCGCGCATGCTTTCCGGCGTGCCGCACCACGTGGACGGCCGCATGCTGGCCATCACCGAATCCGCCGGAGGGCGCATCGTGAACCGCGACCGCATGTGGCACTACACGGAGGGGATCCAGAACTGGGACCCCATCTGGCCCCTGCACGGCATCCGCATCCTTCCCGGCCCGTCGTCGCTGTGGATCGACGCTACCGGAAAGCGTCTGCCGGTGCCGCTCTTTCCCGGATTCGACACGCTGGGCACGCTGGAGCACATCGTCAGCACGGGCTACGACTACACCTGGTTCGTGCTGACGCAGCGCATCATCGAAAAGGAGTTCGCGCTTTCCGGCAGCGAGCAGAACCCCGACCTCACCGGCCGCAGCGTGCGGATGACGCTGGGCCGGGTGCTTCCCGGCGCGCCCGCGCCCGTGGAGGCGTTCAAGCGCAAGGGCGTGGACTTCGTGGTGGAGAAGAACCTGCCCGACCTGGTTCGCGGGATGAACGCGCTCACGCCGGAGCCGCTGATCGACGCCGCGGCGCTGGAGCGGGTGATCGCCGCGCGCGACGGGCAGCTGGACAACCCGTTCGGCAAGGACGCGCAGATCACCGCCATCCGCGGCGCGCGCAACTACCTGGGCGACAAGCTGGTGCGCGTCGCCAGGCCGCACCGGCTGCTGGACCCCGCCGCCGGGCCGCTGATCGCCGTCCGATTGAACATCCTGACGCGCAAGACACTGGGCGGGCTGGAGACGGACCTGTCCGCGCGCGTCCTGGGCGTGGACGGCCAGCCCATCCCCGGCCTGTACGCCGCGGGCGAGGTGGCCGGCTTTGGCGGAGGCGGCATGCACGGCTACCGCGCGCTGGAAGGCACCTTTCTGGGCGGCTGCATCTTCAGCGGCCGCGCGGCGGGGCGCGCCGCGGCGGCGGCCGTACTCTGACCGCGCGCCTCAGTTTCTGTCCGCCTGTCCGGACGCACCGTGGCTCATGCGTTGATGGATACGGACCGTCACCCCACACCGCCGCCCGACCGATGAAGCCGCTCAGATTCCTGTCCTTGCTCGCGGCGCTCTGCGTCGCGCTCCCGGCCGCCGCGCAGGAGGGCGGGCTCACCCCGTTCCGCTCCGACGCGGAACTGACGCGGTACCTGCGGGAGCTGCAGGAGCGCGCTGAAGCCGCACGCCGGGCGCAGATCGCCGCGCAGGCCCCGGCGCAGCCCGCCTGCGCCTCCACGCCGAACGTCACCCGAGGGCGGATGGCGCCCGCCGGGGACGCGGCCGTGATCACCGGCACGGTTGTGAACGGGGGCAACCAGCCGATCGTCAATGCCGTCGTCACCCTGTCTCCGTCCGGGCTGCGAGTGGCGACCGGCGCGGACGGAAGCTTCCGCATTCAGGTCCCGGCCGCGCACCTGGGCTGGGGCGCGGTTTCCGTCGGCGTCGGTGCCATCGGCTATGCGGCCCCCGCCGCGGAAACGACACTGTCCGCGGGCGACTCGGTGCGCGTCGAATTCAAGATGTGCGAGCAGGCGCTGTCGCTGAACGACGTGGTGGTCACCGGGGCGTCGGTGAGCGCCGCGGGCTACGCGTCCGCGGACCGCGCCGAGGGGATCACCAACAACCAGCAGGCGGGGGTAGACGAGGGCGGCATCGTAAAGGTGCACGGTAATCATCTCGTGGTGCTGCGCCGCGGCCGCCTGTTCACCCTCGCGATCGGCGGAGACTCGCTGCGGCCCGTGGATGCCGTGGACGCGTACCGGCCCGGCGGAGGGGACGGCTGGTACGATGAAATGCTGATCTCCGGCGATCAGATCATCGTCATCGGCTACACGGGAGACGGAACGGAACTGGGACTGTTCCGCATCGGCGCGAACGGCCGGCTGCGGCACCGCGACACGTACACCCTGCGCTCCAGCGACTACTATTCCTCGGAGAATTACGCGAGCCGGCTGATCGGCACGCGGCTGATCGTCTACTCTCCCGTTCCCGTCGAGCTTGGCCCGAAGCTGGAGGACTGGATGCCCGCCATGCGCCGCTGGCGCGCGGGCGGCGATGACGACGAGTTCCGCCGCACGCTTGCCGCCACGCGCATCTACCGCGCTCCCGGTGTCGATCCGGGTGACGACGCCACCCTGCACACCGTGACCACGTGCGAGTTCGCCGCTTCGCCGGTCCGGTGCCAGTCCACCGCCGTCGTGGGGCCCGAGGGACGTGTGTTCTACGTGTCGCCGACGGCGGTGTACGTGTGGGCGGGCGGCAACGATGGACGGTGGGGGCCCGTGCGGCGCTCCGTGCTGTACCGCCTGCCGCTGGACGGCTCGGCGCCGCGGGCGCTGGGGGTGCGCGGCAGCCCCATCGACCAGTTCTCGTTCCTGGAGCAGGACGGGATGCTGAACGTGGTCGTATCGGACGTGGGCGCGGGAGACGGCATGTGGAACTCGCAGCGCGGCAGAACGTCGCTGGCACTGCTGCGCGTCCCCCTCTCCTCGTTTGGTGATGGGCGTCAGCCGGTTGCGTCGTGGCGCTATCGCCCGCTCCCCGCGCCGGCAAACACGGGCGTGACGCGCAACCGCTTTGTGGGCAGCCACCTGCTGTACGGCGACGGAGGCGGATGGGGCGCGCCGGCCGGCGGGAGGGGAGGCCACGTCGTGCAGGTGGTGCGGATCACGGATGGGCGGGCGACGGCGCTCGGGCTCACGCATCCGGTGGACCGCATCGAGGTCCTGGGGCGTGACGCGGTGATCGCGGGGGCGGATGAGCGCGACCTGCACTTTACGGGGATCCGCCTGGCCCTGGTGCCGTCCATTGCGCAGCGCTACACGCGGCGGAACGCGGCGCAGGGCGAGACGCGCAGCCACGGCTTCTTCTACCGCCCGGACGG
The DNA here is from genome assembly GCF_036387355.1 of Longimicrobium sp. Classification (GTDB taxonomy): domain Bacteria; phylum Gemmatimonadota; class Gemmatimonadetes; order Longimicrobiales; family Longimicrobiaceae; genus Longimicrobium. Next base: position 4,518 of record NZ_DASVTX010000342.1, read on the forward strand.
GGATGATTCCGGGCTGCTGGGGCTTCCGATCCGCGGCGCGGGAGAACCGGGCGTCTCGCAGTTGACGGAGGGCTCCGCGTCCATCCTCTTTCTCCGCAATGCGAACCGGGAATTTCGCGAACTGGGCGAGTTGGCCGCGGACGCGCGCAAGGCCGTTGACGACGCGTGCGTCGCCTCGTGCGCCGACTGGTACGGCAACGCGCGCCCCATCTTTCTCCGCGGCCGCATCTTCGCGCTGATGGGGTACGAGATGGTGGAAGGCACGCTGGACGACGGACGCCTGCGCGAACGCCGCCGCGTCAACTTTGCGCCCCGGCCGCACGCGGGATCAGCACGGAGCGGCGGCGAGTGAGTGCAACGGGCGGACGCTGCGCGCGGATCACTCTGCGGCTGGCCGCCACCGTGCTCCTGCTCGCGTCCATCAGCGGGACGGCGGCGCGCGCGCGGCGCACGGCCGAGCGGGAGCGGCAGGTGGTGCGCATGGTGGACATCACCAAGCCGCTTCACGTGCGGGGGACCAACCTGCCGGGCTGGGCCGCCTGTCTGTTTCCGACACGAGCGAATGAGGGTGCGATCGCCCGTGCGCGGCCGTGCCGCGCCGGTGCGCGTGCGACCCGAACCTACACGCGCGAATCCGTCATCGGCTGCTGGCGGATTGAGGGCGGCGAACGCACCGCACGGTTCGCCTACACGACGCGGCTGCGCGCGGCGGCTCCGGCCGGGAGGCGGCACGGGGGAGCGGAGGGATGGGGTGCGATGGAGAGGATGTCGCGCTCGGCCGGCCACGATCCCCTCGACGCCTTCGCTCCCCCCCCGATGTGGCGATTCTCTCCGCCGGATTCGGTGGAGATGGTGACGAGCGCCGGATTGGGCGCGGTGGTGGACGTCTTCCGCATCCGGGGCGACACCCTGGCCGGCATGCGCCAGTTTGTCCACGACGTCGTGGATGTCACGACGGACACGGCCGCGGTGCGTGTCCCGCGGCTCACGGGTGTCCGCGTGCCCTGTCACGGTTGATGGACGCACTCCGCCAAGGGGCGGCGGCTCGACACGGCGAGTTGAGCAAACGCGCAGAACCCGGCAGGAGCGGCGCATGGCGGGCTACATCCCATGCCGGTGTTTCGTGGTGAGGCACGCCGCGGGTGGGCGGCGGCCTGCTCCGGTCGCGTAAGGGGGTGTTCCGACGGGCTTTCTTCGGCGGCGCGCGTCCGCTTGGCGTCACGGCAGCGGCACGCCGGCGCCGCCCTGCTCCGGGAGCAGGCGCAGGCGCATGAGGACGGGGCGGATGCGCGCCGGGAGCGGCAGGCCGTCGTACAGCGGCCGCATCCACCACAGATACAGCGCCCCGAGAAGCGGGGCGGCGGCCAGCGGGAGCCAGAGCGGCGACGAGCGCCATCCCACGATCCCCGTCGCGGCGCCCAGCATCAGCAGCAGCGCCGCACGGGCGAACCACGGGCCCAGCGCGCGCCGCCACAGTTCCCCATGCGACATCCCCGTCCCGCGGTGCAGCCAGTACACGCCCGCCGGGTACGCCACCACCGCCGTGCTCACCACCGCCGCCGCGGCCACGCCGATCACCCCGAACGCGCGGCCCAGCAGAATCGCCGCGCCCAGGTGCACCGCGCCCTGCGCCAGCGACGCGGCGCCGATCTGCACCCGCGCGCCCAGCGTGGACGCCGTCACGAACAGCGCGTGGCTCAGCGACAGCGCCAGCACGCCGCCCGCCAGCAGCGCGTTGGTCCCCAGCCCGGCAAACTGGTCCGCGCCCACCCACAGCGCCACGAACGCGGGGTTGAAGGCCAGCACCGCGCACGCCACGGCGCCCGCCCCCAGCAGCGTCAGCCGGAACAGCGCCACCACCACGGCGTTCACCCGCTCGCCGTTCCCCGTCCCGCGCAGCTGCGCCAGCCCCACCAGCCCCGCGTCCGGAAGCTGCCAGCTCATCTGCGTCAGCACGTCGCCCAGGCGCGCGGTCAGCGCGTAGGCCACGGCGGCGGCCGGGCCCGCGGTCGCAAGGATCACGAGGTTGCTGGTGGCGCTGATCATCCGCCATCCCAGCCCCGCCGTCCACGACCCGATCCCCTGCCCCGTCAGCATTCCCAACATGCGCCGCGACGGAAGCCGCCACCCGCGCAGCAGGTCCGGCGCAATGCGCGCCACGCGCACAAGGCTCGCCGTCGCCACCGCCAGCGTGGGGATCGTCGCCGCGGCGGCGAGCGCGTACAGCCCCATCCCCCCGGCCAGCATCCCGATCATCAGTGCCACGTTCAGCGCCGCCTGCGCGATCCCCATCGACCCCAGAAAGGTGACGTCCTGCAACCCCGTCAGCACCGCGTGAAAGACGCGCACCGGGTAGGCGGCCGCCATCCCCGCCACCAGCCACATCAGCGGGCCGATGACCTCGCGGTGCTGCCCGGGGCTCACCCCCGTGATCCCCGGCGCCAGCGCCAGCAGCCCCAGCGCGAGGGCCGCGAACACGACGGCGGCCAGCACCGCCGCGCCCATCCCGGCGCTCACGAGGCCGCGAAGCTCGTCGCGGTCGCCGCGGCCGTCCGCCTCTGCCATCAGCCAGGGGAGCACGCCCAGCACGCCCAGGTCCGCCATCGCCGAATACGCCACCAGCTCGCCGAACCCAAGCCACACGCCGTACGCCTCGCCGCCCACCTTCGCCAGAACGAAGGGGACGACGAGGACTCCGGAGGCCAGGGCCAGCCCGAACTGCAGGTATCCAAAGAAGGCGGCGATCCCCGCGCGGCGGGTGCGGTTCACGGCGCGTCCCGCCGCCCCGCCGCAAAGCGCGCCACCTGCCGCAGCGTGGACGCCCACCCCACCGCCGTCGCGCGCCGCAGCCACGTCTTGCGCCTGCGCGCGTGGCCGCGGCGGATGGCGTCCGTCCACCGCTGGTAAAACAGCGAGCCGTTGCGGAACCCGATCTCCTGCCGGCGGGCGGAGGGCGTGCGCCCGTACGTGGTGCTCAGCTGGTGCACGTAGGCGCCGTCGCGCTCAAATCCGTGCGTGGCCACGCGCCACCCCGCCTCGCGGATGCGGAAGCAGAGGTCGCTTTCGTCCCACTCCGTCGGGCGGAACGCGGGGTCCAGCGGCCCCACCCTGTCCACGCAGGCGCGGCGGACCACCCAGGGGCGCATCACCCCGTCCACCTCGTACAGCCGCGCCCAGTTGAGCGGCGCCGGGCCCACGGTGCTGCGCATCCGCCGCCAGTCCACCGTGTCGTCCCAGGTGCGCACCGGCTCGTCCACGGGGGAAAAGACGAGGCCGCGGCTCAGCGCCAGCAGCCCCACGTCGGGGTAGGCGCGAAAGGTGGCCAGCAGCTCGGGGACGAACCACGGCTGCAGGATGAACATGTCGTCGTGCCAGCTCAGCGCCAGGCTGCCGCGCGCCTCCGCCAGGCCGCGGTTGGTGCAGACCAGCTCGTGCGCGTCGTTCTCGTGCAGCACGCGCAGGGGCGGGCCTTTCCACCCGTCGCGGATGAGGCCCTCCAGGTACTCGCGCGTGCCGTCCGTACAGCCGTCCTCCACCACCAGCAGCTCCACCGGCTGGTCCGCGGCAAAACGCGCCCAGCTCGCCAGCGCCTTCTGCAGCGTGGGCAGGTTGTTGTGCGTGGCGATGATGACGGACAGTTCGATTCCCGATTCCCCCACCCTGTGCTCCCCTCCGCTGGCCCGCGGACTCGCCCCCGGGCGCCGTCCGTAGTACACTGTCCGCTCACCCGTTACAAGAACCCGACCGGCCGATGCTTTCCCGCTGGGCCCGCGTGGCCCATCCCGCCCGCGCGCTGGAACTGGCGCGCTGCTTCACTGCGTTTCGCGCGCCGTCCGCGTTCGCCCGCGCGTACCTGCGCCTGGGCGCGCCCGCGTACCCGCACCGCCTGCGCGACCGCGCCGGCTGGGTGGACGTGGAACTGCGCGACTGGCACGACGCGGCCACGGCGTGGGTGGTGTTCTGCCGCCGCGAGTACCGCGTTCCGCCGGACGCGCGGTGCATCGTGGACCTGGGCGCCAACTTCGGCGCGTTTTCCCTCTACGCGGCGTCCGTCGCCCCGTCCGCGCGGGTACTGTCGATCGAGCCGCATCCGGAGCAGTTCCCGCGGCTGGCGGCAAACGTGGGCCGGGAGCGGCTGATGGGCCGCGTGACGGCGTGCAACTTCGGGGTGGCGGCCAGCGCGGGGGAGCGGTGGATGGACGCCGATCCCGAGCACCCCGCCCCGTCGCGCGGCATCCATCCCGTGCGGGAGACCGCGCCGCCGTCGTCCGTGCGGGTGCAGACGCTCACGCTGCCGGAGATCCTGGACCGGGCGCGGGCGGAGACCGGAGCGGCGCGCATCGACCTGGTGAAGA
>NZ_DASVTX010000343.1:0-8492 GCF_036387355.1 Longimicrobium sp.
ACGGAGGCGCTGGACCGCTACGGCGAGGTTCCGCTGCCGCCGTACGTGGAGCGCAGCGCCACGGAAGTGGACCGCGAGCGCTACCAGACGGTCTACGCCCGCGAGCGGGGTTCCGTGGCCGCCCCCACGGCGGGGCTGCACTTTACCCCCGAGGTGCTGGCCGCCCTGGAAGCCAGGGGTGTGCGCCTGGCCCGGCTGGTTCTGCACGTGGGCGTGGGCACCTTTCGCCCGGTGGAGGTGGAAGACCCGGCCGCGCACGCCATGCACTCTGAATGGTACAGCGTTTCCGCCGAGGCGGCGGACGCGATCAACGGCGTGCGCGCGGCGGGCGGAACGGTGTGGGCGGTCGGCACCACGGTGGTCCGCACGCTGGAATCCGTTGCGGACGAGGATGGACGCGTGCATGCGGGGCAGGGGTGGACGCAGATCTTCATCCGCCCGCCGTACCGCTTTCGCGCGGTGGACCACCTGCTCACCAACTTCCACCTCCCGCGCAGCACGCTGATGATGCTGGTTTCCGCGCTGGGCGGGTACGACCTGACGATGCACGCGTACCGTGAGGCCATCGCGCGCGGCTACCGCTTCTACTCGTACGGCGACGCGATGCTGGTGGTCTGACGGCGAATCGAGCCGAGTTCCGTTCCGCACGGAAAGCATGCAAACCGAAGCCGGGCCGCGTTTTCGCGGTCCGGCTTCGTCCATTACCGTGCACAGGGCACGTTCCGCCGCTGGCGGCTTCGGTGTGTTCAGAATCACACTTGACGACACAGCCGAAAGTGCCTTCTTGCAGGCACTTGCGGGATCGCGGGGAAGTGTCCATATTGTTGCTCGCAACGTAGTCTGCCGTCCCACCCTCAACCCCGTGAGCGGACCGACATGCGGCCCATGCTGCGCTGGTTCGTCTTCGCCGTGGGCTTCGGCCTGCTGCCGTTCGCGTTCTCGGTCCTGATCGTGGCGCTGGAGACCGGCTCGCTGCTGCCGCTGCGGCGCTCGCCCGAGCTTCTGTTCTTTGCGGTCATGATCTGCGGCGCGCAGCTGGGGGCGTCGTTCACCGAGCCCTCCGCGTGGCTGCGCAGCACACGCCCCGGAGTGAGCGCGTGGGCATCAGGCATGTTTCTGCTCGGCGGCATCCTGGCGTCCGGCTTGTACGGAATGTATGTGGACCGGGAGCGGAACCTTGCTCCCGCGTGCAGGGAAGTGCAGCAATGGCAGGTAGATAGGAGTGCCGCGGTGCCGCCCGTGGCGCAAAGTGGGAATCTGGACGGGTGTCCGGAAGACGTTATCTTTCTGGAGAACGTGTTTGTGTTCTCCGTCTGGCTCGCTGCGTGGCTCGGTGCCACGGCGACCGCGACGGAATGGCTCCGAACCCGGAGGTTTCGATGGCGTTCTACGAAACGGTCATCTTTTTTCTGGCCAAGGTGACCATCGGGCTCCTGATGATCACCACCGTCATGCTGCTGCGCGAGATCGTTCTCGACGAGCTGGAGTGGCGGCGCACGCCCGCGGCGCGCCGCGACCGGCGGGTGGGGCCGCGCGACCGGCGGGCCGCCGCCCACCGCGGCTGAGTGCACGTGCGCCTGGCGGGCCCGCACCCGCCCGCGCCGCGTACGGCGACCATGCAGGGGCCGCCGAGTACCAGGGGCGAGTCGCCCCGCCACCGGGAGCCGGGCCGCCACGCGCGGCCCGGCTCTCGTGCGTTGGGGCCGGAGCGGGCGGGCGGCGCCTTGCCGGAACCCCGCGCATCCGCCAAACTAGGGGTTTGCAATCGCATGCGATCTTCGCGGGGAGGCGGCGCTGTTCGAGTTCGAGATCCAGGCCACGGAGGGCGCGGCGCGCGCGGGGCGGCTCACGCTTCCCCACGGGGTGGTGCAGACGCCGGTGTTCATGCCCGTGGGCACGCAGGCCACGGTAAAGACGCTCACGCCGGAAGAGGTGGAGGGGCTGGGCGCCCAGATCATCCTCGGCAACACCTACCACCTTTACCTGCGGCCCGGGCATGAGCTGGTGCGCGAAATGGGCGGGCTGCACGGCTTTCAGGGGTGGCGCAAGCCCATCCTGACGGACTCGGGCGGCTTTCAGGTGTTCAGCCTCAGCGACATCAACACCATCGCGGAAGAGGGCGTCACCTTTCAGAGCCACATCGACGGGTCGCGCCACCTGTTCACCCCGGAGCGGGTGATGGAGATCGAGCGGGCGCTGGGGGCCGACATCATCATGGCCTTTGACCAGTGCCCGCCGGGGCAGAGCAGCCGCGAGGTGGCCACGCAGGCCTACGAGCGCACCCTGCGCTGGCTGGAGCGCTGCCGCACGCGCTTCGCCCAGCTGCCGGCGGAAGACCCCGGGGGCCCGGTGCAGACGCTGTTTCCCATCGTGCAGGGCGGCATTTACCCGGACCTGCGGCTGGAGTCGCTGCGGGGCACGGTGAACGCGGGGGACTGGGACGGCATCGCCATTGGCGGGCTGAGCGTGGGCGAGCCCAAGCCCACCATGTACGCCCTGTTGGAGGCGCTGCAGCCGGAACTGCCGGAAACGCTGCCCCGCTACCTGATGGGCGTGGGGTACCCGGACGACCTGCTGGAGGCCATTGGCCGCGGGGTGGACATGTTCGACTGCGTGGCCCCCACGCGAAACGGGCGCAACGGGGCCGTGTGGATCGCCGGCGAGGGGCAGGTGAACATCAAGCAGAACCGCTTTCGCACGGACGCGGGGCCGCTGGACCCGGAGTGCGACTGCTACACCTGCCGCACCTACACCCGGGCGTACCTGCGGCACCTGTTCGTGGCGGGGGAGGGGCTGAGCATGCGCCTGCTTTCCATCCACAACCTGCGCTTTCTGGTGCGGCTGGCCGACACCGCGCGGGAGCGCATCGCCGCGGGCGACTTCGCCTCGTGGAGCCGCGCCTGGCTGGACCGCTTTCACGCCGGGCGCGCCGCGCGCGGGTGAACGACGGCATCATCACTGAACCATCCGGATTTCGGGAATCATGGAAACCGTGCTCCTTCTGGCGCAGGCACAGGCCCGCGGCGCCAACCCCATCATCAGCTTTCTGCCGCTGATCTTTCTGTTCATCCTCTTCTGGGTGATGATCATCGTTCCGCAGCGGCGGCAGGCCAAGGAGCACGCGAACATGGTGGGCAGCCTGCAGAAGGGCGACCAGATCGTGACCGCCGGCGGGCTCATCGGCGAGGTGACGGGCATCAAGAACGACGAGATCCAGGTAAAGACCGGCACGTCCATCGTGGTCGTGGAGCGTGCCAAGATCGCCCGCCGCCTCGGCGGGGAACCCAGGAAGTAACGATGGCGATCCGCAAGATCGAGTTGCTGGGCTCCGAGGTGCTGCGCCGCCGCACCACGGAGGTGCCCGCCCCCGGCCCGGAGCTGGACCGGCTGGTGGACGACATGTTCGAGACCATGTACGACGCCAGCGGCATCGGGTTGGCCGCCCCGCAGATCGGGCTGAGCCAGCGCCTGATCGTGGTGGACGTCAAGGAAGAAGGGGGCGACCGCATCGCCCTGCTGGACCCGCGCATCGTGGAGTCCGGCGGCGAGCGCGACCGCTACGACGAGGGATGCCTGAGCATTCCCGGCATCACCGGCTCGGTGGAGCGCCCCGTGACGTGCGTCGTGGAAGCGCTGGACCAGCGGGGAAACCCCGTCCGCATCGAAGCGGACGGGCTGCTGGCGCGCTGCCTTCAGCACGAGATCGACCACCTGGAGGGCGTGCTGTTCCTGGACCGCCTGAGCCCCATCAAGCGCACCATGCTGCTCAAGAAGTACCGCAAGCTGGCGGGCAAGTGAGAGTCCTGTTCTGGGGCACCCCGGCGTTTGCGCTCCCCGCGCTGATGGCCCTTTCGGAAGAGGGGCACGACGTGGTGGGGGTGGTGACGCAGCCGGACCGGCCGGCGGGGCGGGGGCGCGCGCTTTCCGTTTCCCCGGTCAAGCAGGAGGCGCTGACGATGGGCGTCCCCATCCTGCAGCCGGAGCGGGCGCGGGGCAACGAGTTCATCGCCAGCATCCGCGCGCTGGAGGCCGATATCTCCGTCGTGGTCGCCTTCGGGCAGATCCTGAAGCCGGAGGTGCTGGCCGTGCCGCGCCTGGGATCGATCAACATCCACGCATCCCTCCTCCCCGAATTGCGCGGCGCGGCGCCGATCCAGTGGGCGGTGGCTCGCGGGTACGAAACGACCGGCGTCACCATCATGCGGATGGAGGCGGGGCTGGATTCCGGGCCCATGATTCTGCGCGTGGAGGAGCCGATCGGCCCGGACGAGTCCGCGGCGGAGTTGGGGGTGCGGCTGGCGGAGATCGGCGCGGAGGCGCTGGTGGAAACGCTGGCGCTGATGGAGGCCGGCGCGGCGACGGAAACGGTGCAGGACCACGACCGCGCCACGTACGCACCCAAGGTGGACCGCGAGATCGCGCGGGTGGACTGGACGCGCCCCGCGGAGGAGGTGGCGCGGCTGATCCGCGCCATGGACGACGTGCCCGGGGCGTGGAGCCCGCTGGGCGCGCGCGGCCCCGTGAAGCTCTTCCGCCCGCAGCCGGTGGCGGACGCCTCCGGCGAGCCCGGCGCCGTGCTGGCCGCGGACGCGCAGGGCGGGGTGGTGGTGGCCTGCGGGAGCGGCGCCGTGCGCATCGCCGAGGTGCAGCCGCAGGGCAAGCGGCGGATGGGCGCGGGGGAGTGGGTGCGCGGGCGCGGGGTGTCCGCGGGCGACCGCTTTGGCGTGGACGCGTGAGCGGGTCCGCGCGCGGGGCGCGGCGCTGATGGCGGCGCCGACGGTGGGACGGCAGGCCGCGCTGGAGGCGCTGGCCCGCGTGCGCGAGGGCGAGCTGGCGGACCGCGCGCTGGACGCGGCCGTGCACGGGCTGGAGCCGCGCGAGCGCGCGTGGACGCAGGAGCTCGTCTACGGGACGTTCCGCCTGCGCGGCCGCATCGACTACCTGCTGGGGCGGCTGGCGCGGGACGGGGTGGAAAGCCTGGACCCCGACGTGCTGGACGTGCTGCGCCTGGGCGCGTACCAGCTGCTGGAGATGGGGAGCGTTCCGCCCTACGCCGCGGTGTCGCAGTCCGTGGACCTGGTGCGGATGGCCGGGGTGCCGCGCGCCGCCGGGCTGGTGAACGGCATTCTGCAGAACCTGCAGCGCCGCCGGGAGCACATGAGCTTTCCGGACCAGCGCAGGGACCCCGTCGCCTACCTTTCCACCTGGGGTTCGCACCCGGAGTGGCTGGTGCGGCGGTGGATGGAGCGCTGGGGGCCCGAGGCCGCGCTGGCGCTGGTGGAGGCGAACAACCGCCGGCCGGAGCTGTACATCCGCCCGCTCGGCGTGGGGGTGGACGAGGCGGCGGCCCGGCTGCGCGCGGCGGAGATCGAGGCGGCGCCCGTCTCCTGGTCCCCGGATTCGCTGCGGATCCCCGCGCCGGGGACGGCGTCCGAGGCGCTGACGGCCGTTCCCGCCGTGGTGCAGGATCCCGCGGCGGCGCTGGTGGTGCGCTACGCGGACGTTCCGGCGGGCGCCACGGTGCTGGACCTGGCCGCGGCGCCGGGGGGCAAGGCGCTGGGGCTGGCGGACGGGGCGGGGCGGGTGGCCGCCGCGGACCTGTCGCGCCGGCGCGTGCGGCGCGTGACGGAAAACGCGGGGCGGCTGGGCTGGGGTGACCGGGTGGGCGTGGTGGTGGCGGACGGGCGCAGGCCGCCGTTCCGCCCCGCGGACGCCGTGCTGCTGGACGCGCCCTGCACGGGGACGGGCACACTGCGGCGCCACCCCGACGGGCGCTGGCGAGTGACGCCGGAGGACCTGGAGGCCCTCACCCGCCTGCAGGACGAACTGCTCGCCGCCGCGGCGGAGTGCGTGCGCCCCGGCGGGCTGCTGATCTATTCCACGTGTTCGCTGGAACGGGAGGAGAACGAGGTGCGCGTGGAGTCGTTTCTGAAGGCGCGGCCCGGATGGCGGGTGGAAGCGACGGAGGCCGTGCCCGCGGAGGTTCGCGACGCGGCCGGGTACCTGTGCGTGCTGCCGCAGGCGCAGGGCGCGGACGGCGCGTTCGCCGCGCGGCTGCGGAGGCCCGCGTGAGGCCGCGCCAGCCCGTGAAGCCGGCCCGCACACCGCGCTTTCGTCCTCCCGCGCCCGGCTGGCACAAGGAACTGCCGGGCCGGGTGCGCCGCTACTTTGACGAGCGCCGCCTGCTCAAGTACGTGCTGACGGCGTCGCTGGGCGGGTTTCTGCTCGGTTACGTGCTGATCACCCTCTTCTTCTTTCCCGGATTCGGGCGGTCGGCCATCGTCACCGTGCCGGACCTCACGGGGCGTCCGCAGGGCGAGGCGCAGCGCACGCTGGGGCGGCTGGGTCTGGCGGTGGAAAAGGGGGGCACGGTGACCAACGCGCGCATCCGCCGCGGGCGGGTGCTGATGCAGACGCCGCTTCCCGGCCAGGAGGTTTCGCGCGGGTCCGCGGTGCGCATCGTGATCAGCGGCGGGCCGGAGACGCGGCCGGTGCCCTCCATCGCCGGCATGACGCGGGCGGAGGCGATCGAGACGCTGCAGCGCTACGGGTTCCGCGTGGGATTGCAGCGCGTGCGCGACCGGCGGGAGGAAGGGGCGCTCATCGGGCTGCGCCCCGCGGCGGGGCAGCCCGCGGCGGTGTCCAGCATGGTGGTGATGATCATCAGCGCCGGGCCGCCGAAGGTGCTCATCCCCAGCGTGGTCGGCTTGACCCGGGGGGACGCGGCGGCGCGGCTGGAAACGGTGTCGCTGCGCATCGGCCGCGTGGGCTACGATCCCGCGGCGACCGCGGAGGCGGGAACGGTGGTGAGCCAGTCGCCCGCCGCGGGGGACAGCCTGCCGATGGGCTCGAGCGTGCGCGTGGTGCTGGCCGGCGCCGATCCCGATCCGCCCGCGCCCGTGGTGGTGGATACCGCCGCGCCGGAGCCCGCCGCGGAGGACAGCGTGCCGCCGGACCCGGTGGAGGAGGCGCCGCCCCCGCCCGAGGCGTCGCTGCCGACGACGCCGGCGAAACCCAGGGAATAGGGAATAGGGAATAGGGAATAGGGAATAGGGAATAGGGAATAGGGAATAGGGAATAGGGGGCCGGTGCCTGGGCACTGAGCACCGGGCACTCGGGACTGGGCACTGGGGACTTCTGTTCCGTTCCCGGGTACGGGTGGGCGGATCGGCGCGCGCGGCGCGTGATGGACACCAACTCTGGATCGGGATCGATGGCCAAGCGGCGGGGATGGGTGTTTCCGGGGGCGGTCGCGGCGGTGCTCGCGATCCTTCTGGCGCTGGGATGGGCCAACCGCGACCGCATTCTTCCGCCGGACGTGGGCAAGCCCGCGCCCGGCTTTCGCGCCACCGACATGAACGGCAGGCCCGTTTCGCTCGCCGACCTGCGCGGGCAGGTGGTGCTGCTGAACGTCTGGGCCACCTGGTGCGGCCCCTGCCGCGACGAAATGCCGTCCATGGAGCGCCTGCACAAGGAACTGGGGCCGCAGGGGCTGCGCATCATCGCCGTCAGCGTCGACAAGGCGCCCGCGGGACCGAAGGAGCTGACCAGCTTCGCGCGGGACCTGGGGCTCACGTTCACCATCTGGCACGACCCCTCCGGCGAGATCCAGCGGACGTACCGCACCACGGGCGTTCCCGAATCGTTCATCCTGGACCGGGACGGCGTCATTCAGAAGAAGGTGATCGGCGCGACGGAGTGGGACGCGGGCGCCAACACCGACCTGCTGCGCCGCCTGCTCGCGGAGCGCGCCGGTGCGTAGGGTCACCCTGCGCACCCTCACCCGCAACTGGCCCCTCAAGCTGGCCGCCTTCGCCCTGTCCGTGCTGGTGTGGGCGGTCGTCAGCGCGGAGCAGGTGACCACGCAGTGGATCCCCGTGCGCGTGGACCCGGTGGTGCGCGATCCGCAGTTCGTCATTTCCGGGCCCCCGGAGCCGCAGGAGGTGCGGGTGCAGTTCACCGGGCCGGGGCGCGAACTTTGGGAGCTGGCCATCGACCGGCCCGCGCTGGTGCTCCCCATTCGCCAGGTGGGCGAGGGGCGCACCTTTGCGCTGGACCCGGCCATGGTGCGCATTCCCCAGGGCCTTTCCGTCAACGCGCGCGACGTGCGCCCCGCCGTGGTCGCGCTCGGGCTGCAGCGGCTCGCCAGCCGCCTGGTCCCCATCCACGCGACCATCAGCGGGCGCTCGCTGCGGCGCTACGTCGTGGGCGACTCGCTCTCCATCTTCCCCGCCGAGGTGCGGGTGACGGGGGGGGCGGACCAGGTGAACGCGCTGACCGTTCTCAACACGCTGCCGTTCGAGATCGTCCCTGACGACAGCACCTTCAGCCGCGAGATCGCGCTGGACACGGCGGCGCTGGGTGGGCTGAGCGTGTCGCGCGCGCGGGTGCGGGTGAGCGGCAGGGTGGACCGCCGCGCCACCCGCGCCGTGAGCCCGGTGACGGTGTACGTGCCGGACGGGCTCGTCGCCGTGCCGGGGCAGGTGGAAGTG